>NZ_JAWJWL010000005.1:165111-315421 GCF_034721475.1 Burkholderia alba | reverse complement strand
CCGGCAATCCGCCGGAGCGGCGCGTCGAGCGGCTGCGCGAGTTCTGGGAAACGATCTGCCAGCCGGCGTTCTTTCCCGCGCTGCCGGCCGCGTTCGAGTACGCGCTCTTCAACAGTCACGACAGCGTCCGCACGTTCTTCACCGCGAGCCAGGCGGCGAGCGCCATCCTGCAGGGACAGCGAGGCTTCTTCGTGCCGCGCTTCCCGCCGCCGCTGCCGGGCACGACAAACCCGCCGGAATTGGTCAGCTACTACGACACGTCCGCGCTGCGCACGACGCTGCTCAAGCTGTGCGATTTCGATCGCATCAATTCGGGCGAGACGCGCGTGTCGGTCGGCGCGGTCAACGTCGGCACGGGCAACTTCATCTACTTCGACAACACGAAGACGACGCNACTACGACACGTCCGCGCTGCGCACGACGCTGCTCAAGCTGTGCGATTTCGATCGCATCAATTCGGGCGAGACGCGCGTGTCGGTCGGCGCGGTCAATGTCGGCACGGGCAACTTCATCTACTTCGACAACACGAAGACGACGCTGCGCCCCGAGCACTTCATGGCGTCGGGCGCGCTGCCCCCCGCGTTCCCGCCGGTCGAAATCGACGGCGAGTTCTATTGGGACGGCGGCGTCGTCTCGAACACGCCGCTGATGGAAGTGCTGCGTGCGTCGCCACGCCGCGATACGCTCGCGTTCCAGGTCGATCTGTGGAGCGCGCGCGGGCCGCTGCCCGAAACGATGAACGACGTCACCGAGCGCACCAAGGACGTCCAGTATTCGAGCCGGACGCGCTTCGTGACCGACACGCTGCAACGCGAGCAACGCTTTCGCAGCGTACTGCGCCGCGTGCTCGACCAGGTGCCGGACGCGCAGCGCAAGAGCGATCCGTGGTGCCAGCAGGCCGAGGCGCTGTCGTGCGGCAAGCGCTACAACGTGCAGCACCTGATCTATCAGCAGAAGGCCTACGAGCAGCACTACAAGGACTACCAGTTCGGTCTGTCGACGATGCGCGATCACTGGTCGGCCGGGCTCGAGGACATCCGGAAAACGCTTTCCGTCAAGGACGGCCTGGCCCTGCCCGACAACGACGCGGGCTTCGTCACGCACGACATCCACCGGATGCGGTAAGCGGTGCGATCCACGGCCGGCGCCCTTCGGAGCGCCGGCCGTTTTCTTTTCAGTCTCAATACACCATGCCGATCCTGATCGTCTTTCTCATACTCGCCGCGTTGATATGGGGCGCGGTGTATGCCTTCCATTCGATCGCCGCCCGGTTCGGCGAAGCGGCCGCGATCGGCGCGGCTGTCGTGGCCGCCGCCGTGGTGATCGCACTGATCGCGTGGTGGCTGAGACGCCGCCGCGACATCGCGCCGAATACCCGTGAGGATGGCTGGACGCATCTGTTGCGCCACGGCTGGGGCGAACTGCGCGTGTCGGCGACAAAGGGGCTGCTGTGGGTGTCGCAGGACGGCGCGGAAGGACGCTACACGCTGACCGACCTGAACGGCTGCGCAGCGGAAGCCGCGAACGACGCGTGGTATCTGGTCGTGAAGGTGCGTGACGCGCACCGCGCGGAATGGAAGCTGCCGATGACGGGCAAACGCGATGCGCAACGCTGGGAACGTGTGCTGACGCTCGCGAAGGCGCAGCGGCTGTAACGTTCACGGTTCGTTTCGTCGCGCCGGCACGACCGAGCCGGTGACGTCGAACGCGCTCGCGGGATGATCGGCGCAGGTGTCGCACGTCGAACCCGCTTCCCGACAGCCGCATCGGCATCCTGCGCGGCAACGGTTCGCGCGCCTCCCGTCGGCATCGGTACGGCTCCCGAAAAACCTCACCTTTCGCACCTCGCGGCGCGCCGCCGCCTCAAAACGTCGCGCGTCCTTCGAGATAAAACACGCACGCGCCTTCCAGTTCGATGCGCTCGCCGATCACCCGGCACCGTATCTCGCCGCCGCGCGCCGACGCCTGATACGCGCGAAACACGGTCTTTCCCAGCCGCTCCGCCCAGTACGGGCCAAGCATGCAATGAGCGCCGCCCGTCACCGGATCTTCGGGCACCCCCTTGGCCGGCGCGAAGTAGCGGCTCACGAAATCGAATTCCGCGTCACCCGCCGCCGTGACGATCACGCCGCTGCGATCGAGCACGGCCAGCGCCGCCAGATCCGGCGTCAGCGCACGCACGGCCTGTGCGCTCGACAGGCGCGCGAGATAGTTGAATTCGTTCACGTGCACCTCGAGCGGCTCGACGCCGAGCGCGTCGACCAGCCCCGGCGGCGGCACGCAGGCCCGCGCATGCCTGACCGGGAAATTCATCACGTAGCCCGCCGAGGTGCGCTCGACCGTCAACGGACCGCTCTTCGAATGAAACACCACACGGGTCCGCTCCGGCTCGACACGCTCCATCACGACCGCCGCGCTGGCGAGCGTCGCGTGACCGCACAGCGGCACCTCGACCTTCGGCGTGAACCAGCGCAACCGGTAATCGCCACCTTCCCGCACGACAAACGCGGTTTCGGCGAGATTGTTCTCGGCGGCGATCGCCTGCATGACCGCATCATCCGGAAAACTTTCGAGCAGCATGACGGCCGCCGGATTGCCGGCGAAGCGGCGGCTCGCGAACGCATCGACCTGGAAAATCGGCACGCCGGCGGATCGAGGAACAGCGTGATGCGACGTCATCTAGATCTCGCAGCAATAAAAGGGAATACGTGGAACCCGCCGGAACGCGCAGCGATCCGCTCACGGCACACCATGCCCCGGCGCAACCGCCCTTCGGGAGCCGGTCGAACGACGGCCCGCGTCGCGCCGCCCGGCCGCCGCTCGGGGCCGCGCATTTCGCCACGCAAGCCGGCGGTCGACCCGCAAGCCGCCGGCACCACCGGCACACACCGTGCATCGATCGGCCTCGATACCCATCACGGCAAACCGTTGCGGCAGTACTCTTCGTAGCCCGGCCGCTCGGCGAGGCTGTCGAAATAGGCGGAGACCGCCGGAAAATCGGGCTTATCGAACGGCGTGCCGAACCAGCGATTGACCGACAGCGCGATCGGAATATCCGCCAAGGTGAACGCCGCGCCCGCGACGAACGCACCGGTCGCTTCGAGCTGCGCGTCCAGGATCGCGATATGTCGGGTCCAGTTCCGGCACGACGCATGAATCTCGTCGGCATTCTGGTGGGTCGGCTGCTTGCGGACCAGCGCGAGGAACGCATAGCTCCACGCGCGGTTCAGGTCGGTCGCCTGCCAGTCGAGCCACTGGTCGATGCGCGCCCGAGCGCGCGGTTCGGCGGGATACAGGTGCGCGCCGTCGTACTGCGCGACCAGATAGCGGATGATCGCGTTCGACTCCCACATCACGAAATCGTCATCCTGGATGACCGGCACGAGGCCGTTCGGATTCAATGCGAGAAAATCGGGCGTCTGCGTCGACTGGAAGCCCGCGCCCCAATCTTCGCGCTCGAACTCGAGCTGCAATTCGGCGCAGGTCCACAGCACCTTGCGAACGTTGATGGACGGCGCCTTACCGAAGATTTTCAGCATGTGGGGGCATCCTTGAAGGAGGAGCGATCGATTCTAGAGGACATGCCGCGGCACGCACAGAGACAGTTCGCCGCCGCCGTGCCGGCCGCTCCCGCCGCAGCGGTGCGGCCGCGCGGTACGCGCGCTCACCATACGTGCGGCACGAGCCGCCAGCGCACCTTCGCGCAGTACGCGTCATATCCGGCGAGATGCGTTTTCAGGTAACGCTCCTCGTCGAGCAGCCGCGCGACGATCGTCGCGGCCAGCACGACCGCGAACGCCAGCGCCCAGAACGATTGCGTCGCGAGCGGGCTCCCGAAAAATATCACCATTGCCGCCGCATACATCGGATGCCGGACCCGCGCATAAGGACCGGACGCGATCACGGTCTGCTCGTGCGTGACCTCGATGATGCTCGATGCGAAATGATTTTCGCGCAGCACGTAAAAGCAGGACACGAAGCCCGCGATCACGAGCGCATTGCCGATCAGCACGGCGGGCCAGTTCAGCGGCGTGCGGGTGACGCGCCATTCGAGCCCCATTGCGAGCACGAGGCCCGCGCATGCGACGCTCGCGACGCCGAGGATGATTTTCTGATTGAACTCGCGTTCCGCCTTCACGCCGACCTTCATCCGGCGTTCGACCAGCCCCGGATCGTGCGCGAGCAGATCACGCGCGATCCACGACGTACAGCCGGCGAACACGAGCCAATACAGCCAGCCCTGCCAGTAGCGCAGCGATCCGGCCGATACGAAGAGCATCGCCGCGAACAGCGCGAGGAACCGGGCCTGCGCGCCCCACATCCGCTTCGACAGATCGCCCATGTGCGTCTCTCCTTCATGCGAATCCGATTCACTCGATGCCGGCAAGCGCCGACACGCGGCATGCCGCACCGGCCCACGGCTATCCGTCGCTCGCCGGCGCGCTCCAGTGCGCGAACGCCTCCGCGAGAAAGTCGACGCACACCCGGACCTTCGCCGACGCCGCGAGCCGCGCCGGATACACGGCCCAGATGTTCGCCGGCTGGCTCGCGTCGGGCAGCACCCGCTGCAGCGCGCCGCTCGCGAGCAGCGGCCCGGCTTCCCAGATCGAGCGCAGCACGATCCCGCGCCCCGCAAGCGCCCACTGTACGGCCACTTCGCCATGATTGGTCGACAGCGCGCCGCCTACCTTCACGCTCGACGTCTCGCCGCGCACCGTCAGTCGCCAGACGCCGAGCGGATGGTCGCGCTCCTTGATCGCGAGACACTGATGCGAGGCGAGATCCGCGAGCTGACGCGGCGCGCCGTGCCGCGCGAGATAGTCGGGCGATGCGCACAGCACCCGATAGTTGGTCGCGAGGCGTTTGGCGATCAGGTGTTCGGCGATGTCGTCGCCGATCCGGATGTCGAGATCGAAGCCTTCGCCCGCCACGTCGACGAGCCGGTCGAACAGATCGAGCCGCACGTTGAGCTGCGGATAGCGTGCGCTGAATTCGAGCAGCGCGGGCGCCACCACGTGCCGTCCGAAGCCGAAGCTGCTCGACAGGCGCAGCGTGCCGCGCGGCACGCTGCGCGTGGTCGATACGTCCTCGACCAGATGATCGACGTCGTCGAGGATCTTCTCGGCCCACGCATACACCCGCTCGCCCGCCTCCGTCACCGCGACGCGGCGTGTCGAACGATGCAGCAGCCGCGTGCCGAGCTGCGCCTCGAGCAGCGCGACGCGCTTGCTCACGTAGGCCGGCGACACGGCGAGCTGTTCCGCCGCCGCGCTGAAGCTCGCGAGCCGCACCACCAGGCTGAACACGCGCAGATCGTCGAGGTTCGGTGATTTATTCACGATTCGTGAAAAGTCGATTAACCGGATTACCGATTCTAATCCTGTTGGAAATAAATAGAATGTCTGCAACGAGTCCGGCGCCCGGTCCGGCGGCGCCCTTGTCCATCCAGCGCGCGTCCGCGCACAGAGGAGAACAGCATGAGCGAGAAGGTTTACAGGATCGCCGTCATTCCCGGCGACGGCATCGGCCGCGAAGTGATGCCCGAAGGGTTGCGCGCGCTCGATGCGGTGACCCGCCGCTTCGGCATCCGCTTCGACTGCACGCCGATCGAATGGGCCAGCTGCGACTACTACGCGCAGCACGGCCGGATGATGCCCGACGACTGGAAGGCGCAACTCGCCGGCATGGATGCGATCCTGTTCGGTGCGGTGGGCTGGCCCGCAACGGTGCCCGATCACATTTCGCTGTGGGGCTCGCTGCTCAAGTTCCGCCGCGAATTCGACCAGTACATCAACCTGCGCCCGGCCCGGCTGTTCGACGGCGTGCCGAGCCCGCTCGCGGGCCGCCGGGCGGGCGACATCGACTTCATGATCGTCCGCGAAAACACCGAAGGCGAGTATTCGTCGATCGGCGGCACGATGTTCGAAGGCACCGAGCGCGAGTTCGTCGTGCAGGAATCGGTGTTCACGCGGCACGGCACCGAACGCGTGCTGAGGTTCGCATTCGAGCTCGCGCAGCGACGCGCGAAGCAGCTCACGGTCGCGACCAAGAGCAACGGGATCGCGCTCAGCATGCCCTGGTGGGACGCGCGGGCGGCCGAGATGGCCGAGCGCTATCCCGACGTCGACTGGAACAAGCAGCACATCGACATCCTGTGCGCGCGTTTCGTGCTGCAACCCGACCGCTTCGACGTGGTCGTCGCCTCCAACCTGTTCGGCGACATCCTGTCCGATCTCGGTCCGGCCTGCACCGGGACGATCGGGATCGCGCCGTCGGCGAACCTGAACCCGGAACGCGCATTTCCATCGCTGTTCGAGCCGGTGCACGGTTCCGCGCCGGATATCGCCGGCCGCCATGTCGCGAATCCGATCGCGATGATCTGGTCGGCCGCGATGATGATCGATTTCCTCGGCAACGGAGCAGGCCGCGAGCGCGACGCACACGACGCGATCGTCGGCGCGATCGAGCAGGTGCTCCAGCACGGCCCGCGCACCGGCGACCTCGGCGGACAGGCATCCACGCGGGAAGTCGGCGAGGCGATTGCCGCGCGGCTGCTGGCCTGAGATCCGGCCGCGCCGAAACGCGGACCACGGTCGCAGGGCAACGCACCGTGGCCCACGCAAGTTCCTGCCGATCCGTTGCCCCTCCGATGCGAAGCTGATCTAGACTGAGCCCGTTTTCCTGCTCCCGAAAAAGCTCACCATGAACGCATTGGCTCCCGTATTCCCTCACTATCCGATCGAAGTCGACTTCCCCGATCTCGAACCGCATCGCGTCGGCAATACCGGCGTCGAGCACGTTTATCGCTTCGATTCCGGCGTGCCCGGGCCGAGCGCGATGGTCAATGCGTTGACCCACGGCAATGAGGTATGCGGCGCGATCGTCGTCGACGCGCTGCTGAAAAGCGCGGTGCGGCCGCGGCGAGGCTCGCTGGTCCTCTCGTTCGCCAACGTCGCCGCGTACCGGCGCTTCGATCCCGAGCGGCCGGATGCCGCCCGCTTCGTCGATCAGGATTTCAATCGCGTGTGGACGCCCGCGCTGCTCGACGACCTGTCGCGGCAGTCTGTCGAGCTGACCCGAGCCCGCGCGCTGCGGCCGTTCGTCGACGCGGCCGACAGGCTGCTCGATCTGCACTCGATGCACGAACGCAGCGCGCCGCTGATCGTGGCCGGGCCGCTCGACAAGGGGACGGCGTTCGCCGTGGAGGTCGGCGCGCCGGCCACCGTGATCCGCGATGCGGGCCATCCCGAAGGCACCCGGATGCGCGACTACGGCGGCTTCGGCGATCCCGCCGGCGACAAGAACGCGCTGCTGATCGAGTGCGGCCAGCATTGGGAGGCGCGGGCCGTCGCCGTCGCGCGCGACAGCACCGCGCGCTTCCTGGCGGCCACCGGCGTGCTCGATCGCGACGACCTGCCGGCGGACTGGTTCCTGCCACCGCCCGATGCGATGCGGATCGTGCAAGTGACGGAGCCCGTCGTCGCGCATAGTCTCGACTTTCGTTTCGCCGGCGCGTACACCGGCCTCGAGCATTTTGCCGACGCGGGCACGATCATCGGCTGGTCGGACGGCGCCCCCGTGCGGACGCCATATCCGGATTGCGTGCTGGTGATGCCGTCGCTGCGTCAATTGCGTCCGGGCGTCACCGTGGTCCGCCTCGGCCGGCTGGAACGCGATATCGCCCGGCGCGGCTGAACCCGCTCCGCTTACAGCCCCAGGTCCGACAAGCCCGGATGCGCATCCGGGCGGCGACCGAGCGGCCAGCGGAACAGGCGGTCCGCCTCGCGAATCGGCAGATCGTTGATGCACGCATGCCGATGCGCCATCAGACCGTTCTCGTCGAAAGCCCAGTTCTCGTTGCCGTAGGACCGGAACCAGTTGCCGGCATCGTCGTGCCATTCGTACGCAAACCGCACCGCGATACGATTGCCGGTAAACGCCCACAGCTCCTTGATGAGCCGGTAATCCAGCTCACGGTTCCATTTGCGTTGCAACAGGCCGACGATCTCCGCGCGGCCCGTGACGAACTCCGCCCGATTGCGCCACTTGCTGTCCGGCGTATAGGCGAGCGAGACGCGCTCGGGGTCGCGCGTATTCCATCCGTCCTCGGCGGCCCGCACCTTCTGGATCGCGGTGTCGCGCGTGAACGGCGGGACGGGCGGGCGGACTTCAGCTGACTGGGACATCGTATTCTCCGATGAAAGAAGGAGCAGGCCGACGGACGCGCGACGCGCGTCCGTCAGGTTAGGAAACCTAATATTTTGATTCGGAAGCCGGATGCCTCTGCCGACCGCGCGAGCTCAGGCCGAACCGGATGCCGCGGCGTCGAGCAGCAGCTCGGCCGCCGCCCGCGCGTCGCGCGCCGCCGAGGCGTCGCCGCTCACGAGCGCCACGCCGATCGCGCCGTCGATCAGCACCAGCCACTGACGCGCAAGCCGCGCGACCGCCTTGCGATTCACGCCGCCGGACGTCGCGAGCGCATCGCACTGCTCGCGCACGAACCCGAGCAGCCGCGCCTTGTGTTCACGCGCGACCACCCGAATCGGATCGTCCGGCGCGGCGATTTCTCCCGATGCATTCAGGAACGCGCAGCCGTGAAAATCCGGTCGCCCGAACCACTCGCGCAAGACGTCGAACATGCCGAGCAGCCGCGCGCGCGGCGTGTTGCCGCATGCCAGCGTCCCCTCGACGAACCACGTCATCCAGCGTTCGTCGCGACGCTCCAGCGCCGCCGCCACCAGCGCTTCCTTCGATTCGAAGTGCGCATAGAAGCTCTTGCGCGCCGCGCCGGACAGCTTGACGATGGAATCGACGCCCGTCGCATGGATGCCGCCCGCGTAGATCAGCGTTTCGGCGGCATCGAGCAGACGATCGCGCGCGCCGGATGGGGAAAGGGTGTCGTCAGTCGAGTTCATGAGCGTAAGGTAGAACGATCATTCTCCTTTGTCAAGCATGGTGCGTTGCGCTATCGTTCGCGCACATGCTGACGAGGGCTGGCCGATGATGCAACGACGATGGATCGCAGGCGCCGCGTGCGCCGTCGCGATAGCGGCGGGAGTGGCGGCGTGCACGCCGCTGCGCGTGGTCACGCATCAGGTGACGACGGCGGAGGCGGCCATCCCGGCGGGCCGCTATGCGCTGGACCCGCATCACTGGAGCATCGTGTTCGACGTCGGGCACTTCAAGTATTCGCGCTTCACGATGCGCTTCGACCGTGCGAGCGCGCAACTCGACTGGCGCGCGGGCGGGCTCGGCGACAGCGCCGTGACGGCCGCGATCGACGCGTCGAGCATCGACACCAACGTACCGCTGCTCGACCGGCTCGTGGCCGGCAGCGACGCGCTCGACGCGGTACATGCGCCCGAGATCCGCTTCGAGAGCACTCGCTTCGTCCGCACGGGCGACGCACAGGGCACGCTGGCCGGCAATCTCACCATCCGCGGCACGACGCACCCGGTCACGCTCGCCGTGACGTTCAACGGTTACGGCCGCAATCCGCTGACACGGCAGGACACGCTCGGCTTTTCCGCGAGCGGGTCGTTCAGCCGCGCGCAGTTCGGCGTGACGACCTGGTATCCCGCCGTCAGCGACGACGTGCGGGTACGCATCGAGGCGGAGTTCGTCAAGGACGCGCCGCCCGCGTCGTGACGGCGTCCGGCAGCCCGGGCGCCGCGATTTTTTACGACATTTTTGCTTGAAAGGCCTCGGCGCGACTCCCTACACTTCGGGCAACCGATGAGGTTTAGGGGAATGTCATGCAAAAGCAAGCAGCGGCAACCGGCCGACCCGCCCACTTCGCCTGCGCGAAGCAGGTCGACGGACGCGTCGTGCTGAGGCGCTTCGATCCAGCCCACGACTCCTATGACGCGCTGACGGCGCTGCTGCATCGCGCCTTCGCGCGGCTCGGCCAGATGGGTCTGAACTGCCCGTGCGTCGATCAGCCCGCGGCCGTCACGCGTCAGCGCGCACTCGCCGGCGACTGCTTCGTCGCAGTATGCAAGGGCCATCTGGTCGCGACGATGACGCTGCATGCGCGCGATACCGCCTCGGCCTGCGATCTCTATCGCCGCAGTCATGTCGCGACCATCCGCCAGCTGGGCGTCGATCCGGTCTGGCAGGGGCGCGGCATCGGCCAATCGATGCTCGCCTTCGCCGGGCACTGGGCCGCGACGCGCGGCTATGGCCGCCTCGCGCTCGACACGCCCCAGCCGGCCGCGCATCTGATCGATTTCTACAGCCGGCAGGGCTTCCGCGTCGTCGACATCATCCGCTTCGCCGGCAAGGGTTACGACAGCGCGATCCTGAGCAAGCCGGCGCTCGCCGCGCCGTCGCTCGCCGCATGGTCGCGCCAGCTCACGCTCGCCCACACGCCTTACAGCCGCGCGGCATGACCCCCAGCGACCCGCGCGACCGGCCGCCGGCGCCCGAACGCAAGGACACGCAACGCGCCGCGCAGTTGCGCGCGGCGATGCGCATCCGCGGTCTCGTCAAGGTGGTGCTCGTCACGCTCGGCGTCAGTCAGCTGATGACCATCGCATTCGCCGTTCTGGCGAACCTCGTCGGCGGCGCGCTGGAATCCGGCGTCGCGCTGCTGTTCAACTTCGCCACGTGCGCGCTCGTCAGCTTCTGGCTGCAGGCCGACGCGCGACGCGCATATCTCGACGCGAAGACAAAGGGGTATCTCGGCACGCGCCGGACGCCCGATGCCGAGCCCGTGATCGATGCGCATTGCCCGAGGCGCTGGCTCGTGATCCTGAACATCGAGCTGAACCCGCAGTTGCTCGACGCGTGATGCGCGGCAGGTTGCGCGCGCACGTGGCAAACAGCCGGACGGCCATCTTGACGGTTTGTTTACGCGGGCCGCGCCACTCTTTCCTTCGATTTGACTTTCCATGCGCTGCAATACAGCTGTGAGCCCACGGCCCCGGTCAGAGGGCCGCCGCAGGAGGAATGCCTGATGTGGCCGAACGCCGTACTGCAAGTCGGGAGCTTCGTCGTCGTGCTGACGCTGCTCGTCAAGCCGCTCGGCCTTTACATGGCGCGTGTCGCGGAAGGCGACCCGCGGTGGCCGGTCCGAATGGGACGGCCCGTCGAACGGGCCATCTATCGCGCCGCGGGCATCGATCCGGATGCCGGAATGAGCTGGAAGACCTACGCGGTCGCCGTACTGCTGTTCAACCTGCTGGGCGCGGTCGCGCTCTACGCGCTGCAACGCATCCAGGGCGCGCTGCCCCTCAATCCCCAGGCGTTCCCCGCCGTCAGCGCCGATTCCGCCTTCAACACGGCGGTCAGCTTCGTCACCAACACCAGTTGGCAAGGCTACGCCGGCGAAACCACCCTCAGCTACCTCAGCCAGATGGCCGGCATCGCGGTACAGAGCTTCCTGTCCGCGGCCACCGGAATCGCCGTGCTGTTCGCGCTGATCCGCGCATTTGCCCGCCGCGACGCGCGCACCGTTGGCAACCTGTGGGTCGACCTGACGCGTGCCACGCTATACATCCTGATCCCGCTGTCCGCGCTGTTTGCCGCCGCCTTCATCGCGCAAGGCACGATCCAGAACTTCGACGACTATCGCGTCGCGCAAACCGTGCAGCCCGTCACGTGGCAGGCGCCGCAGCTCGACGCGCGCGGCGCGCCCGCGCATGACGCGGCGGGCCGCCCGCTGATCCGCGCGATCACGCGTCGCCAGCAGACCCTGCCGATGGGGCCGGTCGCGTCGCAGGAATCGATCAAGATCCTGAGCGGAGACGGCGGCGGCTTCTTCAACGCCAATTCCGCGCACCCGTACGAGAACCCGACGCCGTTCAGCAATTTCCTGCAGATGCTCGCGCTCGTGCTGATCCCCGCCGGCCTCTGCTACACGTTCGGCGCGATGGTCGGCGACCGGCGGCAGGGCTGGGCGATCTACGCGGCGATGCTCGCGATCCTCGTCGCGATGTCCGCGCTGACGATCCGCGCCGAACAGGCGGGCAGCGCGCAGCTTGCCGTGCCGGGCATCGACGCGCACGCGTCCGCACGCAATCCGGGCGGCAACATGGAAGGCAAGGAAACGCGCTTCGGCATCGTATCCTCGGCGCTGTATGCCACCGTGACGACGGGCAGCGGCGACGGCGCGGTCAACGCGATGCACGATTCGTTCACGCCGCTCGGCGGGCTCGTGCCGATGGTGATGATGCAGACGGGCGAGGTGGTGTTCGGCGGCCCCGGTTCCGGATTGTTCGGCATGCTGATCCACGCGCTGCTTGCCGTGTTCGTCGCGGGTCTGATGATCGGCCGCGCGCCGGAGTATCTCGGCAAGAAGATCGACGCGTTCGACATGAAGATGGTCGCGATCGCGCTGCTCGCGCCGCCGCTCCTGGTCCTGGCCGGCACGGCGATCTCCGCGCTGCTGCCGGCGGGCGTCGCGGGCGTCGCCAATCCCGGCGCGCATGGCCTGAGCGAGATGCTGTATGCGTTCTCGTCGGCGGCCAACAATAACGGCAGCGCGTTTGCGGGGCTCTCCGCGAATACGGGCTACTACAACGCGATGCTGGCCGCGGCGATGTGGTTCGGGCGCTTCGCGGCGATCGTGCCCGTGCTCGCGCTGGCGGGGTCGCTGGGGGCGAAGGTGCGGCGCACGGCGGGCGCCGGCACGTTGCCGACGCATGGGCCGCTGTTCGTTTGCCTGCTGATCGGCACGATCATGCTGATGGCGGCGCTGACCTATCTGCCGGTGCTCGCGCTCGGGCCGATCGTCGAACAGCTGACGATGGCGGCGGGGCGGTAGGAGTGGGAAAGAGGAGACAACCCGCGTGAAGCGGCGCGGCACCGCCGCGCGCGAGCCCCGGCGGGCCGGCGCGCGGCGGTGCGCGCTCAGACGGTCCAGTCGAGAATCACCTTGCCGCTGTCGCCCGACAGCATCGCGGCGAAACCCTTCTCGAAATCGTCGACGGGGAATCGGTGCGTGAGGATCGGCGACAGGTCGAGGCCGCTTTGCAGCATCGCGACCATCTTGTACCAGGTCTCGAACATCTCGCGGCCGTAGATACCCTTGATCTCGAGCCCCTTGAAGATCACCTGATTCCAGTCGATCGCGGTTTGCGCCGGCGGAATGCCGAGCAACGCCACCTTGCCGCCGTGATTCATCGCCTCGAGCAGGCTCGTGAAGGCGCTCGGCACGCCGGACATTTCCAGGCCGACGTCGAACCCTTCCGTCATGTGCAGATCGCTCATCACATCGCGCAGCGATTCGCGCGAGACGTTCACCGCGCGGGTCGCGCCCATCTTGCGCGCGAGGTCGAGACGGTAATCGTTGATGTCGGTGATCACGACGTTGCGCGCGCCGACATGCTTCGCGATCGCCACCGCCATCACGCCGATCGGACCGGCGCCGGTGATCAGCACGTCCTCGCCGACCAGGTTGAACGACAGCGCGGTGTGCGTCGCGTTGCCGAACGGATCGAAGATCGCGGCCAGGTCGTCGGAGATTTCCGGCGGGATCTTGAACGCGTTGAACGCCGGGATCGCCAGATACTCGGCGAACGCGCCTTCGCGGTTCACGCCCACGCCCACGGTATTGCGGCACAGATGCCGGCGGCCCGCGCGGCAGTTGCGGCAGAACCCGCACGTGATATGGCCTTCGCCCGACACCCGGTCGCCGATCTCGAAACCGCGTACCTCCTGGCCCATCTCGACGATCTCGCCGACATATTCGTGCCCGACGTGCATCGGCACGGGAATCGTCTTCTGCGCCCAATCGTCCCACTTCCAGATATGGATGTCGGTGCCGCAGATCGCGGTGCGGCGGATCTTGATCAGCACGTCGTTGTGGCCGACCTCCGGCTTCGGCACGCGCGTGAGCGTGAGGCCCGGGCCGCGCTGCAGTTTTGCGAGAGCTTTCATGGGCGCTTCTCCGTCAAACGATGCCAAGCGACTTGCCGACACGCACGAACGCGTCGACCGCGCGATCGATCTGCTCCGGCGTATGCGCGGCGCTCATCTGGGTGCGGATGCGCGCGCGGCCGCGCGGTACGACGGGAAACGAGAAGCCGATCACGTAGACGCCTTCGCCGAGCAGCGCATCCGCCATCCGGGTGGCGACCTGCGCGTCGCCGAGCATCACCGGAATGATCGGGTGCTCGCCCGGCACCAGCGTGAAACCCGCCGCGCTCATCTTCGCGCGAAAACGCGCGCCGTTCGCGCGGACCTGTTCGCGCAGCCGCGCGCCTTCGTCGCTAGCGAGCAGTTCGAGCACCTTCAGCGACGCGGCGGCAATGCTCGGCGTCAGCGTGTTCGAGAACAGGTACGGACGCGAACGCTGCCGCAGCAGCTCGATGACCTCGCGCCGCGCCGCGACGTAGCCGCCCGATGCGCCGCCGAGCGCCTTGCCGAGCGTGCCGGTGATGATATCGACGCGGCCCTGGACGCCGCAGTGTTCGGGCGTCCCTCGCCCGTGCGCGCCGATGAATCCGACCGCATGGGAATCGTCGACCATCACGAGCGCGCCGTAGCGGTCGGCGAGATCGCAGATCCCTTTCAGATCGGCGATGATGCCGTCCATCGAGAACACGCCGTCGGTTGCGATCAGCTTGAAGCGCGCGCCGGCGGCATCCGCCTCGCGCAGCTTCGCCTCGAGGTCGGTCAGATCGTTGTTCTTGTAGCGGAAGCGCTTCGCCTTCGACAGCCGCACGCCGTCGATGATGCTCGCGTGGTTCAGTTCGTCGCTGATGATCGCGTCCTGGTCGTCGAGCAGCGTTTCGAACAGCCCGCCGTTCGCGTCGAAGCAGCTCGAATAGAGAATCGTGTCGTCGGTGCCGAGGAACGCGGACAGCGCGCGCTCGAGCTGCTTGTGCACGGTCTGCGTGCCGCAGATGAAGCGCACCGACGCCATGCCGAAGCCATCCTGCTCGAGCCCGGCCTGCGCGGCCGCGACGAGCCGCGCGTCGTTCGCGAGCCCCAGATAGTTGTTCGCGCAGAAATTCAGTACGTCCGCGCCGCCGGCCAGCCGGATATCGGCTGCCTGCGGGCTCGCGATCTCGCGCTCGGTCTTGTAGAAACCGTCCGCGCGGATCTGATCGAGCGTGCCGCGCACCTGGGCGAGAAAGGCATCACGCATCACATTGCTCCTGACATGGGCCGCAAGCCACACGCGCCGCCCCGCTCGTGGCGATGGCGACGCCGCTTGCTACTGATATAGTCGGCCGTTGGATTTATCGTAAATTTCCTGTATTTCGAACTAGAATTCGAAATACCGAACAACTCTAAGCGAACGGAAACCAAATGGCAAGCTCCAGCGGATCGCGCCGTCCGGCCGCCGCCGCGCCCGCGGCCGTCACGCCGCCGCGTGTCGGCGAGCAGATCCAACGGCTGCGCAGCGAGCGCAAGCTGACGCTCGACGATCTGTCGCGCGCCGCCGGCGTGTCCAAATCGATGCTCTCCGAAATCGAGCGCGACAAGGCAAATCCGACGATCGCCGTCGCGTGGCGCCTGACCAATGCCCTCGGCATCAGCCTCGACGAGCTGTTCGCGCAGCCGAAGGCGCCGGAGACGGTGCGCGTCGACGGCCCGCACGACATCCCGACGCTCGCCGGCCATGACGCGCAATATCAGCTGCGCGTATGGGGCCCGATCGAGTTGGCAGGCAAGTTCGAGTGGTACGAGCTTACGCTCGCCGCGCACGGCGCGCTGGTATCGAACGCGCACGAGCCGGGCACCCGCGAGCACGTGACGGTCCTGCACGGCACGGTCGAAGTAGAGGCGGCGGCCGTCGTCCGGCGCCTGAAGACGGGCGACACCGCGCGCTACGCGGCCGACGCGCCGCACGCGATCCGCAACGCGGGCAAGGGCGAGGCGAAAGCCCTGCTGATCGTGATCCATCGCTGACGCGGCATCCCGCCGGCAAAACAGCCAGTTGCGCGAACTACTGTATATTTGTACAGTATACGCAAAACAGGAGCCGCGATGACCGAACAGGATTTGGCCGCGCTCAGCTTCAAGGCTGCAGCGCACGATATGGAGACGATCGTCCGTCACATTGCCGCGCGCTATATCCGCCAGCATGTGCCGCTCACGTGGCGGCTCCTGCACGCGATAGAAGCCGAGGCGCTGGCGGATCTCGGCTTCGCGAGCCGGCACGACTCGCTGATGCGCTGCCTGTTCGAGCGGCCGCCGGAAATGCGCTTTCCCGAAACCGACGATCCGATCGACTTCGGTCAATCGAACGCGCTGCCCGCCGTGTTCTCGTTCGCGGTCGCGGCCTACGAGGCGGCCGCCGGCGCGCAGCCTAGAGCGCAGCCGGCCCGCAGCGCGCGCGTCGCGCGGGCGTGGGGTGGCTAGATGAACGGCCCGGGCGCCGGGCTTCACGTCCCGGCCGGCCGCACACGTCCGCGCGTGTCAGCCGATACCGAAGTCCGCCGCCATATCCGCGTCGGTCCGCGCGTCGAGCCGGCCGGTCCGGCATGCGTGGCGGAAGATCTCGTAGTCGCGCTCGACCTGGTCCGCGTAGGCCATCGCGTAGTTCGACAGCGCATCCGCCATCCGCTCGCTCCGGCCCAGATAGCCCGAAATCTGCGGCGCGCAGCCGCCCGCCTTCGCATGAGCGCGCGCCAGCGCCCAGCCGCAGAGCTGCGCGTAGTGGCGAAACGTGTCGCGATCGAACAGTTCGAGCTGCGCGGATATCTTCATGTCGCGCAGCTGCCGCCCGTAGATCGAACGGCCGAACGGGCCGCTGGTCCAGCCGAGAAAGGGATCGCTCGCGGCCTGCATCAGCCGCTGTCCGGCCACCACCCGGTGCCCTTGATGCTTCGGCCCGCGCCCCCTGAAGAACATCGACACCACCGATTGCGACGCCTCCTTGAACTGCAGGAACAGCGGGCCGTCCTGCGGATCGGTCAGCAGCAGGATCAGGCAGCGCGTGCCGACGCTGCCGACGCCGACCACTTTGAACGCCAGATCGTGCATGCGGAAATGGGACAGCAGCGCGGCCCGGTCGGGCGCGAGCGAGCCGAGATAATCGCGGTAAATCGGCTGGATCAGCGTCCGCCAGTCCCCGAGGCCCAGCCAGTCGTCTTCCGGGCCGAACAGCGTGGTCTTGCCGAACACATGGAACACCGCGGGCGGCGTATCGCGAATCCGCCACGTGCCGCGCTCCATCGACGCGAGCTTCGGCAGCACCGTTTCATGCGTCCGGCGCGACGCCCGCTCGATGCCGCGCTGAATGCGTTCGCGCAAGCGTCCCGACGTGACCGATTCGGCCATCCGGTCGAACGTGATCCGCTCGTACCAGAGGTCGAGCACGCCCATCCGCGCATATTCGTCGATCCGGTACTGATAGGTTCGCACCGCCCGATGCACCAGTTCGGCGGCGAAAACGTCGCCATGCCCCAGGTGTCGCGCGGCAATCGCGAAACTCGCGACCAGTCGCTTCAGGTCCCACTCCCATGGGCCGGGCGCGGTTTCGTCGAAGTCGTTCAGGTCGAACAGCAGTGCGCGCTCCGGCGTCGCGAAACCGCCGAAGTTCATCAGGTGGGCGTCGCCGCAGATCTGGAAATGCAGCCCGCTGTTCGGCGTGCCCGCGAGATCGTGCGCCTGAATGATCGCGCTGCCGCGAAAGAAAGTGAACGGAGAGGCCAGCATCCGGCCGTAGCGCAATGGCACCAGCGCGGCCACCCGGCCGGCGCTGCTGCGCTCGAGCAAGGCAAGCGGATCGCGCTCGGTCGAGCCAGGGTGCGCATGCGTGCGCCGCGGCGCGTCCGAGCGCGCCGCACGGCCCTCGGTGCGCCGTTCCGCCACGGTCTCCGTATGTTTCATGTCCGCCTCCCGGGGCCCGCGAAGTCCCGGTGGAATCGATCGGCGCGCGCCTGAAAATCGCCGCCCACATCGATCGGTTGCGAGAGCCGGGCAAACGGTACGGCAACGCCCGCGCGCCCGAAGGGATACCGCCTCAGCGCGTTGAGCATACGAAAAGGGTCAGGCGAAGTAAATGCGGTGCTTCGAACATGCCTGACTTCGCACTTTATCGAATCGTAGCGACACGCTATGATTGAATGCAACTAACGGAAATATCAACATGTCGACGCCCACCCCTTCGACGCCTCATGCACCCGCCAATGCCGGCGATCTGTTCGACCGACATCCAACGGACTGGATCGCTCAGCCGGAGTCCGCCTTCGATGCGTGGCTCGCCACTCAGCAGTTTCGCCGATCGTCCGCCGAAGTCTACCGAGCGCAATGGGGCGCTTTTCTCGCCTGGCTCGGCGAACGGCAGAAAAATCTGGCGACGGTCGACACCGCATCGATTGCGCTGTTCGTCGGCGAGCTGCCTATCAAGAAAACACAGCGGGTTCGCTATTTGCGATTGATCGAGCGCGTGCTCGATCATATCCGGCGAAGCGAACTCGGGTCGACCAATCCCGCCCGCTTCATTGCTCAGGATGGCGAAGCAAGCTGGCGCAGCGCCCGCGACAACGAACCCACCGGCTTTCTCGCGCCCGCCGAACGGGCCGCGCTGCTCGCCTACTTGTTTTCACCGCTGCCGAGTGCCGGCGCGGCGCACTGGAAAGAACGCAGGGACCGTGCGTTGATTGCGACGTTTCTCGGCGGCGGCCTCAAAACCGGCGAAGCGCGTGGACTAACAATTAGTTGCGTAAAACCGGCAACAACCACGCTGACGATTCCGTCGTCGCATCCCGATTTCACGCGTGAAACGCATCTGGCTTCGTTCGCAATCGCACTGCTGGATGCCTGGCTGGCCGAGCGCCGCCGCTGCGACATCCCCGGCGATCTGGTGTTCCCATCGTCGCTCGCGGGCCGGCCGATGCACAAGGCAACGATGTTGCGGGCGGTCGACGCGATCATCGATGCCGCCGATATTGCGTCATCGCGCACTGCGCGCGCCAGCCCGCAAACGCTGCGCAATACGTTCGCCGCCGAGCTGTTTGAAAATGGGGTCGCGCCGGAACGAGTAGGGCGATGGCTCGGGTTCATGCAGCCGGTGTCGTCGAACCGATTGCATCGCGCATGGAAAAACTGGCAGGAGGGGCTGGAAAACACGCCCCCCGTGTCGATCGAGAGCGCGCCCGGCGTGCCAGGGCAGGCTTGAATTCAATGCTTCTCGCATCCTGAAAAAGCTCACCTTTGGGCTCCCGATTACCCTCACCTGTGACCGCATCGGGATAGATGCGCGTCAGTGGCGGGCGAAGTACGCCGCGGCCTCGAAACGTGATGACCGGGAGCCAGACGCGTGTTCACATTCAGGGCACTGCAGCTCGTATCCCTCGTCCGTGTGCGACAGTTCCGGTTCGCCCTCGCCGCATCGCGGGCAGTGCGCAGGCAAAATCACGTGGGCATCGAGCGATGTACCGATTGCATCGAATGCCGCGGCATCGAGCTGTCCGGTGTCGGCAAGCCGCGTGATCAGGGCGGCCAGTTCCGGCGTCATCCTTTGATTCGATCGCAACGCATCCGCTTCGCGGCTGACAGCGGCCAGCTCGTCGCTCTGTTCGCGCAGCTGTTGATCCAACCGATCCGCCCGCGCCTTCGCGGTGCTCAGTTGCTGAAGAAAATCGAATTCCTTGCGGTTCACATCTCGAAGGCCAGCCTGATAGGTCGATGCCATGCTCCGCAACGAATCCAGTTCGACCAGCATCGGCTTGACGCGGCGTTCTGCTTCGGCGATCGCGTCCTTGATCTGCTGCGCGTAGTGCTCGGTGCTTTGCCGCAGTTCGCCATGGAGTGCGTCAATGCGATCACGAAGCGTTGCGTTCTGACCCTGTTCGGCCTCCAAGCGCTGATTGAGTAGTGCATTCTCGCTTTCCAGCCGGTGGATCAGCCCCTGCAGTGAACTTTGGTGGGCGGTATCCTGGCCGGAAGCGGACGCCACCTGAATCTCGGCCGCGGTCAACCGGCTCTGCAGCAATTCGGCCCGGGCATCGCTTCGGGCGAGCGCGGCTTCGAGCGTTTCCTGACGAATCAGCGCATCGCGCTGTTTTTGCCCGGCCGAGGCGATTTCCTCTGCGGCCTGCCGCCGTTCGTCATCGAGGCTTTGTCTCGCGTGAGTCAAGGCTTCTTCATAGAGCGCACCAAGCAGGGATCCCGCCTTTTCTTCCAGTGCCTTGGGAATTGCCGCACCGTCGAGCCTGACTTTGGATGCCGCTCGAATGCGTTCCCAGAAATGGTCGATGTCCTTGGGGATATCGCTGGCGCTACCGGTCTGAGTCAGATCTCGGACGTTCGCCGCAGATGGCCGGATTCCCAAATCGAAGAACAGGCGTTTGCAGGCATGCAGCGAGAGATCTTGTCGGCGGGCGCCGGCTGTGCGCAGTGCGTCGAGTTCGTCGCGGATGGTTTGGCGGATTTCGTCGAGAGTCATCACAGGCCTTGAAGATCAATTCGTATCAATCATAACGAATTACGTTTCTCCTGATACTTTTTTCGAGGGTGCGTTGTGCATTGTGCGACACAGTCGGCTTTTGCGTCAGGATGAACGTCTTCAATGAGACTGATGTCCGGTATCCGTGAAACAAATCGAAGAATCAAGGGTAAGTGATTGTCTCATAAGGATTTTTGTTGGGAGGTGAAAAAAGCGGGGTTGTTTCACATGCTGATGGGGGGAGGTGTGAGGGGTGCTGTGGAAAACTCTTCGGGGGATTCTTGAGAGTATTAGATGTAAACACCTTTGAACCCTTAGTTAAAAACGTTAACGCCACAGCAAACCCTTTACCAGCAAGGGATTCCGGCTGCCAAGGTGAAGCTTTGCGGGATACATGGTGATCTCTTGCGGGAGCCGAAGTGATGGGGTTCAGGGACGACCGTGAGCCGATGCGGGAAAGATCGTGAGCGGATTCGGGATCGGCCCGCACAGTCGATTCGACATAAGGTGAGATTTTTCGGGGACACAGCGGCGGTGAACCCGCGCCAGACGGAAATCTTCCCGATAGGCTCGAAACAGGCACAGGTGAGGTTTTTCGGGAGCCCTGTGATAGACCGATTCTGCCTTTCTTTTAGGCAATTCAGGGGTATCGGTGAGATTTCTCGGGATTCCAGCACTAATTGCTGTGAGGATATTCGGGAAAGCAAGCCTGTCCTGGCTGTCCGCGAGGCTGCCCTGGACCCAAAGGTGAGGCTTTTCGGGACTCCAGCACAGGCTTCGATGCTCGCTCGCGGCCATAGGTGAGATTTTTCGGGACTATCGGAGCCGTAGCGACACCGGTCGCCGGAATATCCCTCAGGTGAGCTTTTTCGGGAGCCTAAAGGTGCCCAAAATTTGGCCAAAGTGAGATTTTTCGGGAAAAGTGAGCATCTACTTGCTCTGAAAGGCCCGTAAACGCTGGATGGTGAGGGCGCGTTCGTAATCGAAAAATCGGCAAAGGTGAAGTTTTTCGGGAGCTATCCTCGGCTGTGCCGACACAGGCGAGAGAGCCGACAGGTGAGGTAATCCGGGACGAAGGGGCTTCCGACGAAAGATCAGGTTCGAGACTTAAGTGCCCGACTCCATTGGGTTTTTTGAAACCGACGCGGTAACGGTGAGACTTTTCGGGGGCGGCAAAACCGGCGTTATCGCAGCATCGAATCGGGCAAAGGTGAGGGTTTACAGGAGTGGCTTTGCGCCAATCGCCCGTGTGCCAGTCCTGTGAGGCTATTTCCACTTCGCTTCCTGGAATCCAATAGGTGAGGTTTTTCGGGAGATGACCATGAATGGCCTGATTCCGCCTGTGCAAGCACGGGCGACCCGGCGCCTGAAACGCCCGCTAACCCTTGCTGGAAGGGGCTTGGCTCGGCGGACGAGTACACCGGAGGGGGAGATGAGCGGGAGCGTTCCCGATCCGGCTGTGCGACTCAAACCGGGCCGGGATCGCATCGATTGCGTCGGGGAGCGATTTGCTCAAAAAATAATCACCCTTGGACGAGGTCGCAAAAAGCGCCCTGGGAGACGCTTTTGTCGTCGCGATCTCACGACAAAAATTTAGGGTGAGGCGATACGGGAGACGATGCGCCGGGTATTGCACAGCCGCGCGCACAGTCATATCCTGCGGGCCCCACAGCCAGAAAGGTGAGTCGGGAATCGGCGTTTTTTTGACCGGTGAGCTTTTCCGGGATATCGATCGGGTGAGTCGCGATTCTTCGTCGGGCTTCACCGGCTATGGTGAGCATGTCGTTATAGACGTGCATCACCACAGACGCTATGCTTCCGGGAACTTCTCCTCCGACCCGAAGCATGGCAACGAAGCGCGCCAAGAAAACCGATGTGGATGTGGTGAGTGCCAGCTCAGCGGAATTGCGCAAGGCCGTCGAGGCGATCGCGATTCAGCCGAAGAACGGCAAGATCACCCTTCTGACCCGCAAGCTGTTCAACGTGCTGCTTGCGGTTGCGCAGCAGGCCGACGATTCCGGCGACACCTATCGCGCGCTGCTGTCGGATATCGTGGCCAACTCGGCGTTCGATTCCAACGATACCGCGCTCGTCAAGGAGCACTTGAGGCGAATGGTCTCGGTGCAGGTCGAATGGAGCACGGGCACGTCGAGCCAGAAGCCGGGGCGGAAATGGGGGATCTCCACCCTGATCGCCGATGCGGAAATTCTGGAAGATCCAGCCACGCGACGTGTCTGGGTCGAATTCTCTTTTGCACCCAAGATCAAGAAGAAGCTGCTGGATCCGGTCCAGTACGCGCGCCTGAGCCTGCAGTTTCAAAGCCAGCTGCGCAGTAGCGCGGGTCTCGCGCTGTACGAGATCTGCGTGCGCTATCTGACCAATCCGAGCCACCTGACCATGCGCGAGCCTTGGGAATGGTGGCGTCCGATCCTGTCGGGCACGCCCGACACCGAAGCCGGCGATGAAGCGAAGCGCGAGTACAAGTATTTCAAGCGAGACTATCTGCGGCCCGCGATCGCCGAAGTGAATGCGGTGACGAACATCTTCGTCGAGTTGATCGAGCATCGGGAAGGGCGCCGGGTCGCCGAGATCCAGTTCCGCGTCTCGGAGCGCAAGCAGCCCATGCTCGCGCTCGACGAGCATCCGAACGTGTTCGACAGCACGCTGGTCGACCGGATGGTGAAGATCGGCATCCCGCTGAAGGAAGCGCAAACGCTTTATGCGGACAGCGAGGAAAACCGCATTCGCGCGGCACTGCAGATGACGGAGCAGCGTATGCGCAGCACCACGCTGCCGCCCGTGCGCAGCGCGCCGGCGCTGTTCAAGGACGCGCTCAAGAAGGGCTATGCGCCGCCTGTCGACTCGCTCGAGGCGCTGCCCGGCGCGGCCGCCGGCGGCAAGGCCGCAGCGGCCGCGGGTGCCGGCCAGCCGGATGACCTCAAGGCCCGCTTGCGAGGCGAATACGACGCGTATCGGCGCAAGGAGGCGAAGGCGCTATACGACGAGCAGGGTGACGCCGAGCGGGAAGTGGCCCGCGAATCGTTCGAGGAAGAGGCGCTGCCCGCGTTGGGTTCGCATCTGCGTGACGACTGGCGTCGTCGCGGCCTGGAGTCGAAGCTGACGGAGACGGCCTTCTTCGACTGGCTCGCACAAAAGACCTGGGGCGAACCCACCGACGGCGATCTGCTCGCCTTTACGCTGAGCCAGTCCAGGGCCGCTTGAGCCGCCGCCGGTGCCGGCCCGGGTTCATCCTTCTTCGCAAGTCAGCACGACGGTTGATACAGAATCGGGGCCCCTTGGGGCCCCGATTGCTTTGGGTCAGTCGGACAACAGCATCCGTTCGAGCTGCTGCAGTATTTCGTCGCGCTTTTCTCGCGTCAGACCTCGCAGACGCAACTCAAGCCGATCTTCCCCGTATGACTTCAGATCGCCGACCGATACGCCGTCCAGCTTGATCTCGTGGCGCTGCGCATAACGCTGCCGGCCGGCGGGTTTCGCGTTCTCCGCCGCGGTAGCCCTGCCCTTCACGATGTCGGCGACCTGGCGGGTGCTGAGATCATCGGACAGGATCTTGTTGATCAGGCGCAGCGTGGCGTCGGTTCCCCGAGCCGCGTGATAGCGGCCGACCTGGTAGGCCATGTTCGAGCCGAAGCGGTCCGGGCGCGCGACCATCTCCTGCATGACGGCTTCCGGCACCTTGCCGATCGAGAGTGCAACGGCGACCGTCGACTCGTCCAGACCGAGATGTTCGGCCAGCTCCTTTTGGTTCTGGAAATACTTGTCCTCGAGAAAGCGTTTCCAGACCACCGCGTTGTCGAAGACCGTTTGCGAATCGCGCTGGACATTCAAGTCGTAGCCGAGCTTGTAGCTCTGAAGCCCGATCGGCAGATCGATGACGATCGCCTTCACCGAATCCTTGTTCGCTTCCTTCAATGCGCGGACGCGGCGGCCGCCGTCGCTGACAAAGTAGGTGCCGGGGCTGTCGTAGTCGGGAATGACGTGGATCGCCTGTTGTTGCCCCTGCTTGGCAAGGTTGACAGCCAGCTCCGCGATCGACGACTTCAGGTAGAAGTGGCGCGGATTGAACGGACTCGGTTTGATCGCCTTGAGCGGCAATTCGATCACCTGGCCGGCCTGATAGCGATTTTCGACACGCCAGGTGTGGTACTGGCTCGACTCGTCGACGTGTTCGGTCGGAGGCGTCTCGACAATCGTGATCGGGATATCTTTTTTCGACGACTTCGTAGATGCCGGCGCGGCCGCGTCGGATTTGACGATGCCGTCGATTGCATTGAGGCGATCGAGCGCGGTTCGCTTCTCGCTCGTGGTGATATCGGGGCGCGCCTGGAAGCCTTTGGCGAATTGTGAGGGTTTCATTCAGGGTCCTTTATGCGCATAAAGTCAGGGCAGCATCGCGACGATTTCGTCGGCACATGCACGGATTTCCGCTGCCGCGAGCTTGGCACCGCGGTCGTTCATCTGCAGGACGGTTTGGCCAAGCGCCATCGCCTGCTTGTAGGCCTCGCGTGTGGGAATTTGCGTCTTGAGGAGCGGGAAGCCCAGTTCCTCCAACGCACGCTTCAACTCACGCGTGAGCATCCGCTTCTCTTCCGTTTTGTTGAGCAGGAACACCGCACGAAGGTCTTCGTTCATCACCTGCGCTTGCTGGATCAATTTCACGAGACCCACGCTCGACCAATAATCGGCAGGCGACGACGACGTCGGAATGACCGCAACCGTGGCCGCCAGCAGGACGACGCCAGAGACTTTTTCGGTAATCGACGGCGGGCAGTCCACGACGATGATGTCGTAGTCGTTGATGAACTTCTTGATCTCGCGGTGGATTTGGCCGCCGGCTTCGGCCAGATTGACGACGGGGAAAGGGATGCCGGCTTCGCTATCGGCGGAAGCGCTGGACCAGTGAACGAGGGTGTTTTGACCGTCGGCGTCGATCACCAGAACGCGCCGACCTTTTTCGTGAAATGCGGCGCCGAGATGCATGGCAATCGTGCTCTTACCCACGCCGCCCTTCTGTTGAGTGACTGCAATGATTTCCGCTGCCAATTTTCACTCCTGTTTTGATCGTAGGAATTTTACAGGACGATCTTTTTATTTCAATGAATTTGTGGTGAACCGACTATGGATTAGCCGATCGGCGGATGGTTTATGCGCATAAAGCGAGCGCGGTACGCGCATGCTTGTGGTTGCGAGGCAGTTCACCCTCGGCATGACGTGACGGCGACTGTTAATGAGTGATGTGGAAGATCAAGATGCGAGGAGATCGGCGCAACGCAATGCTGCCGAGCGCCAGCGGGTCTTTATGCGCATAAACCCGCCAAAGTAAGGACGTGGCTGCGATCCTTTGCGGTGCGCGTCGACTCGTCTGGTGGCGCCGAGCCCTCATGTCCATGGGCCGAACAGCGTCACCTCTCCAACCCCCTTTCATGGCGCGATCGCTACAATACCCTGATTGTTGACCTCTCCATCCCCGATCCCGAGACAGATGATCACGATCTATCACAACCCCCGCTGCTCGAAATCCCGCGAAACCTTGGCTTTGGTCGAGGCGCTGAATCATGCGGGCGAGCCGCTTGATATTGTCGAGTATCTGAAGCAGCCGCCTACGGCCGAGCAATTGCAGGCACTGCATCGGCAACTCGGCCGCCCTCTACGCGACATGCTTCGTGACGGCGAAGCACCGTTCGACGCGCTCGGCCTGGCTGCCGCCGAAACAACGGACGCTCAGCTATACGAAGCGATCGCCGCGCACCCGATCCTGTTGCAGCGACCGATCGTCGTCTACCGGGACCGGGCGGCGATCGGGCGCCCGCCTGAGGCTATCAAATCCTTATTCGAGTAAATTTTCCACGAAGAAATATTGGAAATAGTGCGGGTCGATGCTTTCCTGCCTCGATCCGTCCATTCTCCCGGGTCTCGCCCCGCGGTCCGCCTGTGCGTCCATCCCGCTTGCCGGGCCGCGAGCATCCGCCGAATCCGCTCGCGCGGCCCGGGTGCCGGATCTCACCCCGCCAGAGGTTTCCGTGTTGCCTGTCTCGATCCCTACCCCGTGGTCCCCGCACGACTCGCAACTGATCGTCGCCTGCCTGATCGGTCTCGCTGCGATCATCGTTCTCATCAGCGCGCTGAAGCTTGCGCCGTTCCTGTCGATCCTGGTCGGGACGTTCGCGGCCGGATTTGCCGCGGGTCTGCCGCTGGAGCACATCGCCGGTGCCTTCAGCAAGGGCGCGGGGGCATTGCTGGGCGACGTCGGCATCATCATCGCGCTCGGCGCGATGCTCGGGGCGCTGATGGCCGATTCCGGCGCCGCGGACCGGCTGGCGAGCACGATCCTCGACCACGCCAGCCCCCGCACGCTGCCGTGGCTGATGACCCTCGTCGCCCTAATCATCGGTCTGCCGCTGTTCTTCGAGGTCGGGCTCGTGATGATGGTGCCGATCATCTTCGTGATGGCGCGCCGCGCGCAGCAGCCGATCATGCGCATCGCGATTCCCGCGCTTGCCGGCATGACCACGCTGCACGCGCTGCTGCCGCCGCATCCCGGTCCGTTGATCGCCGTGAGCGCGCTGCACGCCGATCTCGGCCTCACGATCGGTCTCGGCATGATCGTGGCCCTGCCGGCCGTCGTGCTGGCGGGGCCCGTCTACGGTTCGTGGCTCGCGAAGCGGATGCCGGTCGAGGAACCGGCCGACATGGGTCAGGTGTTCGCGTCGAAAACGCCCGATGATGCGTTGCCCGGCTTCGCGATCTCGCTCGCGACCATTCTCCTGCCCGCGGTCCTGATGCTCGGGCGGACCATCGCGAAGCTGTGGCTCGCGCCGCATACGACGGCTTACGACACGCTCGACTTTCTCGGTGAGCCGCTGATCGCGCTGGGCCTCACCGTGCTGTTCGCGATCGTCGTGCTGGGCTGGGGGCGCGGCATGGCGCGCGACCGGGTCGGCGCCATCCTGCGCAAGAGCCTGCCGCCGATCGCGGCGCTGCTGCTGACGATCGGCGCGGGCGGTGGCCTCAAGCAGACGCTCGTGATGGCCGGCATCAGCGGCACGATCGGCAAGATCGCGCTCGGCGCGCACGTGCCGCTGATCCTGCTCGCATGGCTGATCGCGGTGGCGCTGCGGCAGGCGACGGGTTCGGCGACCGTCGCGACCACCACCACGGCCGGCATCGTGGCGCCGCTCGTCGCCGGCCTCAGCCCGACGCACAATTCGTTGCTCGCCCTGGCGATCGGCGCGGGCTCGGTGTTCTTCTGCCATGTCAACGACGCGGGCTTCTGGATGGTGCGCGAATATTTCGGCCTGAACCTGAAGCAGACCGTGATGACATGGTCGGTCCTGCAGACGATCGTGTCGGTGGTCGGCCTGGCATTGACCCTGACGCTCTGGAGCATCCTGCTCTGATTGCGCGGCCGCGTTGGGGCCGTCGCGACGAAACCATTGCGCATCGCGCGTTTGAGCGGCTGTCGCAGTCCCCGGCTTCGGTATCGCGCGCTCGGCGGAGGCACAGGCGATGGGCCGACGTGGCGACGCGGCCATTGCAAGGCCATCCGAGCGGGTGCCGTCCGTCAGCCCTCCCTGCTCGGGATGACCGACCGCCGCGGGCGATACATCGTTCAGCGCGCCCCGGCCGCCGCCTTATTCCTTCAATCCGCTTTCCCTGCCGCTTGCCACGCGTCCCGCGCCGCGCAACAGCCGGATCTGCCGGCGATAGTTCCGGCAGCCGCTGCAGGTCGGCAGATGCACGTGCACCTGCAGCCGCTCGCGTGTCGTGAGCGCGCGGTCCAGCGCGTCCGACAGCAGGCGCGTGATGTCCTTACATTTCCCCGGTAGCATCTTCGGTCGTCAGGCCCTTTTCGGTGAGGCAGGTGCGCAGGCGCGTCCGCGCACGGTATAGCAGCACGCTGCAATGATTGGCGGTCATCGCCAGCTCGATACAGATGTCGTCGATTTCGAAATCGAGAAATTCTCGCATCATGAACACCCGGCCGATCTGTTCGGGCAGATGATCGAGGCACGCATCGAACAGCATCCAGAACTGCCGCTGCTGCAACAGGGTCTCCGGCTTCGGCCACGGCCGCGGCTTCGCGTACGGGGTCCAGTGGCCGTTGTCCTTGAACAGTTCGCGGTCGAGCAGCGACTCGCCGTCAAGCTCGGCCTCGAGCGCCGACACGTTGATGGTCCGTCGCCGCGCCCGCATCGTGTCGACCAGCTTGTTGCGCAGGATGCCGAACACCCATGTCTTGTGGCCCGACAGCCCCTCGAAGCGGTCGGCCTGGGTCCAGGCGGCCGCGAGCGCGTCCTGGACGGCGTCCTCCGCCGCGTCGGCGTCGCGCAGCTGCAAGCGCGCGAAGCGCAGCAGATCGTGGCGGAGTTGCGCGAGATAGACGGGATCGTCGTACGCGGCGCGCGTGTGCGGCATCGAAGGCTGTCCTCTGTTCCTGTTCATGCAGCCCGCGCGGACCCGTCGCGCGGACAAAGCGCAAGATTACCCGCGCGACGCCGCCTCGCGCAAACGCGGCCGGCGAATCGATCCGGCGCCGGCCGTCGGCATCGCGCGGGTTTCAAACAGTACGCTATGCTGACCGCGAATGCGCCGCAGGCCCGGTTTTCGACATCGAAGGGACACGGAAGCGACATCTCGCCGACATGGATGTAACGAGCACGCATGTTTTCGAAGTTATCCACAGATTCTGTGGAAAACTTTGTGGAAAGTCGGCCTCAATCGCCCGTGCAGAAGGACTCAAGCTGGCCTGCTTACAAATGGGCCGTTACCGTCCGATCGTGAATGAATTCAGTGAATTGCCTACCCTGGAGAAGGAGAATCCTATGACTTATCACATCGCAGTGGTCGTCGGCAGCCTGCGGCGCGAATCGACCAACCGGGTGCTCGCGCATGCCGTGATGTCGCTCGCGCCGGACGATTTCACCTTCGAGTTCGTCGAGATCGGCGCGTTGCCGCTGTACAGCCAGGACTACGACGCCGACTTTCCGGAGCCCGCGCGACGTTTCAAACAGCAGATCGAAGCGGCGCACGCGCTGTTGTTCGTGACCCCCGAATACAACCGCTCGATGCCGGGCGTGCTGAAGAACGCGCTCGACTGGGGGTCGCGCCCGTGGGGCAGCAATTCGTGGGCCGGCAAGCCGGGCGCCGTGCTGGGCACGTCGCCCGGCGCGACCGGCACGGCGCTCTCGCAGCAGCATCTGCGCAACGTCCTGGCCTACCTCGACGTCGCGACGCTCGCGCAGCCCGAGATGTTCATCCGGCACGATGCGTCGCGGATCGACGCGCAGGGCAACATCGTCAACGACGATACGCGCAAGTTCCTGCAGAGCTTCGTCGAACGCTACGCCGGCTGGGTGCGCCGCAACGCGGCCGTCTGAGCGGCGCGGCGGGCGGGCCCACGGGACGCCGCCCTTCGCATCGGGGAAACGCGTACCCGTCGGGGCGGGGGGCGGCATCGGCCGCCGCCGGTTCCCCGCGAAGATGGCCGCCGGGGCCTCGGGTCGGGCGAACCGCGCTCGGCCGCCCCTTGCAGGCAGTCCGGAGGACATCCCATCGGAGGCCCGCCGGCAGCGCGTTTTCGCCAGCCCGTTCGTTGGCCGCGTGAAATCCGGGCGAACCGCGCTAGACGCCGGGCCGGGTCAGGCGTTCGTCGCGCGCGAGCTGGATGGTTTGCAGCAAGTCGTCGAGGAGCCCGATGTCGAACGGCTTCGACAGCACGCGCGCGTCGACGCGGCGCGTGCGGTCGAGCTCCTCCGCGTAGCCCGTGACCAGGATCACCGGCAGCTTGACCGGCCCCCGCTGCACCGTTTCGGCAAGGTCGATGCCGTTCAGCTTGCCCGGCATGTGAATGTCGGAGATCACCAGGTCGAACGAACCGGGCGCCGCCGGATCGCCGCCCGCTTCGTGCAGCAGCCGCAGCGCGTCGTCGGCGTTCGACGCGTACGTCACTTGATGGCCGAGCAGCTGCAGCAGCGCCTCGGTGCCGGCCGCTACTTCCCCGTTGTCTTCCACCAGCAGGATATGCAGGCCTTCGCGCTGCGGCTTGGCCGACGGTTTGCCGGCGGCGTCGTGCGCCGTCGCTGGCGGGCCGTCGCCGACGCGTGCGCGCGGCAGGTAAAGCCTGACCGAGGTCCCCGCGCCCACCGCGCTGTCGATCGTCGCGAGGCCGCCCGAGCGCTCGCAGAACGCGAACACCTGCGGCAGGCCCAGTCCGGTCCCCATGCCTTTTGCCTTGGTCGTGAAGAGCGGCTCGAACGCGCGCGCCAGCACGTCGGGCGCCATGCCCGCGCCGGTGTCGTCGAGCGCGAGCTGCACGAAATCGCCCGTCAGCGGGAAACCGTCTTCGCGCCGGAACGTCAGGTTGTGCGCGCGGATCGTGAAGCGGCCGCCTTGCGGCATCGCGTCACGCGCATTCACGGCCAGGTTGATGACGGCGAGCTCGAGTTCCGCGACGTCGACGCGGATCGGCCACAGGTCCGCCGAGGTTTCGACCAGGAACGACGATTTCGAGCCGAGCGAGGTCTTGAGCAGTTCGCGGCATGCGCTCAGCCATTGCGCGACGTCGATCGTTTCGCTGCGCAGCGGCTGCTTGCGCGCGACGCCAAGCAACTGGCGCGTCAGCGACTGGCCGTTCTTGAGCGCGCGCTCGATCGCGGCAAGCTCCGTGTCGAGATGCTGGATGCCGCGCCGGCGGGCGATCTGCACGTTGCTGGAGATGATCATCAGCAGGTTGTTGAAGTCGTGCGCGACGCTGCCGACCAGATTGCCGAGCGCTTCCATCTTGCGCGATTGCCGGTACGCGGATTCGATCGAGCGCCGCATCGACGCCTCGGCCTGCCAGCGCTCCCACGCCTCCTCTTCCGCCCGCAGGCGCTTGAGCGACAGCCAGATCACGCACCACAGCGCCACCGACGGCGCGAACATCGAGACGAACAGCACGCTCAGGTGCTCGTACCACTCGCGCCAGATCGCCGACGTCCGGTACGCGCACGATACGAAGACCGGATAGCTGCCGACCCGCCGGTACGCGATGATCTCGCTGCCGCCGTCGCGGGTCACGCGCACGACGCCCGCGCGGCGGTCGCCTTGCGCGGCCGACCCGTCGTCGAACGGCGCGGCGCGCTCCGCCTGCGCGGCCTGGCGGGTCACGATGCTGCCGGGCGACGCCGGATAGAATGCGAGCACCGCACCGTCGGTGCGCGCGAGGGCCATCGTCATCGGCGTGCTGGCGCCGCCGAGCAGGTCGCGATAGAACGCGCTGAAGTAGGACGACTTGAGCGCGATCGACACCATCCCGGCGAACGTGCCGTCGCTGTGCCGCCGCGCGACCCCGGTGTTGAATACCGGCGTGCCGTCGAGCCGCAGCGGACCGGGCATCACGCGCGAGATGTGCTCGATCACCTGACCGTCGCGGATGCCGACGAAATCGTCGCGGTTGGCGATCGACGCGTAAGGCGCCGGATAATAAAGGCTGTTGGCGAGCAATTTGCCGCTCGCGCCGAAGATCGACACCGACGCGACCTGCGGATAGCCGCCGCCGATCGTGTTGAGCGCATCGTGGATATCGGCCTCGGCATTGCGCACGGCCGTGTCGTCGAGATCCTGCACCAGGTCGACGATACGCGCATCGAGCGTTTCGCTGAGGTCGAATACCTTCAGCGCATGCTCTTCGGCGACGCGCGCGGTACGCATCGTCACGTCGCGCGCGGTGGCCTCGCGGGCGCGAAGGTCGCTGTAAGCCATCACCGCCACGTAGATGCACGGCAGCACGATCGCGGCCGCGAGCAGGACGATCAGGGTGACGCGCCGTACCGCGAAATCGTGCTCCGGCGCGCCGGACGGAAACGGCGCGCCTTCCTGCCAGTCGGGATCGGCGGACATGGAACGGGAAGCGTCGGGCCGTTCGGGCGTCATGGGCGTGGGGCGGAAAGCAATAGGACCGGATGCCATCATAAACGAGTTGCCGCACCGCTCCGGCGGGCGCGGCGCCTGCCCGGCAGCGGATTCTGAGGCGATTCGGGCGGCGCCGCGCAAACAGCGACGAATTCAAAAGCGCAAACGTAATCAAAAGAATAATTTGCGTGCTTATCGCAAAAATAATCCGAGGCATTCCCGGATTCGAATCCGGGGCAATCAATTCTGTTCGAAAGCAGAAAAATGGCGAGTTGCAACGCCGGGTGTTTACTCCGAGAATCGCGCTTCGCTTTCCTTCGCAGCGAGCGCGCCCGTGATGCCCGGGCGCAGCGGGGAGCCGGCGCAGGGTCCGGGCGGGCGTGCTCGGGGTGCCGCAGCCGCGCCGCGGGGGTGCCGCAGCCGCGCCGCGTGTGCCTCCGCGCGCGCGAGGCGCGTCGTCTTTCGCGTGATCTTTTTGCGCTGCGTCTAAAGAAGCGCGGCGAGCCGTCGTTAACGCGAGACAGACAACTCCGTTTACCGCCACGCCGCCATGCCTTTGCCGATTGTGATTGCCGACGATTCCCTGCTTGCGCGCAAGCTGTTGACGAAGGCATTGCCGGGGGATTGGGATGTCGACGTTGCATATGCATCGAACGGCCATGAGGCGCTGGCGTTGTATCGCGACGGCAAGGCTTCCGTGATGTTTCTCGATCTCACCATGCCTGACATGAGCGGCTATCAGGTGCTGGAGACGCTGCGTCACGAAGATCTCAACACCTTCGTGATCGTCGTCTCCGCCGATATCCAGCCGATGGCGCAGGCCCGTGTGCGCGAGTTGGGCGCGGTGGCGTTCATCGCCAAGCCCGTCACCTCGGAGGCACTGTTGCCCATTCTCAAGGAGTATGGGTTGTATGCCTGACACGCTGTTGACGGAGGAGCAACGCGACGCGTTGCAGGAGATCGCCAATCTCGCGATGGGCCGGGCCGCCGCGCGTCTTGCGCTGCTGCTCGGCACCTTCATCGAACTGTCGGTGCCGCGCGTGCGCGTCGTCAAGGCGGGCGACGCGGGTCGCACGCTGCGCGACATGACGGGGATCCACGAGAACGTCACGGCGGTGCGCCAGGGCTTCCGGTCGGACATCAAGGGCGAAGCGCTGGTGCTGTGTCGCAGCGCGGGCGTCGGACAGCTGGTGTCGCTCGTCGACAGCGCGTATACGGACAGCGAATGCGAGACGATCTCGCAGGCCGAACTGGTGTTCGACGTCGCCAACGTGCTGATGGGCGCATGCGTGTCGTCGATCCTCGACGAGCTGGGCCGCACGCCGGTGTTTTCCCCTCCCGGGCTGCTGGGCGCCGACATCGCGCTCGACGACGTGTTCCAGCCGGCCGTGCTGGCCTGGAATCTCGCGCTGCTGCTCGAAGTGAACTTCGGGATCGAGGACGACAGTTTTCGGGCCCATTTCGTGATGCTGATGGCGGAGGATTCGATCCGTCAGATAAGCGACGCCCTCGATTCCTTGCTGTCAAGCTTATGAACGCTATCCCCTCTTCGCTGAGCGACCTCGTGATCGAGCGGGTCAGCTTCGGCATTTTCGTGCTCGACCGGGACATGAAAGTGCTCATGTGGAACCGGTTCATGCACGACCACAGCGGCGTCGCCGCCGAGGACGTGATCGGACGGCGGCTCTTCGATTGCTTCCCGGAACTGCCGCGCACCTGGCTGTCGCGCAAGCTCGAGAGCGTGTTTCAACTGGGCAGCTTCGCGTTCAGCTCGTGGGAACAGCGTCCGTACCTGTTCCGCTTCGATCATGACCGGCCGATCACGGGCGGCGTCGACTTCATGCAGCAGGACTGCACGTTCATGCCGATCATCCGCGGGCGCGAGGTGGAAGCCGTGTGCGTGACGATCTCCGACGTCACGCATGTCAGCGTGATGCAGCGCGAGCGCGAGGAGGCGGTCGCGAAGCTGCAGGAGTATGCGAATCGCGACGGGCTGACGGGCATCGCCAACCGGCGCTTCTTCGAAGCGCGCCTGCGCGACGAATTCGCGCGCTGGCAGCGTTACGGCGGCAGCCTGTCGGTGCTGCTGTTCGATCTCGACCATTTCAAGGCGATCAACGACCGCTTCGGCCATGTGGTCGGCGACAACGTGCTGCGCGTGATGGCGCGCCGGGTCGCGGACGTGGTGCGCTCGCAGGATACGTTCGGACGCTTCGGCGGCGAGGAGTTCGCGCTGCTGCTGCCGTGCACCGGGCTCGACGAGGCGATGCACGTCGCCGAGAAGATCCGCCAGACGATCGGCAGCACGCCGATCGAGGCGGAGGGCGTGCGCGTGCCGGTGACGGCGAGCGTCGGCGGGGCGGCCGCGCATGCGGGCGCGGGTACCTACGAGGTGCTGATCAACGAAGCCGATGCCGCGCTGTATCGCGCGAAACGGCAGGGGCGCAACTGCTCGGTCGCGTTCGGCTGACACGTCGCGCCGCACGCTCGCGAGGGCGGCGCAACGGCGGCGGCGCGACGGGCGGGCGCGATTCGCCGTGATGCGGCTATGCGGGGCTGCGTGCGATTTCCGCGAGCAGGTTCGCCAGCGTGCCCGGTTGCGACAGGAATGGCGAATGGCTGCTGTCCAGCAGATGCAGGCGGGTGCGATTGTCGGGGGCCAGCGCGTCGGCCTCGTCGACGAAGCGCTGCTGCAGCGCGGGCAGCAGTACGCGGTCCTGCAGGCACTTGATGTAGTGACGGTCGATCGATCCCCAGCGTTCGCGGGTCGTCGCGATCGGCGTCGCGAACGGGGCGGCGGGCACGTCGCACGTCAGCAGGTTGGCGGCCGCTTCGAAGTCCGCCTCGCTCACGTCGTCGTAGAGCGCGCGCTTCATGCTCGCCCGGTAGTCCGGATCGCCGCTGCGCGGATCCATCCGCAGCGCGCCCGCCGCGCGAGGGCTCGCCAGCATCAGCGGCGCGAGCATTTCACCCTTGTTTTCCGGCGCGCGGACGTACTCGAGCCCCGCGACGCCCGATCCCGGCATGAAGGCGGCGAGGTAGACGAGCTTCGCGACCTTCTCGGGCGCGCGCTCTGCCGCCGCCGTGATCGCGATGCCGCCCATGCTGTGCCCGACCAGCACGACCTTGTCGTGGCCCAGCGCGCGCATCTGGTCGATCGTGTGCAGCACGTGCTCCGCGTAGGCGTCGAGCGTGGTGTCCGCGACCGGCGACGGTTCGCTCGCGAAGGCGGCCGCGTCGAGCGGGCGCGTCAGGAACGACGCCGGAAAGCGCGCGTTGACGCCGTGCGCGGGCAGGTCGCGGGCGATCGACGCATGGCCTCGGGCGGCCAGGGCGGGCAGCACGCGCTCGTAGCACCACGCGCCGTGCCAGGCGCCGTGCACGAGCACGAAAGGCAGGGCGGGCGTCGCGGCGTCGCCGCGGCCGGCAGAGGAGGTCTCGCGCGGTTCGATGGGCAAATCGTGTCTCCGTGGGTCGGTGGATGGTCGGGATGAGCCTGCGCCATCTTAGAGAGGAAACGGCCCGGCCCCAAGCGCGGGGTGCGAGGCCCGGGTCGAGCGCCCCGCGATTACGACGGCGCGCCGCGCGGCGAACGGATATGCCGCGTTCACGGCAAGGTGCGGTCCGCGAGAGAAAATGGAACCGGATCCATCGAGGTGTATCGTGCAAGCGACAGCTCGAACGGGTCCGATTCTATTTATCGCTCGCTCAAGGTAACTTGTTGCTTTCGCCCTCGATCGCGCCCCATGAACCTCGACTATCTGTTCTATCTGCGCCCCGCGAAACCCGGCCCCTATACGCTCGACGATCTGGGCGAGGTGCCCGAGCCGATCGGCGCGAGCGATGCCGTTCGCGAGCGGATCGGCCGGCTCTTTTCGCGGATCGACTGGCACGAATCCGATAGCGTGCCGGGCGCGTGGTTCGGCTCCGGCGGCCCGAATCCGGTGTTCCAGTTCACGGTCGACGCGGACGGCCAGGTGTCGAGCTTCATGGGCTCCCGCCTGGAGCGGCGGCAGATGCTGCAACTGGCCCGCGCGATGTCCCTCATCGCGCTCGAACTGCAGGGCGACGTGGTGTTCGCCTGACGCGCCGCGGCCCGGCCCGGCGGGCGAATCCGGCGGCAACGGGTCATAAAGATTGCTATACTTTCGGCCAATTCCGGCTTCCCGCCGGTAATTTGTGCCTGTCTGCGGCTATCGTTCGCATATCTCGCACGCATTTACCATCCCCAGCCGGGCATGGCTTCTTCAATCGCCCGTGAGGGCGCCCTAACGGAGCTCGTCTTGGCCGTCTCACATCCCGTCGTGGACGATACTGAAACCGACGCCGCTGCCGTCACATCGGGCAGCTCTTTCTATCTCGCGATGCGCATCCTGCCGGCTGCGCAGCGCGACGCGATGTACCAGGTCTACGCGTTTTGCCGCGCGGTCGACGACATCGCCGACGAAGGCGGGCCGCGCGTCGAGCGCGCTGCCGGCCTCGAGCGCTGGCGCGCCGACATCGACGCCTGCTTCGACGGTTCGCCGCGCGCGTCGCTCGCGGCGCTGACGCGCGAGATCCGCACCTTCAATCTGCAGCGCGACGATTTCCACGCGATGATCGACGGCATGGCGATGGACGCCGCCGAAGACATCTGCGCGCCGGACGAAGCAACCCTCGATCTGTACTGCGACCGGGTCGCCAGTTCGGCGGGCCGTCTGTCGGTGAGGATATTCGGGATGCAGGAGGCGGCGGGCCGCGAACTCGCGCACCATCTCGGCCGCGCGCTGCAACTGACCAACATCCTGCGCGACATCGACGACGATGCGGCGATCCATCGCTGCTATCTGCCGCGCGAACTGCTCGAACGCGAAGGCATCGCGATCGCCGATCCGCTGACGATCGCGCGCGATCCGGCGCTGCCGCGCGTTTGCGCGACGCTCGCCGAGCGGGCGCTGCAGCACTTCGCGCAAGCCGACGCGGTGATGGACGGCGCCCCGCGCGCGCAGGTCCGTGCACCGCGCATCATGTCGGGCGCCTACCGATGCATCCTCGAAGCGGCGCTCGCGCGCGGCTTCGCCCCGCCGCGCGCGAAGCTGCGCAAGCCGCGTGCGAAGCTGCTGCTGATCGTCGCGCGCTACGCGCTGTTCTGATCCGATGCCGAAAACCGTTCACGTGATCGGCGCGGGGCTCGCGGGCCTCGCGTCCGCCGTCCATCTGCAGCGACGCGGGTTTCGCGTGGTGCTGCATGAAGCCGCCGCGCAGGCGGGGGGACGGTGCCGTTCGTATTTCGACCGGGCGCTCAATGCGACGGTCGACAGCGGCAATCACCTGGTCTGGTCGGGGCAGCGCGCGACGCTCCATTACCTCCGCACGATCGGCGCGGCCGATCAACTGGTCGGCCCGGCGCTGCCCGAATGCCATTTCGCCGATCTCGCATCGCAGGAGCGCTGGCTGCTGCGTCTCAGCTCCGGCCCGGTGCCCACCTGGATCTTCGATGCAGGGCAGCGCGTGCCGGGCACGGCGGCGTCCGATTACCTGTCGCTCGTGCCGCTGCTGTTCGCGCGCACGGGCCGCACGATGGCGCAGACGATGCGCTGCGACGGCGTGCTGTGGGAACGCTTCCTGCGGCTGTTCTTCCTCACCGCGCTGAATGTCGAGCCGCGCCACGCGAGCGCCGAGCTGGCCGCCGCCGTTGCGCGCGACACGCTGTTCGCGGGCGGTCAGGCTTGCCGGCCGCTCGTGGCGCGCAACGGGCTCGGCAGCGCATTCGTCGATCCGGCGCTGCGGCTGCTGCAGCATGACGGCGCGACGATCCGGCTCGGCGCCGAGGTGCGCGAGCTGGCGTTCGACGGCAGCGGCGCGCGCCTCGACGCGCTGGTGTTCGACGGCGAACGCGTCGCGCTGGAAGCGGGCGACGCGGTAGTGCTCGCCGTGCCGCCGCGCGCGGCGCGCGCGCTGCTGCCGGGGCTCGTCGCGCCCGATGCGTTCGGCGCGACGCTCACCGCGCAGTTCGCGGTCGAGCGCCCCGCAGGCCTTGCGCCCGTCACGGCGCTGGTCGGCGGCGTCGCCGACTGGCTGTTCGCGTTCGACGGGCGGCTGTCCGTCTCGGTGCGCGATGCCGGGCATCTGCTCGATACGCCGCACGACACGCTGGCCGAGACGCTGTGGCGGGACGCCGCGCGCGCCGCCGGGCTGCCGGCGCAACGGCTGCCCGCGTGGCAGCTGTCGGCCGAGCGGGAGGCGGGTTTCGCCGCGGTGCCCGAGCAGGAAATGAAACGATCCGGCACGCGGACGCGCTGGCCGAACCTTGTGCTCGCGGGCGACTGGATTGCCACCGGCCGGCCCGCGACCATCGAGGGCGCGATCCGCTCCGGCCAGCAGGCCGCCGATGCGCTCCACACACAATAAGAGAGGGACCGATGAACGATCTCAGCGATATGCAAACGCTCCATGCCGCCGATGCGGCACACGCTCCCGCCGCGCTCGAAGCCGCGGTGACCCGCGCGACCGACGCGCTGCTTGCCGCGCAGAACGCGGACGGCCACTGGGTCTACGAACTCGAGGCGGATTCGACGATTCCCGCCGAATACGTGCTGCTGGTCCATTACCTCGGCGAGACGCCGAATCTCGACCTGGAACAGAAGATCGCGCGCTATCTGCGCCGGATCCAGCAGGCGGACGGCGGCTGGCCGCTGTTCACCGACGGCGCGCCGAACATCAGCGCGAGCGTGAAGGCGTACTTCGCGCTGAAGGTGATCGGCGACGACGAGAACGCCGAGCACATGCAGCGCGCGCGCCGCGCGATCCACGCGATGGGCGGCGCGGAGATGTCGAACGTGTTCACGCGGATCCAGCTGGCGCTGTACGGCGTGGTGCCGTGGCACGCGGTGCCGATGATGCCGGTCGAAATCATGCTGCTGCCGCAGTGGTTCCCGTTCCATTTGTCGAAGGTGTCGTACTGGGCGCGCACCGTGATCGTGCCGCTGCTCGTGCTCAACGCGAAGCGGCCGGTCGCGAAGAATCCGCGCGGGGTGCGGATCGACGAGCTGTTCAGAAGCGCGCCGGTGAACACCGGTCTGCTGCCGAAGCAGCCGCACCAGCACGCGGGCTGGTTCGCATTCTTCCGCGCGGTCGACGGCGTGCTGCGCATGACCGACGGCCTGTTCCCGCATTACACGCGCGAGCGGGCGATCAACCGCGCGGTGGCGTTCGTCGACGAGCGCCTGAACGGCGAGGACGGCCTCGGCGCGATCTATCCGGCGATGGCGAACTCGGTGATGATGTACGCGGCGCTCGGCTATCCGGAAAGCCACCCGAACCGCGCGACCGCGCGCCGTTCGATCGAGAAGCTGCTGGTGGTCGGCGAGGACGAGGCGTATTGCCAGCCGTGCCTGTCGCCCGTCTGGGACACGTCGCTGGCCGCGCATGCGCTGCTCGAGACGGCCGATCCGCGCGCGGAGGAAGCGGCGATTCGCGGGCTGCGCTGGCTGCGTCCGCTGCAGATCCTCGACGTGCGCGGCGACTGGATCTCGCGCCGGCCGAACGTGCGTCCCGGCGGCTGGGCGTTCCAGTACGCGAACCCGCATTACCCGGACGTCGACGACACCGCCGTGGTCGCGATGGCGATGGACCGCGCGGCGAAGCTCACGCAATCGAACGACGACAGCGAGGCGATTGCCCGGGCGCGCGAATGGGTGGTCGGCATGCAGAGCAGCGACGGCGGCTGGGGCGCGTTCGAGCCCGAAAACACTCAGTACTACCTGAACAACATTCCGTTCTCCGATCACGGCGCGCTGCTCGATCCGCCGACGGCCGACGTATCGGGCCGCTGCCTGTCGATGCTCGCGCAACTGGGCGAGACGCCCGCGACGAGCGAGCCCGCCCGCCGCGCGCTCGACTACATGCTGAAGGAACAGGAGCCGGACGGCAGCTGGTACGGCCGCTGGGGGATGAACTACGTGTACGGCACCTGGACCGCGCTCTGCTCGCTCAACGCGGCGGGGCTGGGTCACGACGATCCGCGCGTGAAGCGCGGCGCGCAGTGGCTGCTGTCGATCCAGAACCAGGACGGCGGCTGGGGCGAGGACGGCGACAGCTACAAGCTCGACTATCGCGGCTACGAGCAGGCGCCGAGCACGGCGTCGCAGACCGCATGGGCGCTGCTCGGCCTGATGGCGGCGGGCGAGGTCGACCATCCCGCGGTCGCGCGCGGCGTCGAGTACCTGATCGCGCGGCAGAACGACGAAGGCCTGTGGGACGAGACCCGCTTCACCGCGACGGGTTTCCCGCGCGTGTTCTACCTGCGCTACCACGGCTATCGCAAGTTTTTCCCGCTGTGGGCGATCGCGCGCTACCGCAACCTGAAGCGGGCGAACACGAAACACGTGACGGTCGGGATCTGAGCGCGCCATGACCCAGGGTGCCGCAGCGCCGGTGATCGCCGTCACCGGCATGGCTTTCGAGGCGCGGATCGCGCGCGGCAAGGGCGTCGAAGCCGTTTTCGCGGCGCGGGCCGACCGGCTCGAACGCGCGTTGAGCGCCGCGCTCGCGCGCGGCTGCTCGGGCATCGTCAGCTTCGGCACGGCGGGCGGCCTCGCGCCGGATCTGGCGCCCGGCACGCTGGTGATCGCCGATGCGATCGACGGGCCGTTCGGCATCGTGGCGACCGACCCGGCGTGGAGCGGGCGGCTCGTCGCCTCGCTGGCCGATACGCCGGTGCTGGCCCGCACCCGCCGCGGCACGCTGGCGGCGGTCGGCGCCGCCGTGGTCGGCGCGCAGGAGAAGGCGTCGCTGCACCAGGCCAAGGCGGCGCTTGCGGTCGACATGGAGTCGCATATCGCGGGCGCCTTCGCGGCGGCGCGCGGCGTGCCGTTCGCGGTGTGCCGGGCGATCGTCGACCCGGCGTGGCGCACGCTGCCGCGCGCGGCGATGGCCGGCCTGCGCGACGACGGCAGCACGGCGATCCTGCCGATTCTGCGCGAATTGCTGAAGGAGCCGGGCCAGCTCGGCCCGCTGCTGCAGGTGGCCGCCGACGCGCGGGCGGCGCGCGCGACGCTCGTTCAGGCACGGCACGCGTTCGAACGGTCGGGCGCGCTGCGGGTGGTCTGAGCTTTCGCTGGCCGCCGGTGCGGCCGCCATCCGAGGGCCGCGTCAGACGGTTTTCGCGCGCGGCGTCCGCAGCGGCTGCTCGCCCGGCGTATCGAGCACGAGGCGGCCGAATTCCTGCACGGCCAGCGTCTTTTCTCCTTTTCCCCAGAGCAGCCTGAATTCCGCATCCGGCAGCGGCGGCAGGCCGTACCGCCCGTCGACGACCGTGATGCCGGGCTCCAGATCGTCGCTGGTCAGCGGCGTGATCGCGAGCCCCGTCATGACCGCCGCGCGAATGCCCGACTGGCTCGATGCCGTGTACGCGACGTGCCAGTCGATGGGCAGCCCGTCGAGCGCGCTGATCGCCACGCGCCGGTTGACGCAAGGCGCGGGAAAGAACGCGAGCGGCAGCGACGTGCCGTCGCGCAGCTCGAACGTGTCGGCGGCGGCCCAGACGAAGCGGGTCCGCCGCAGCACGACCCCGTCTCCCGGCGCGGTGCGCCGGGCATCCGGGCACGGGCACAGCACGACGGCCAGATCCAGCTCTTGCGCATCGACCATCGCCTGCGAATCGAGGCTCATCCCGACGCTCACGTCGAGCCGCACGTTCGGATACGCGCGCGCGAATTGCGTGAGCAGCACCGGCAGCCGCTCGCCCATGAAGATGTCCGGCGCGCCGAAGCGCACGCTGCCCTTGACGGGCGACGAACGAAAGCGCCGCGTGACCGCGTTCATCGCATCCAGGATCTGCTGCGCGTAGCGCAGGAACTCCTCGCCGTCCTCGGTCAGCGTCAGGCTGCGCGTGGTCCGGTAGAGCAGCGGCCGGCCGATGTCCTCCTCGAGCCGGCGGATCTGGTGGCTGATGGCCGACTGGGTCAGGTTCAGCCGCCGGGCCGCTTTCGTGAAGCCGCCGGCTTCCGTGACGGCGACGAAGGCGCGCAGCAGGGCAGGATCGAGGTTCATGGCTGAAATGATGATGGACGTTAATGGGTGACACAAAATTAAATCATTTCCGTCATGAAAGCGAGGCGCCGAAAATGATCCGCACGCCCTTCACCGGTCACTCGCGATGGACTCCTCGCCCCATGCTTCGCATCAATTCGCCGTCACGCTGCTGTTGAGCGCGGTGATCGCCGCTACCTACGGATTCGGCGTCTATCTGTTTCCCGTCCTGCTGCCGCAGATGCGGCACGATATCGGCTTCGACTACACGCAGGCCGGCTTCGTCACGGCCGCGCGGCAAGCGGCCAATGTCGCGGTGGCGCTGCTGTCGGGATTCGCGGCCGCGCGCTTCGGCGCGGCGCGCGTCGTGTTCATTGCGCTGATGCTGTCCGCCGCCGGACTCGGCGCGCTGGCGTTCGTGGAACGGACGTGGCTGATGGGCGGCGTGCTGATCGCGCTCAACGCATGCGCGGCCGCGACCTGGGTGCCGATGATGGTGCTGATCGCGCCGCTGATCGACGCGCGGCATCAGGCGAAGGCAATTGGCGTCATCGGGAGCGGCACCAATTACGGCGTGCTGGTGAACGGGCTGATGGTGCCCGCGTTGCTCGCCGCGTGGGGCTGGCGTTCGGTCTGGCTGGCGAGTGCGATGCTGACCGCGGCGCTGGGCGTCGTGCTCGCCGCGGCGTTCGCGCGCGTCGCCCGCTCGCGGGGCGGTGACGAGCCGCCGCGCCGCACGGCGCATGCGAGCCGACGCGTGACGCGGCGCCAGGTCGTCGCGCGACGTTATCTGCTGACGTACGCGATCGCGTTGCTGAGCGGGTTCGCCGGCGTGCCGTTCGTGACCTACCTGTCCGCCTATGCGCACGACGATCTACGGCTCGGCCTCGACGCGACCGCGCACGCCTGGGCACTGATGGGGGTGGCGGGCGCGGCGAGCGGTTTCGTGCTCGGCGTGATCGGCGATTTTCGCGGCGCGAGCGGCGGCCGCGGCGAGGGCGCCGCACCGCGCGACGGGATGCGTGCCGCGCTGGTGAGCGCGGGCGTGCTGTTGCTCGGGGCGTCCGTCATCGCGGCGGCGCATCCGGGCGCCGCCGCGTTGGGCATCGCCGCGTTCGCGTTCGGTTTTTCGTTCTTTCCGATCTACGGCCTGTTGCATGCGTATGTCGGCAAGCGCAGCGGCGCGGCGCTCGCCGCGGTCGTGTGCGGAATGTGCGAAGCGGCGTTCGGCGTGGGCGGCGTGGCCGGCAATCTGCTCGGCGGGTGGTGCAGAACCGTGGCCGGGACGTTTCAGCCGGTCTACTGGCTGGCCGCCGCGGTGTCGGTCGTGCTCGTCGGGCTGATGTGCGCGATGCCGAATGCGCACCGCGGCGAGGCGGCGGATTGCCGGGGGGGGGCGGCGGACTGCCGGTAATACGAGAGATTGGCGGCTGGCCGGAAGCGGCGGCGCGCAGCGCGCTCGCCTTCAGGACGGAGGCATGGCCGATAAGCGATGCCCGTTTGCTCTCGTTCGGGGCATGCGGGCAGACGCGATCGGCTCGCGCGGGCCGCCGCGTTGCCTGTGGCCGTTCGATCCGCGGGCGTAGATAAAACCGCCTGCTGCGCGATCCGCGCGCGCATGTCCGGCGCAGAGCGCCATCCATCCGCTGTCGCCTGGGTTCGCGCGCTACGCTTCCCGTCGCTCTCGCCGATCGCCATTCGATCGTCCCGCGCCCTCCGTCTCAGGGTTTGTCGCGACGCGATTTTCCGGTGCGGGCATTTTTGATGTCATAGTATCCGCCTGACAACACATGTTGCGTATAATTTAATTTATACATCGTGTGTTGATAATCGGCGGGATATTCGCCGACCTCCCCGGTTCCGCCGGGGAAATCGCCAACCACCGCGGAGAAGCAACCATGGGACGCCGTTCCTTCCTCAAGTCCATTGCCGTCGTCGCGCTGCTGGGCGCAAGTCTCGCGCATGCGCAGGACAAGACGCTCATCGTCGGCACCGACACCTCGTTCATGCCGTTCGAATTCAAGCAGGGCGACAAGTACGTCGGCTTCGATCTCGACCTGTGGGCGGAGATCGCCAAGAGCCAGGGCTGGAAATACCAGCTCCAGCCGATGGATTTCAGCGGCCTGATTCCGGCGCTGCAGACCCGCAACATCGACGTCGCGCTGTCGGGCATGACCATCCGGGAAGAACGCAGGAAGGCGATCGACTTCTCCGATCCGTACTACGACAGCGGTCTTGCCGCGATGGTCCAGGTCGGCAATACGAGCATCAAGTCGATCAACGATCTCAACGGCAAGGTGATCGCCGCGAAAACCGGCACGGCAACCGTCGACTGGATCAAGGCGCACCTGAAGCCGAAGGAGATCCGCCAGTTCCCGAACATCGACCAGGCCTATCTCGCGCTCGAAGCCGGGCGCGTCGACGCCGCGATGCACGACACGCCGAACGTGCTGTTCTTCGCGAACAACGAAGGCAAGGGCAAGGTCAAGGTCGCGGGCGATCCGGTGAGCGGCGACAAATACGGCATCGGCTTCCCGAAGGGCAGCCCGCTTCTGCCGAAGGTCAACCAGGAGCTGGCGAAGATGAAGGCCGACGGCCGCTACGCGAAGCTCTACCGGAAATGGTTCGGCGCGGAGCCGCCGAAGTCCTGACCCCCGACGCATGAGCCCGGCGACGCGGCGGTGCGTCGCGTCGCATCGACACTGATCGGCGGCGATCGGGAATCAATCAGGAGCAGGATGTGCAATTCGACTGGTCAGCAATCTGGACGGCCTTGCCGGACCTGATGGATGGCGTCAGGCTAACCATCTTCATCGCATTTTTCGGACTCGCGGGCGGCTTTCTCGTCGGCATGGTCGCGGGCATGTTTCGCGCTTACGGTCCGCCCTACATGAACGTGCTCGCGCAGGTCTACATCGAGCTGATTCGCGGTACGCCGATCGTCGTGCAGGTGATGTTTCTCTACTTCGCGCTGCCGCTGCTCGCCCACATCCGCATCGACGGCCTGACGGCCGCGATCATCGCGATCACGCTGAATTCCGGCGCGTATCTCGCGGAGGTGGTGCGCGGCGCGCTGCTGTCGATCCCGAAGGGGCTGACGGAGGCGGGGCTCGCGATGGGCTTGTCGATGCCGCGCGTGCTGCTGAAGATCGTCGGGCCGCTCGCGTTCCGGCGCCTGATCCCGCCGCTCGGCAATCAATGCATCGTGAGCCTGAAGGACACGTCGCTGTTCATCGTCATCGGCGTGGGCGAGCTGACGCGCAAGGGCCAGGAAATCATCGCCGGCAATTTCCAGGCGGTCGAGATCTGGAGCGCCGTGGCGGTGATCTACCTGGTGCTGACCGGCGCGATGACGCTCGCGCTGCGCTTCATCGAAAAAAGGATGCGGATTCTATGAGCATGATCGAATTCCGGAACGTGTCGAAGAGCTTCGGGGCGCTGCCGGTGCTGAAGGACATCAGCCTCGATATCGACGCGGGCGAGGTGGTGGTCGTGGTCGGTCCGTCGGGTTCGGGCAAGTCGACGATGCTCCGCTGCATCAACGCGCTCGAAAAGATCACGTCCGGCGAGCTGCGGGTCGACGGGCAGAGCGTGAAAGGCAACGCCGCGACCATTCGCGGCATCCGGCTCGAAGCGGGCATGGTGTTCCAGCAGTTCAATCTGTTCCCGCAAATGACCGCGCTTGAGAACGTGATGTTCGGGCCGCGCGAAGTGCGCGGCGCCTCGCGCCCCGACGCCCGCGAGCAGGCGCTCGCGCTGCTCGACAAGGTCGGGCTGGCGGCGCGCGCGAACCACTATCCGGCCGAGCTGTCGGGCGGCCAGCAGCAGCGGGTCGCGATTGCCCGCGCGCTCGCGATCCGGCCCAGGCTGATGCTGTTCGACGAACCGACGTCGGCGCTCGATCCCGAGCTGCGCCACGAGGTGCTGAAAGTGATGCAGGATCTGGCGGGTGAAGGGATGACGATGGTGGTCGTGACGCACGAGATCGGTTTCGCGAAGCGGGTGGGCACGCGGCTGCTGTTCATGGATCAGGGCGAGATCGCCGAGGATGGCGCGCCCGCCGAGCTGATCGATCGTCCGCCGACGCAGCGCCTGAAGGATTTTCTCCAACACGTTTCTTGAGCAGGACAAGCGATGAAGGATCCGACGCCCGTGGTGATCGCGGGCTCGCCGCGCGAGATCGGCCGGCGTCTGGGCGAACTCGCGCGGCCCGAGGTGGACGCGTATCTCGCGCAAAGCAATGCATGGCATGCCGTGAGCCGCTGGCGCGGCCACCCGTTCGTCGGCGCGCTGCGGGATGCCGCGCGGGCGGCGTTCCCGGCGCTGGCCGACGAGCTCGACGGACTCGCGGCCGGGCTGCAACGCGCGCCCGAGGACGTGTTCCTGTGGAATTGCCGGGGCGAGCTGATCCACAACGCGCCCGACGGCTGCACGACGCTCGCGGCGCACGGCCGCGCCGCGCGCTACATCGCGCACAACGAGGACGGCGATCCCTATCTGCGCGAGCGCTGCCGGCTGGTCGACGTGCGGCCGGACGGCCGGCCCGGCTTCATCAGCTTCTATTACCCCGGTTCGCTGCCGGGCCATACGTTCGCGGTGAACCGGGCCGGTCTCGTCCAGACGATCAACAACCTGCGGATCGCGCGGCCGGCGGTCGGCGTGCCGCGCATGGTGCTGGCGCGCGCGGTGCTCGACTGCGGCTCGCTCGACGACGCGCTCCGCGTGCTGCGCGCGCACCGGAACGCGAGCGGCTTTCACCATATGCTCGGCTGCGCGGGCGATACGCGTCTGCTGAGCGTCGAAGCCAGCGCCGCGCGCGTGTCGGCCGTGCCGGTCGAACGGCTCGCCGGACACGCGAATCACATGATCCACCCGGGCTGCGAAGGGGAAGCGCAGATCGTGACGGCCTCGTCGCGCGACCGGCAGGCGCGGCTCGATGTGCTGCTGCCCGGCATCGCGGAGATCGGCGAGGCGGCGCTCCGGGACGTTCTGGCCGATCGCGCGCCCGCGGGTTTGCCGATTTACCGCGACGATCCGCACGATCCCGATGAAGAAAACACGCTCGCGACCGCGTTGTGCGCGATCGCGAACGACGGCGTGGAATTCGAGGTGCGCCAGCGGGGACAGCGGCGTTTCCGGCAATTCATCGCATCCGACACCTGCCGCCCGGCGGCATCCTGAACAGCGAGACATACCAGATGACTACCGTATTTCATCGCGCGCCGCGCGTATCGTTGCCGGTCGCGGTGGCCGGCGACGGCATCGAGATCGTCGACTCGACCGGCAAGCGCTATATCGACGCGTGCGGCGGCGCGGCCGTCTCGTGCCTCGGGCACAGCCACCCGCGCGTGATCGACGCGATCGAGCGCCAGGTGCGGCAGCTGCCCTACGCGCATTCGTCGTTCTTCACGACGCAGGCGGCCGAGGCGCTGGCCGACCACCTGATCGACGCGGCGCCCGAGGGGCTGGGCCATGTGTATTTCGTGTCGGGCGGCTCCGAAGCGATCGAGGCCGCGCTGAAGCTGGCGCGCCAGTATTTCGTGGAAAAGGGGCAGCCGGCGCGCCGGCATTTCATCGCGCGTCGCCAGAGTTATCACGGCAATACGCTCGGCGCGCTGGCGATCGGCGGCAACGCGTGGCGGCGCGAGCCGTTCCTGCCGCTGCTGATCGAGGCGCACCACGTGAGCCCGTGCTATGCGTATCGCGAGCAGCGCGCGGACGAAACCGAGGAGGCGTTCGCGCAGCGTCTCGCCGACGAGCTGGAAGCCAGGATTCTCGCGCTCGGCCCGGATACGGTCGCCGCGTTCGTTGCCGAGACGGTCGTCGGCGCGACGGTGGGCGCCGCGCCCCCCGTGCGCGAGTATTTCCGCAAGATCCGCGCGGTCTGCGACAAATACGGCGTGCTGCTGATCCTCGATGAAATCATGTCCGGGATGGGCCGCACCGGTTACCTGTTCGCCTGCGACGAAGACGGCGTGGCGCCGGACATCCTGACGATCGCGAAGGGGCTGGGCGCCGGCTACCAGCCGATCGGCGCGACGCTCGTCAGCAACGAGATCTACGACACGATCGTCGCCGGGTCCGGGTTCTTCCAGCACGGACACACCTACATCGGGCACGCGACCGCGTGCGCGGCGGCGCTCGAAGTGCAGCGCGTGATCGCCGAGGACCGGCTGCTCGACAACGTGAAGGCGCGCGGCGAACAACTGCGCGCCGCGCTGCGCGGCCGGTTCGCCGGGCATGCGCATGTGGGCGACGTGCGCGGCCGGGGGCTGTTCGTCGGCGTCGAACTCGTGCGCGAGCGCGACACGAAGATACCGTTCGATCCGGCGCATCGGCTCCACGCCGTGATCAAGCGCGAGGCGATGCAGCGCGGGCTGATGGTCTATCCGATGGGCGGCACGGTCGACGGCCTGCATGGCGATCACGTGCTGCTCGCGCCGCCGTTCATCTGCACCGCGCAGCAGATCGATACGATCGCCGAGCGGCTGAGCGCCGCGATCGAGGCGGCGCTCGACGCGGTACGCGCTTGAGCTGCCGGCGCGGCCCCGCATCGTGGCCACGATACTTCCCGGGTCCGGTCCGGCGCCGCGCGCGCCGCGGCTGACCGCAATCCCGCCGATCCGGCCGGCGGCGTTCAGCCGCCGCGCGGATTCGCTTCAGCTTCGTTTGCGATGACACAAAGACTTCCCGACTTCCATTCCGAGACCGCGACCGCCGAGCAGCGCGCGGTGCTGGACGAGATCCTGAGCGGCCCGCGCGGCAACCTGAACGGCCCGTTCCTCGGCTGGATCTTCAGCCCCGAACTGGCGCAGCACGCACAGCGGCTCGGCGCGTTCTGCCGTTACCGGACCGGTCTGCCGCTGCGCCTGTCCGAGCTGGCGATCCTCGTCACGGCGGCGCGCTGGCGCTCGCAGGCGGAGTGGCACATCCACCATCCGATCGCGCTCGACGCGGGCCTGTCCGCCGCGACGGCGGAAGCGATCCGGGTGGGCGAAACGCCGGCGTTCGCCGATGCGGACGAGGCATTGATCCATCGCTTCGCGACCGAACTGTACGAAACGAAACGGGTGTCGGAGCCGGCCTACCGCGCAGCGGTCGAGCGCTTCGGGCATCCGGTCGTCGTGAATCTGGTGGGGCTGCTCGGCTACTACGCGCTCGTCGCGATGACGCTCAACGTATTCGGCATGCGGGCCGAAGGGCAAACGGCGCTGCCGTTCGCGGAGCAAGGGTGACGCAGGGCGGGTGACGGGCGCCGCCTGTCGCGGCGCCCTTGAGGAGCGGTGCGTCCGTTAGTCGGCGGCGGGTGCGCTGGCCGGCGTATCCGCGGGCGCCGAGGCGGGCGACCCGGCAGCGGGATTCGCCGGCGTGTCGCCCGGGTCCTGGTACTGCGGCAGGCCGCCCGGTTCGCCGCGCTTGCCGTCAGGCGCCGCGCCGTGCTCGGGGTCGCCCGGATCGCCGTAGTCGGGCAGCGCGTTCTGATCGCCCTGGCCGCTCTTGTACGTCATCGAGCGCCGCTGCTGCGTATACGCATCGCGCACGAACGAATACTTGTCGAGCGCCGCCTGCTGCAACAGGTCGGTCGCGCCGAGCAGGTCCGAGCGCGCGCTGATGAACTGCGCGATGTACATCGGGTTGCGCGCGGCGGGTTCGATGTAGTTCAGCAGGTTGAAGCGCACATCCACCGCGCGGCCGACGCCGTCGCGCAACGAGCTCGGCCCGAATACCGGCAGCACCAGGTACGGGCCGGCGGGCACGCCCCAGCGCGCCATCGTCAGGCCGAAATCCTGGTGATGCTTCGGCAGGCCCGCCGGCGTGGCGATGTCGATCAGGCCGGCGACGCCGAACACCGTATTCATCGCGACCCGCATCAGATCTTCCGTCGCGTCGGTGACGCGCAGCTGCAGCAGGTTGTTCGCGATATTGCCGAGGTCGCCGAGGTTCGAGAAGAAATTGCTGACCGCCGTGCGCACCGGCGACGGCGTCACTTTCTGGTAACCCTTCGCGATCGGCACGGCGATGGTCTGGTCGACCGCGTCGTTGAACTTGAAGATCGCGCGGTTCATCGGCTCGAGCGGGTCGCCCGGATGACGTTCGGGACCCGTTGCGCAGCCGCCCAGGAACGCGCTGGCGGCCAGCGCCGCCGTCATGATTCGCACCTTATTCATCGATTCCTTGCGGTTGATTCGTCGCGCGCGGCGCGCGCGGTTTGCCCATCAGCACGGGCTGGAACACCACGGCGCCGATCAGCGTGCAGGACAGCGCCAGCGCGAGCAGCTTGCCCATGCTCGCCGTCCCCGGATGATGCGACAGCCACAGGCTGCCGAATGCGGTGGCCGTCGTCGCGGCGCTGAACAGCACCGCGTGCGTCAGGCTCGACTGCAAGAGGCCGGTCTGGCCCGCGCGCCATGCCATCACGAAATACACCTTGAACGCGACCCCCACGCCGAGCATCAGCGGCAGCGCGATGATGTTCGCGAAGTTCAGCGAGATGCCGAGCAGCACGCACAGCTCGAGCGTCACGACGCCGGACACGAGCAGCGGCACGAGCGTGCGCAGCACGTCGCCGAAGCGGCGCAGCGTGATCCACAGCAGGATCGTGATCGACAGCACCGACAGCGCGCCGGCCTGCAGGAACGCCTTGATGATGGTGTCCGCTGAATGCAGGATCGAGATCGGCCCGCCGATCGCGCCCGGTTCGGCCGCCTTCACGGCCTGCGCGAAGCGACGCAGCACGGCGTCGTCGCCCGGGTCGGCGCCCGCGGGGATTTTCGGCGAGATCTGCACCAGCGCGCGGCCGTCCGGCGCGACCCAGTCGCGCACGAGCTGCGGCGGCAGCGTGTCGCGCGTGATCGTGGCCGGCTGCAGCAGCGCCGCGAGCTGACCGAGCGCGATCCGCAGCGACGTCGAAAATGCGGTTTCCGCGCGGTCGCGCGTCGCGCTGTCGGCGGCGGCGAGCTTCGCGAGCGATTCGGACAGGTGCTTCGCGGCGGCGGCGCCCGGCCCCGGATAATCCTCGGCCGCGTATCCGAGCAGGGTCGACGCGCGCTTGAGCGCGGCGACGCGCTGCGCGTCGGGTACCGGCGCGGCGGGCTGCTGGGTGAGCGCGGGCAGCAGCCCGGCCGCCACCGGCGCGATCAGCGCGAGCTTCTTCGGCTGGTCGGCGGGGATGAAGGTGGTGAGCGTCGTGGTGCGGCCGACTTCCGGCAGCGCGTCGAGGCGCTGCGCGGTCGCATCGGCGGCGGCGAGCGACGGGGCGAGCAGCGCGACGTCGTTGACCGAGGCCTCGGGCGAATCCTTCAGCGCGAGCAGCGTCGCCATCGATTCGCTCTTCGGATCCTTCAGGTGCAGCGGATTGAAATCGAAGTGCAGGAAGTACAGCAGCGGCAGCGCGCCGATCACGACGGCCAGCGTGCCGATCAGGATCGGCTTGCGGTGCCGGTCGAGATAGTCGTCGACCGGCGCGAGGCGCGGGAATCCGGGGGGCTTGCGTTCGCCCGGCGGCGCGAACAGCTTGAGCAGCGCGGGCAGCAGCGTGAGCGTCGTGAGGAACGCGACGAACATGCCGACGCCCGCGATCAGGCCCAGCTCCGACACGCCGCGATAGGCGGTGGGCAGAAACGAGAAGAAGCTGGCCGCGACGGCGGCCGCCGCGAGCGTGAGCGGCATCCCCATCGCATGGGCGGCGCCGATCAGCGCATGGTCGATGCGCGGCTCGCGGTAGCGTTCCTCGCGGTACTTCACGCCGTACTGGATCGCGAAATCGACGCCGAGGCCGACGAACAGCACCATGAAGGCGACCGAGATCATGTTGAACGAGCCGACCATCAGCAGGCCGAGCGCGGCCGTCGCGACGAGGCCGACCGCGAGCGTCACGAGCACCGAGCCGATCATCCGCTTCGAGCGCAGCGCGAGCCACAGGATCACGAGCACCACGACGAGCGTGCCGATGCCGTTGACGGCGGCGCCGTCCTCGACGGACGCGAATTCCTCGTCGGCGAGCGGCTGCTCGCCCGTCAGGCGCACGACCGCGCCGAAGCGCTGCTTGAGGTCGAGCGCGGTCGCGGTCGCGCGGATGGTTTGCGAGGCGGCCTCGCCGGCCTTCAGCGCGCCGTAGTTGACCACCGGCTGCACCGTCACGAACGCGCGGGCGGGCTGGCGGGCCGCGCTGGAATCGACCAGCGCGCGCCACGAGAACGCGGCGGGCTTGCCGGCCAGCACGTCGTCCACCGTCGCGGCGCTGCGCGACAGCAGCTTGGCCATGCCGGACAGCTTCACCTGGCCCGATTGCAGCGGCAGGCCGAGCGTCGTCGACAGGGTGGTGGCGAGGCCGGTGATGCTCGGGTCTTTCGCGAGCACGTTGATCAGCGGCCGGGCGCTCGCGAGCTGAGCGGTGGTGTCGGCCACCTCCTGGGTGGACAGGAACAGCAGCCCGTTGTGCTCGAACAGCGGGCCGCCCGCCGGCTCCGATACCTGGCCGATCCGGCCGGCGGCCGTCTCCTTCGCGAGGGCGGCCGTCAGCGCATTGGCCGCGGCGCTCGCGAACTCGGGCGCGGGCGCCTCGACGACCGCGAGAATGGTCTGGCCCCGTTGTGGGAACGCCTGATCCATCGCGTTGCTGAGCGCGGACCACTCGGCATCCGTTTCGACCAGTTTGCTGACGTCGGTGTTGATCTTGAAATGGTGCGCGACATACACGCTGCTCAGGGCGGCGATGACGAGCGACAGCACGATCACCCAGATCGGGCGGCGGACTGAAAGGGCGACGAGTCGGACGAGCAGGGAGGTCAGCATGAGACGGCTGGCGGGGGCAGCGTAATAGGCAAAGTGGCTAAGTATACCGGGGCGCGGCCTTCGGAGTCGGCAAGCTTGGAGCGGCTGCGCGCCGCGCCGGGCAGGCCGCGCGGAGGGAAAAGCGCCCGGGTGCGTCGGCCCGGATCGCGGGTCGGCACGGGGCGGCGTCGCGGCCGGCCGGCGTTGCCCGAATTTGGGGCGCGGTGGGATCGATACCGGGGCATGATCGCCGCGCCGGGGCTATCCGGCCCTTCTATTCGTTCCCAATGGTCCGTCAATCGTTGCTGCGGCGCGGGAATATACATTCCTGTCCGTTAATTCATGTATTTTGTCGGCCGCCTGTCTCATAAATGACTTAGACACGCGTTCTATTTTGTCGGCCTGATAGTTCGATATAGGGCGTCAACATGGGCGGATAGTTAAATTAAAACTCTCAAAGGAAATGTGATTTACCGAACATAGCGTCGGGAAACCATATGTTAAATTGTGTATGTGATTTACTACATTTAATGCGTGCAATTTACTGGATTTAGGTTGGCCGACGCCGAAACGACCGGCGGGGTTATCGAATAAATGCAGGGGAGCGCAGCGGGTATGTATTGGATGGGGCGGCGTCGGGCGGGTTGGGCGCCGGTGGCAAGCAAGGGCAATCTCATGATCCAAGTTGCGTTTCTATTTCCCGGCCAGGGCGCTTTCCATGCGGGCGCGACCCGGGCGTTGAGCTGGACCTATCCCGACGTGCAGCGCGCGATGCAGGCCATCGATGCGGTGGCCGAGCGGCGGCTGGGCCGTTCGTTGCTGCGCACGCTCTGGAACGAAGCCCATGGCATCGATCATTTCCTGAGGGAGGCGCCGGACCTGCTGCAGCTGGCGATCTACGCAGCGTCGGTGTCGCGCTTCGAGGCGCTGCGCGCGCGGGGTATCGTGCCGGACGTGCTGATGGGCCATAGCTTCGGCGAGATCGCCGCGCTCGTGTGCGGCGGCGCCTTTTCCATCGGCCAGGGCGCCGAAATCGTCTGCGACCGGATCGAATCGCTGCGCGCGGCTGCGCCGCCCGACGGCATGATGGCGGCGGTGGCCGCGGCCCCGGAAGCCGTGCACGGCCTGCTGGCGGCGTGCTTCCCCGGGTTGTCGGCCGCTCGGCCGGGCAGCGTGCGGATCGCGGTCGAAAACCACGCGTCGCAGACCGTCGTGTCAGGGTCCGCTGAAACCGTTCAGGAATTCATTTCCTATTGCGCCGGGAAAAATATATCCGCGCAACGCCTCAATTCCCCCTATGCGTTTCATCACGTCGATCTCGAAAAATCGCGAATCGAATTTGAAAGGCGTTTGCGGGTTTATAAAAAGCAGCCAATCAATTGCAAGATTTATTCGCCGATATTAAATCGGTTTTACGCCGACGCCGACGATCTGGCCGAATGCCTTGCCCGGCATTTCGTGATGCCGGTGCGTTTTCGCGATGGCGTGATGCGTCTGAAATCGGCGGGCGCGGACGTGTTTGTCGAATGCGGGGCGCTGAATGCGCTGAGCAGGATCGTGGTACGGGTGGCGGGGCCCGGCGTCGTCAAGACTTTCCCGGGCGCGGCGGATGCGCGCGAGGAGTTGAGCGGTGTTGAGCAGATTTTCAAACATTTGGAAGGGGGTAGGGTCATGAACGACGATATTCGCGCAAGCAACCTGAATCTGGATTTCGACGAGTTCTGGCGCAACAGCGGCCCGGGGATCGTGGACAAGATCAAGGACGAGCTGCAGCGCTTTTTCACCGCGCGCAGCCTGACGGCTTCGCCGGCGCCGCACGTGCCGGGCGCGGATTTCGCGTCGCAGCCGAAGGCGCCCGCCGCGCCCGCGCCCGCGCCGGTGGCCGCCGAGCCCGCTCGCGTGCCGCGCGACCGGCTGTTCGCGGAGCTGGTCGCGATCTACGCGGAGGCGATGGAGTATCCGGTCGAGGTGTTCACCGAATCGGTCGAACTGGAAGCCGAGCTGGGCATCGATTCCGTCAAGCAGACCGAGATCATCCAGCGGATCAGCGCGCGCTACGGCCTGCCGCCCCTCCCGGCGAACTTCCGCACCGGCGATTTCAAGGCAATGGGCCAGATCGTCGATTTCGTCTACGAGCATCAGGGCAAGGCGGTGCTGGTTGCGGGATAAGCGGCTGCCCGCGATACGCGCCGCATAACGAGAAAGATGAATCGCGCATTCAGCCTTTTTTGAATGGTTTGTAATCCTCATGGTCTGCGAGTTATGTCGAACTCCTATTTGAAGGGAAAGCTGGTTCTGGTGACGGGTGGCGCGAAGAATGTCGGCAAGGCGATTTGCCGGCGCTTCGCGGAAGAAGGCGCACACGTCATTGTCAATTTCTTTCACTCTCTGGATGCGTCCAAGCAGACCGTGGAGGAACTGCGCGCGCTGGGCGCGACCGTCGACGTGATGCGCGCGTCGGTTGCCCAGCCCGCGCAGGTCGATCGGATGTTTGACGAAATCGAAACAAAGTACGGACGACTCGACATTCTCGTCAACAATGCGGCGTCCGGCGCGCTGCTGGGTGTCGACGACATCGAATCGGCGCATTTCGATCGCGCGCTGGATACCAACCTGAAGGGCGCGTTCTGGTGCGCCCGGCGCGCGGCGAAGCTGATGGCGCGCTCGGGCGGCGGGGCGATCGTCAACGTGTCGTCGGTCGGCGCGACGCTCGTGCCGGCCAACTACCTGGTGGTCGGTACCGCGAAGGCCGCGCTCGAATCGCTGACCCGCTATCTCGCCGTCGAGTATGCGGACCAGGGCATTCGCGTGAACGGCGCGTCGTCGACGCTGATCGACGGCGACGTCGCCGCGCAATTCCCCGATCCCGCCAACACCAAGCGGTCGAGCATCGCGGCCACGCCGCTCAAGCGGCTCGCGACGGCCGACGATCTGGCGGAGGTGGTGCTGTTCCTCGCGTCGGATGCGGCACGCTGGATCACCGGCCAGGTGGTGGTGGCGGACGGCGGGCTGTCGTTGTGCAGCGAAGGACTTTCGCCGCGCCGGGAATGGGCCGCGACGCCCGACACGGGTGCGGCGGCGGGCGTTCCGGCCGCCGCCGTGGCCGCCGCCAACCCGAGCACACCGCCGGCCGCCGGCTTCGCGGAACCCGCCGCGCCGGCCGTCATGACCCGGGCGGCAGACACCCCGGCCGCGACCGCGGCTGCCCGTGCCGCCGCGCCGTCCGGCGCCGGCATCCCGTCGGCCGCCGGCGCCGCGACGTCACCGGCTACCGCCGGCGCCACCCCGGCCGCCCCTTCCGGCGACGACGAAGGCGACGAGATCGCGGTGGTCGGCATGGGGCTCGCGCTGCCCGGCGCGAACGACCCGCAAGCCTTCTGGCGCGCACTGCTCGACGGCCCCGAGCTGTTCGGCAACGTCCCGCCCGACCGCTGGGACTACCGGTCGTTCTATTCGCCGGACACGTCGGCGGAGGACAAGAGCTACCAGTCGCGCTCGGTGTTCATCGAGCGCTTCGCGCCGGAAGCCGGCTTGCAGGCGGAGATCGACGCGGATGCCGCGCCGCGCGAACTGACGACGCTGTGGCTGCGCCACTCGCTGCGCCAGGCGCTCGCGGGCGTGCGGGTCCGCCCCGGCGACCGCACGTCGTTCCTGGTCGGCTACACCGCCGACGGCAGCCAGCACCTCGAAGAGGGCATGGTGCTGGCGGCGGCGCGCGCCCGTCTGCACGCGGTGCTCGACGACGCCGGCGCGACCCCGGAACAGCGCGAGCGCACCGCCGCGCGGATCGAGTCGGTGCTGCAGGCCCGCTACGCGCGCGGCACGGGCGAACTGGCCGATTTCTTCCCGCACCGGGTCGGCTTCAACGCGATGAAGGGCGTGCTGCCCGACGACGCGGAATACATGATGGTCGACACCGCGTGTTCGTCGTCGCTCTATTCGGTCGACCTCGGCATCAAGGGCCTGCTGCTCGGCAAGCATGACGTGGTCGCGTGCGGCGGCGCGTTCGCGCTGGCGCCGCGCGGGTCGATCCTGTTCTCGAAGCTGCACGGCCTGTCGCGCAGCGGCGAGGTGCGGCCGCTCGACCGGGCCTGCGACGGCGTGCTGTTCGCCGACGGCGCGGGCGTCGTGATCCTCAAGCGGCTCAAGCGCGCGCTCGCCGACGGCGACCGCGTGCTGGGCGTGCTGAAGGCGTTCGGTTCGTCGTCGGACGGCAAGGGCAAGGCGATCTACGCGCCGAATTCCGCCGGGCAGAGCATCGCGATCCGCCGCGCGTATCAGCAGACCGACATGCCGCAGGAGGCGATCGACTGGGTGGTCGCGCACGCGACCGGCACGCCGGCGGGCGATCTCGCCGAGTTCCAGAGCCTGAAGAGCATGATCAAGCGCGACCGGCCGGTACAGGTCACGTCGAACAAATCGCTGGTCGGGCACACCGGCTGGGCGGCGGGCGTCGTGTCGCTGATCCAGGTGCTGCTCGCGCTCGAACACGATCGCATCCCGCCGCAGCATCGCTTTGCCGCGCCGCCGGACGAATTCGAATTGGCGACGAGCGGCTTCGCCATTCCGCAGCGGCCGGTCGACTGGCCGCCGCGACGCGACGGGCCGCGCGCCGCCGCCGTATCCGGCTTCGGGTTCGGCGGCACCAACGGTCACCTGGTCGTCAGCGAATACCGGGCGGACCTGCCCGCGGCCGCGCCGGCCGCGCGCTTCAGCCGCGAGCCGCTCGCGATCGTCAGCTGGTCGGCGAAATTCCCCGGCCTCGGCGACGCGGCGGCGGTCGCGGGCTGGCTGAGCGGACAAGGCGCGGCGCCGGAGGCGAGCTTCGGCCCGACTTATCCGCTGCCGAGCTTCGACCGGGTGCGGATGCCGCCCGCCGTGCTGCGCGCGCTCGACCGCTGCCAGCTGATGGCGCTCGACGCCGCGCACGACATGCGCGAACAGTTGCGGAGCTACTGGCGCGACCATGCCGACACGATCGGCATCGTGATGGGCCACATGGGGCCGACCCGCAACGCCGCGCTGTATGCGAGCCGCTGCTATCTGGACGACCTCTCGACCGCGCTGCGGGCCGCGCCCGACACGGCGTCGCTGCCGCAGCTGGACGACCTGCTGGCGCGCTTCGCCGCGAGGACGAAGTGCCTGGTGCCGCCGACCACCGAGAATGCGTTCCCCGGCATGATGCCGAACGTGATCCCGGCTCGCGTCGCGAACTACTATGACCTGCATGGGATGAACATGACGGTCGACGCCGGACACGCGTCGACGCTGGCCGCGTTCGAGGTGGCCGCGCGCTACCTGCGCAGCGGCGAGCTGGATATGGTGCTGGTCGGCGGGATCAACGGCAATTCGGCCGAAGAGGTGCAGCCGGCCTTCGGCCAGTCGCTCGCGGAAGGCGTGGTGCTGTTCGCCGTCACGACCCGGACCCAGGCCGAGGCGGCGGGCCTGCCGGTGCTGGCGTGGGTCGACAGCGGCCGCGAATTCGCGGCGCCGGCCGTGCGTCCGATGCTGCGCGATCGCGCGGGCCGCGACGTCACGTATGCGGGCGCGGATGCGGCGCTGTCGGTGCTGCAGGCGCTGGTCGGCGACGCGCCGGCCGCGTCGGTGTCGTTCGGCAACGATGGCGATCGCGCGCGCTTCGGTCTGCGGCTCGACCGGACGGCGCCGCCGGCGCGGGCCGGCAGCGCCTCGCCCGGCACGGCGGCCGTGGGTCGCCCGGACGCCGCGCCGGCGTCGCATGGCGCGCACCCGGTGGCCGCGCCCGCCCGATCGCCGCTGCCGACCACGCTCGCCGCGACCGACGTCGCCGCCGACGGCGAACCGCTGGGCGTGACCCGTTACCGGATCGATCTGCTGGAAACCGCCTGGGAGGCCGGGCGCGGATCGATCGCCTATCTGCCGCCCGCTTGCGTGATCGTCACGGACACGCCGGCACTGCTCGACGGGATCGACGCACCGCCCGATCTCGTCGTGTTGTCCACCCGGCCCGCCGCGCCCGGCGGCATCCGGGTACATGTCGTCGATACGCTCGACGAGGCGGCGCTGCAGGACAGGATTCCCGCCGGTACGCGCCATGTCCGCCTGCTGACGACGCTGCGCGCCAGCCTGCTGCCGGCGGGCCAACTGGCCGCGCCGTCGCCGGACCGGCTGAAGCTGCACGATCTGGCGTTCCTCGCCCTCAAGCGGTGCTACGACGACGTCGCGCAGCACGGCTCGTTCATCGCGCTGCTGCTGGACGCGACGGTTCGCGGCGTGCTGCATCCGGACGCCGGGATGTTCTCCGGGCTCGTCAAGGCGCTGGCGATCGAATTGCCGCACGCGCAATCGCTCGCGGTGTTCACCGATCGCACCGACCCGCGCGGCGCGATCGCGCAGGCCGAGCGCGAAAGCGGCGCGCGGCATCTGCTGCCGGTCGTGGCGCTCGACGGCGCACGGCGGCTGACGCCGCGCGTGACGGAGGAGGCGGGCACGTTGCCGTCCGACGGGCTCGCGCGGCTCGGGCCGGATTCGGTCGTCGTCGCTTTCGGCGGCGCGCGCGGGATCACGGCGGAGCTGATGAAGGCGGTCGCCGAGCATTTCCATCCGACCATCTACCTGGTCGGCAGCAGCGCGCTCGACGCGTACGGTCCCGAGGTGTTCGCGGGCAGCGACGAGGAATTCGCCCGCCGCCGCCCCGACTACATCCGCGAGCAGAAGGCGCTGCATCCGGCCATGCCGCTGCCCGTCATCATCAAGGCGTTCGAGCGCCAGGTGGAGGCGCGCGCGGCGCGGCGCAACATCGACGTGATGAAGTCGTACTGCGGCCCGAACAAGGTCCGCTATCTGCGCGCCGACGTGCTCGACGCGGAAAGCGTGCGCGCGGCCGTGCAGCGGATTCTCGCGGCCGGACAGCCGGTCGATCTCGTCGTCAACGCGGCGGGGCTCAACCGGTCTGCGTCGGTGCAGGTCAAGGCGTTCGACGATTTCGTCGCCGTGCGCGACATCAAGATCCGCGGCTACTGGAACCTGCGGCAGGCCTTCGGCGCGGCGCAGCCGCGCGCGTGGTGCAACTTCGGCTCGTTCATCGGCCTGACCGGACAGGCGGGCGAAACGGACTACGCGGCGGGCAACGATTTCCTGAACACGCACGCGACCTACAACAGCGCGCTGCTGAACCAGGACGAGTTCACGATCGGCTGGACGCTGTGGCGCTCGGTCGGGCTGGGCTCGAACCCGGTGACGCGCGCATTCCTCGAGAAGAGCGGGCTGTTCACCAGCATGCGGACCAAGGAAGGCATCCACCACTTCCTGCGCGAAATCAACCTGACGGCGCGCGCGCCCAGCTCCGTGCATCTCGGCGCGGCCGAGCGGCGGGCGATCGAGGCGCATCTGCCGGCGTTCTTCGATGCGCCGGCCGGGCCCGGCGCGCAACCCGGCCGGCACGATTTCTACCTCGGCCGCGAAGTGAGCCGCGGCGCCGACAGCGTGGTCTTCGAGCGGGTCTTCGATCTGGATACCGACGCGTACCTCCAGCACCACGTCGTCAACCGGTTCGCGACGCTGCCCGGCACCTTCGTGCCCGAACTGGCCGCCGAGGCCGCGCTGCAGCTGGTGCCGGGGCTGCGCGTGGTCGGCTTCCGCGACGCCGCGTTCCGGCATTTCCTGCGGGTCTACGATGCGCAGCGGCCGAGCACGAAGCGCATCCACGCGCAGCTCGCCGGCCGCGACGGCGATGCGACCGTCGTGCAGGTGCGGATCACGGGCGACGTGCTCGCGCCGAACGGCCAGGTGCTGGTGCGCGACAAGCTGCATTTCGAGATCAAGGCGCTGCTGGCGCCGAACTACGCGCAGGCGCCGTTGTGGCCGCAGCGGCCGGACGACGCGTATACGCCGATCGCCGATCCCTATCACTTCGACACCGCGCCGGTGCGATTGAGCGGGATGTTCGTGTCGACCACCGACACGGGCATGCGTCCCTCCGGCAAGACCGCGCGCTATCGGCTGAACGTCGCGTCCGACGATCCGGTGTTCTCGCGCTTCGCGGTGCCGAGCATCATGCTCGACGGACTCGCGCGCGTCGCGGTGCTGAACTACGTCGCGGACGACTACATTCCGCTCGCCGCGCCGGTGTCGATCGGCCGGATCGATCTCTACGAAAGCGGCAACGACTGCGAGCTGGCGCAGCGATACGACCGGATCGACCTGTCGGCGACGCCGGGCGAATTCGCGCTGGAGGGCGGCCACGGCGGCAACCGCTTCGTCGCGTCGCGGCCGGACGGCCGGATGCTGATGCAGATGCAGGACGTCACGGGCGTCGTGATCGGCTACGTGCATCGCGCGACAGGCGCCTTCGCGACCAAGGCCGAGGTCGACGCGCTGATCGCCGGCCGCGCAGCAGAGCGGGTCGTGGCATGAGTACGCACCGATTGGCACCCGGCCCGCGCGGCAGCCTGATGATGGGCAACCTCGCCGAATACAAGCGCAATCCGATCACGATGCTGCTGCGCCTGCAGCAGCAGTACGGCGACGTCGCGCGCAACCGGCTCGGGCCGTTCCTCACGCATGCGCTGGCGCATCCCGATCACGTCCAGTACGTGCTGCAGGAGAACCATCGCAACTACGTGCGCGGCCGCTTCTACGACAACTTCAAGATCTTCTTCGGCGACGGCCTGCTGACCACCGACGGCGAGTTCTGGCGCCGCCACCGCCGCGCCGTGCAGCCGCTGTTCCACCGCAAGCAGGTGGAGATGCACACGGCCGCGGTCGGCGATGCGGCGCTCGCGCTCGCGAATCGCTGGAGCGCGCTGCCGCCGGGCGAAGCGGTCGACGTCGTCGAGGACATGATGCATCTGAGCCTGCGCATGCTCGGCCTGATGGTGTTCAACACCGACATCTCGACGCACGCGGAGGAGGTCGGCCCGGCGGTGCGGTTCGGGATCCAGGCGATGATGCCGCAGGGCAACCTGAACGATTTCGTGCCGCGCTGGGCGCCGACGCCGTTCAATCGGCGGATCGCGAAGGCGCGCCGCAGCATCGATTCGATCATCGCGCGGATCATCGCGGATCACCGCGAGGAACGCTGCGAGCCGAGCGACGTGATCTCGATGCTGCTGAACGCGCGCGATCCCGACACCGATGCGCCGATGACGCAGCAGGAAGTGCACGACGAAGTGATGACGGTGTTCCTCGCCGGACACGAGACGACCGGCAGCGGGCTCGCATGGGCGCTGTATGCGCTCGCGCAGCATCCGGGCGTGCTGCGCCAGCTGCGCGAGGAACTCGACGCGCGGCTCGGCGGGCGCGCGCCGAGCCTGCAGGATTTCGAGCACCTGCCTTATCTGTCGCAGGTCGTCGACGAGGTGCTGCGCGTCTATCCGCCGATCTGGGGCTTTACGCGCGATCTGGTGGACGACGACGAGATCGGCGGCTTCCATATCCCCGCGCGTTCGTCGGTCTTCATGTCGCCGTACGTCACGCACCGTCACCCGGCGTTCTGGACCAACCCGGATGCGTTCGATCCGGAAAACTTCGCGAGCCACGCGCCCAGCCGCCACAAGTACGTGTACTTCCCGTTCGGCGGCGGGATGCGCAAATGCATCGGCTTCCAGACCGCGCTGCTGCAGATGCGGGTGCTGACCGCCGTGGTCGCGCAGCACTTCGACCTGAACGTGCTGCCCGGCCACCCGATCGAACTCGGCGCGCTGATCTCGCTGCGGCCGCTGAACGGCATCCGCCTGATCATCAAGCCGCGCGAGCGTCAGCACAGCAGTCTCGAACACGTGCGGGACCAGGCGCGCTCGCGTCCGCTGCGCCCGCTCGGCGATACGGCGCCCGACGGTGAGCCTTTGCGGGAGCCCGCTGCGAATGCGTCGCCGGCCGCCGCGCCGCATCGGCCGGCCGCCGCGAGCGAGCCGGCGCCGCGCCGCGCCGCGGTGCCCGCGTGGCGCTACGTCTGGCAGCCGGTGCCGATCGAACCGGTCCCCGACACGCCCTCGCCGCACTTGAGCGGCAAGCGGATCGCGATCGTCAACGGACGCGCCAGCACCGTGGAGCGGGTGGCGGCCGCACTGGCCCGAACCTGCGCGAAGGTGGTGGTGTTCGCGCCGGCCGCGAACGCCGATCCGGCGGCGGCCGCGAAGGCGCTACTCGGCGACGCCGGACCGATCGACGGGATCATCGATCTCGGGCTCGAGGCGCCGTTCTCGCTGCAGGCGGCCGACCGCTGGGAGGCGCCGATGCGGCGCACCGTCGGGCTGCTGCAGGCCTGCTACGGCGATTGGGCGGCGGAGGAAAGCACGGCGCGGCTGTTCTATCTGGCCGTGACGTGGATCGACGGGCTGATGGGCTACGGCGATGCCGACGCGCAGCCGCTCGGCGGTCTGTGGGCCGGCCTCGCGAAAACCTTGCCGCAGGAGCTGCCGAACTGCAACGTGCGCGTGCTCGACGTGTCGGCGGACGAGACGCGCCGCGTCGATCAGCTGATCGTCAACGAGCTGTACCGCTGGGGGCTGTTCGAAGTCGGCTATCTGCAGGGCCGGCGCTACACGCTGCAGGCGCAGCGCCGGGAGTTGCCGCCGCTCGCGGTCGACGCGTGGCTGGAGCTGTCGCCGGGCGACACGGTGCTGTTCTCCGGCGGCGCGCGCGGGATCGGCCTGCTGTGCGCCCGCGCGCTGGCCGAGCAGCACGGCTGCACGGTGATCGTCACGGGACGCGAGGCGCCGCCCGACGGCAGCGAGCCGTGGATGGCGCTCGACGATACCGGCTTCAAGCGCTATTGCCACGAGCAGCTGAAGCTCGCGACGCCGGAACGCTCGCCGAAGATGATTCGCGACATGCTGCAGGGCCTGAAGCGCCGCCGCGAGCTGAAGGCGGCGCTCGACGAAATCGCCGCGCTCGGCCTGCCGGTGCGATACCGGGTGTGCGACGTCACGGATCCGGTCGCCGTGCGGGTGCTGTGCGACGAGCTGGGCGATGCGCTGCGGATGGTGATCCATAACGCGGGCGTCGACCAGCCGGTCCGGCTCGTGCAGAAGAGCGCGGACAGTTTCGTCGGCACGGTGCGCACCAAGGTGCTCGGTTTCGCGAATCTGTGCGCGGCGGTCCGGCATCGCCCGCGGCTCGTGCAGTTCTGCAACGTCGGCTCGCTGACGGGCCGCTGGGGCGGCATGACCGGCGAAACCGACTACGCGGCCGCGAACGAGGCGCTCGCGCGGCTCGGGCTGTGGGCGCACCGGCATGTGCTGCCGCCGTCGTGCAGCGTGAAGACGCTGGTGTGGCCGACCTGGGAAGGCGTCGGGATGATCACCAATTTCGCGGTCACGCAACGCTACATCACGCCGATGGACGTCGATGAAGGCGTGCGCCACTGGCTGCGCGAACTCGCGGCGCCCGACAGCGGCGAGGTGATGTTCATGGGCGCGGTCGGCCGCGCGCCGACGCCGGTGCAGATCAAGGGATTCCGGCCGATTCGCGAGCTGCCGAACCTCGGCGATCTCGTCACGCGCCATCACCATGCCGGCGATCCGGTGCGGTTCCGTCCGTTCAAGCGTTTCGAAACCCGCTACACGCTCGATCCGTCCGTCACGCCGTATGCGCACGCGTTCCGCTTCGGCGGCCGCGCCGCCTTGCCCGCGTCGCTGCTGCTCGAACATGCGTGCGCGGTCGGCGACTGGGTGATGCCGCCGACCGGCGAAGCGCGTTTTCTGAGCGAACTGGTCAACGTGACGCTGCATCTCGACACGCTGCCGCTCGCGGCCGGACTGGGGCAGCCCGTGACGCTCAGCAGCGAGGCGGTGGGCTATCTGATCGGCGACGTGTGGCGCGTCGACGTGCGCTGCAGCGACGCCGATACGCAGGCGGAGCGGCTGAACCTGACGCTCGTCTACCGGCTGCAGCCGGAGCCGGTCGGCGCGGTGCTCGCGCGGCCGCTCGGCTCCGTGCCGCAGCCGCCGCGAACGGCGGGCGCGCCGTTCGCGGCGTGGAACGGGGAACTGCTGCCGGCCGGCGTGTGGCATGCGTCCGACGACGACGCGACGGGCATCGCGCGGATCGGCCGCGTGCCGGCCGCGGACCCGCATGCGCTGTGGGCCGTGCCGGTGCCGCCGGAATTGCGTCTGCCCGTCAACCACATCGAGAACGTGCTGCGCGTGCTGCTGGCGGGCTGGCAGGCACGGGCGGAAGCGCTGCCGGCGATCTGGCGGATCGGCAGCGTGAAGCTCGCGCAGTTGCCCGCCGCGTCGGCCGATACCGTGGTCGAGTATGCGACGGGCCGCTTCGCGGTTCTCGATGCGCGCGGCTACGTGGTGCTCAGGATGGACGACGTTCGCGTCGCGCCCGCCGAGGCGGAGACCGGGACAACGCAGGCGGACGGCGAGATCGCCGCGCCGCTGACCGCATGACCGCCTGAGAGAACGGGCCAGGGAGCGAAAAAACATGACAAACCGCGACTACAGCAAGCGTTACTGCATCATCGGCGGCGGCGCCGCCGGCATCACGACGGCGAAGAACCTGCGCGAGCAGGGCATCGAGTTCGATCTGATCGAGCGCGAGGACGACGTCGGCGGCAACTGGTATTACGGCAAGCCGAGCAGCGCGATCTACCGGTCGGTGCACATGATCAGCTCGCGCGAGTTTTCCGAATACACGGACTACCCGATGCCCGCCGATTACCCGACCTACGCGCGCGGCGATCAGGCGCTCGGCTATCTGCGCGACTACGCGCGCAAGTTCGGCGTCTACGAGCATGCGGAGTTCAACCGCACGGTGCTGGAGATCACGCCGGTGCAGGACGGACTGTGGCGGGTCGAACTCGACCGCCACGAGATCCGCGAGTACAAGGGCGTGTTCGTCTGCAACGGCCATCTGTGCCGGCCTCAGGTGCCGGACTATCCGGGCCGCTTCGACGGGCTGCAGCTGCATTCGGCCCAGTACAAGACGCCCGAGGTTTTCAAGGACAAGCGGGTGCTGGTGGTGGGCGCGGGCAATTCGGGTTGCGACATCGCCGTCGAAGCCGTTCATCACGCGAGCGCGGTGCTTCACAGCACGCGGCGCGGCTACTTCTACTGGCCGAAATTCCTGTTCGGGATTCCGGCGGACCGCTGGGCCGAGTGGCCGCTCAAGCTGCGCATGCCGCTGTGGGCGCGCCGCTTCTTCGGCGAACGGCTGCTGCGCCTCACGACGGCCGGACAGCCGGAGGAGTACGGTCTCAGGAAGCCCGATCACAAGCTGTTCGAGTCGCACTTCATCATCAACTCGACGCTGTTCTATCACCTCGGACACGGCGATCTCGCCGCCAAGCCGGACGTGCGCGAGCTGAAGGGCGACCGCGTGGCGTTCAGCGACGGCTCCGAGGAGCCGGTCGACGTGATCGTCTATGCGACCGGCTTCGAGCTGAGCTTCCCGTTCCTCGACCAGTCGTACCTGAAATGGGACAAGGCAAGCCCGCGCCTGTACCTGAACATCTTCGACGTACTGCATCCGAACCTGTTCTTCATCGGGCTGTTCCAGACCTCGACCGGCAACTGGCCGTTGATGGACTATCAGGCGCAGCTCGTCGCCCGCTATCTGGTGGCGCGCGACGCCGCGCCGAAGAAGGCGGGGCGTCTCGACAGACTGATCGCCCGCGACGATTCGAACTGGAAAGGCGCGATCCATTTCAGCGACACCCAGCGGCACGTGATCGAGCTTGAACACTTCGCGTACCGGCTGGCGCTGAAGCGCCTGATCCGCGCGCTGCCGGCGCGGCGCGCGAGCCGCGCCGCGCAGCCGGATCTGGGCGCGACGGCGGCGGCGCGGGTGCGCGCGGGAGGCGCGTGATGAACATCGTGTCCGTCGACAACGTCAGCAAGACCTATCTGCTCGACAGCGTGGAGGTGATCGGCCTCGCGGGCGTCTCGGTGCAGCTCGAGGCGAATCGCTTCACCGTGCTGAGCGGGCCGTCCGGCAGCGGCAAGACCACGCTGCTGAACATGATCGGCTGCATCGATTGCCCGGATACCGGCAGCGTGACGGTGGCCGGCCAGGATACGGCCGCGCTGTCGGATAACGCGCTGTCGGATTTCCGCGCGCAGCGCGTGGGCCACATCTTCCAGTCGTTCAACCTGCTGCCGGTGCTGTCCGCCTACGAGAACGTCGAATACCCGTTGCTGATGGCGCGGCGGCCGGCGCGCGAGCGCGCGCAGCGCGTCGCGTACCTGCTCGACGCGGTCGGACTCGGCGGCAAGGGCGCGCACCGGCCGAGCCAGCTGTCCGGCGGGCAGCGGCAGCGTGTCGCGATCGCGCGCGCGCTGGCCGCGGGGCCGTCGCTCGTGCTGGCCGACGAGCCGACCGCTAATCTCGACAGCGTGACCGGCCAGGCGATCATCGCGCTGATGCATCAGATGCAGCGCGAGAGCGGCGTGTCGTTCATCGTGTCGTCGCACGATCCCCAGGTGCTCGACGCCGCCGACGCGGTCGTGCAGATCCGCGACGGCCGGATCGTCGGCCAGCGCCGCATCACGCAAGAGGCGGAACACTGATGCATACCTTCCTGTTGGCGCTGCGCAACCTGCAGCGGAACCGCCGCCGCTCGATCACGACGCTGCTCGCGATGATCGTCGGGGTCTGCGCGATCCTGCTGTTCGGCGGATTCAGCAAGGACATCACGCTCGGGCTGCAGACCGACTTCGTGCAGCGCAGCGGCCATTTGCAGATCCAGCGGCACGGCTATTACCAGTACGGCAGCGGCAATTCCGTTGCATACGGGATCCTGGGCTACGACCGTCTGATCGCGCAGCTGCGCGACGATCCGGTGCTGCGGCCGATGATCGCGGTCCTCACGCCGACCTTGCAGTTCGGCGGCATCGCCGGGAATTTCGCGGCGGGCGTGTCGCGCACGGTGCTCGCGCAAGGCGCGATCGCGGACGACCAGAGCCGCATGCAGACCTGGAACGACTACGGCTTTCCGCTCGGGCCGCGCTCGTATGCGCTGGCCGGTACGGCGGCGGACGCGGCGGTGGTCGGGTACGGCGTCGCGCGCGTGCTGCAGATGTGCGGCCCGCTGCAGGTGCCGGGCTGCGGCGACGGCGGGCTCGCCGGCGCGTCGTCCCCGGCGCCCGCGAGCGCCGCCGACGCGCCCGCCGACTTGATGGCGCTGACCGCCTCGGAGGCGCCCGCGCCGTCGAATGCCGGCCCCGCGACCCGCATCGAGGTGCTGGCGGCGAATGCCTACGGCGCGCCGAACGTCGGCAGTTTCACGGTCGTGAAGGCGGAGCGGCAGGGCGTGAAGGAGTTCGACGACGTCTATCTGGCGCTGCATCTGAACCGCGCGCAGCGGCTCGTCTACGGCGGCGATGCGCCGCGCGTGACCGCGATCGAACTGCAGCTGCGGCATACCGCGCAACTCCCCGCGGCGCGCGCGCGGCTCGATCAGCTGCTGGGCGGCCGCTTCGAGGGCCAGCCGCTCGACGTGCTCGATTTCGCGGCGCTGAATCCGTTCTACGACCAGACGAACCGGATGTTCTCCGTGATCTTCGGCTTCGTCTACGTGCTGATTGGCGCGATCGTGCTGTTCGTGATCAGCAACACGATGAGCACCGCGATCATCGAGCGGACCGTCGAGATCGGCACGCTGCGCTCGATGGGCGTGCGGCGCGGCGGCATCCAGGCGCTGTTCGTCTGCGAGGGCGCGCTGCTGGGCGTCGTGGGCGCGTCGATCGGCGTGCTGGTGGCGTTCGGGCTCGCCTTCGCCGTCAATCACAGCGGGCTGGCGTGGACGCCGCCCGCGCGGATCGACTCGGTCGCGCTGACGGTGCGGGTGTGGGGCGAGTGGCGGCTGATCGCGCTGACCTTCTTCGGTCTCGCGTGCGTGGCCGGTCTGTCCGCATGGCTGCCCGCGCGCCACGCGGCGCGCCTGTCGATCGTCGATGCGTTGCGGTACGTATGAAGGCGGATTTCCGATGAGATCAACAGGGAGGTGGAGCGTGCGGCGTGTGTTTCTGATGGGGTGGATCGGCTTGAGTCTCGTGATGGCGTGCGCGCAGGCGCAGGCGCCGACGCCGCCCGATCCCCAAAAACTGCTGGCGGCGAGCGACGCGATCCGGACCCCGCTCAAGTCGTTCGTGCTGACCGCGACGCTGATCGAGTACCGGTCCGGCAAGCAGGTGGACGGCAACACGCTGTCGATCTATTCGAAGCCGGACCAGCCGGGCGGCGCGTTCCGCACGCTGGTGCGCTTCGTCGCGCCGGCGCGCGATGCGGGCAAGCTGATGCTGAAGAACGGCAACGACCTGTGGTTCTACGATCCGGCGAACCAGGCGAGCATCCGCATATCGCCGGACCAGCGCCTGCTCGGGCAGGCGGCGAACGGCGACGTGGTGACCGTCAATCTCGCGCACGACTACCAGGCCGAGATGAAGGGCGAGGAGGACGTGACGGACGGCGACCGGCAGCCGCGGCACACGTACAAGCTGTCGCTGACCGGCAAGGCGGGCGGCCTCACCTATCACCGGATCGAGATGTGGCTCGACGCGGCCAGCAGCCGTCCGGTGAAGGCGAAGTTCTATTCGGAAAGCGATCGGCTGCTGAAGACCGCGTTCTATCGCCGCTATACGATGGAGCTGGGCGTCGAGCGTCCGACCGAGACGGTCATCATGGATGGCCTCGACCCGAGCTGGGTGACGGTGATGCGCTTCTCCGGGTACCAGTGGCAGGAGATTCCGGACGCGTGGCTGCAGCGCGACTACCTGCCCCGCTTCCAGGCCCAATGACGTTGAACCGGTTAGGTATACTGATTTTGACGATGGCGGCGGCACTCACGAACCCCGGCAGCGCGCGGGCGGACGATCCGGGCGATGCCGCGAACGCGGCGCTCGATCTGGCCGACGCGACGCCGGTCGCCGCGCCGGAGGCCGCGCGGCCGTGGAAGTTCAGCGTGCAGGATGCGGTGCGCTGGAGCGACTATCGCGCGGCCGACGCGTCGTGGCGCAACCAGCTGTCGCTGGAATTTCAGTTCGATCGCGCGTTGACGCCGTCGCTGAACGTCAATTTCGCGATGCGTTTCGACCGCTTCGATCCGCTGTCGCCCGACGCGGCCGCACATCGCGACGTCACACTGGTGAAGGAGGCTTATGTCAGCTGGAAGGTTTCGCCGTATCAGGTGATCGACGCGGGCCGCATCAACGAGCGGATCGGCGCGGCGGTGGGCTACAACCCGACCGATTTCTTCAAGGCGGGCGCGGTCAGCCTGGACGTGCCGCCCGATCCCGACAGCCGGCATACCAATCGGCTCGGCAGCGTCGGCGTGCGGGCGCAGCAGGTCTGGGATTCGGGCTCGGTCGCCCTGATGCTGTCGCCGCGTCTCGCGAGCCGCAGCCTGCCGGGCGACGCGTCCGCCGGCTCGGACCTGCAGCGCACCAACGGCGTCGACCGCTGGATGCTGGTCGGCAGCCAGCGCCTGAGCGCCGCGGTGCAGCCGCAGTGGGTGGTATATGGCGAAAGCGGGCAGTCGCCGCAGTTCGGCCAGAATTTGAGCGTGCTGCTCGGCAATGCGGTGGTAGCGTATGCGGAATGGGCGGGCGGCTATCGTCCATCGCTGATCGGACGGGCGACCGGCAGCAATGCCGACCGCGCGTTCCGCAGCAGTTCGGCATTGGGCGCGACGTGGACGCTGCCGGTGGATTTGTCGCTGACGGCGGAGTTCCAGAGCAACAGCGGCGGCGCCTCGGCGGAGCAGTGGCGCACGCTGCAGGCGGGCAACCCGCTCGCGTGGGGCGCCGCCGTGCAGTCGGCGATCGCCGCGCAGGAACTGCCGACGCGCCACGGCGTATTCGTGATGGCCGCGTGGCGCAATGTCGGCGTGCGCCGGCTCGATCTGACGGGCTTCATGCAGGCGGATCTCGGCGCGGGACGGCAGTATTGGCTGGAGCTGCGGCGCCGTTTCGACCGGTTCGACATCGCGCTGCAGTACCTGCGGCAGACCGGGCCGTCGTGGAGCCGCTTCGGCGCGATGCCCGAGGCGAGCAGCGTGCAGGTGCTGGGAATCTTTTACCAATAACGAAACGAGGGCTACATCCGATGAGCAAACGCGCGCTGCAAATCGCCACCGCGATTCTCGCGGCCGTTCCGACCATCACCGGCGTGCTCGGCATGATGGGGATCGGCGATCCGCTGTATGCGTCGCTCGGCGTCAGCATGCCGGCCGACGCGACCCTCGACAGCAACCTGCGCTTCTATGCGGGGGTGTGGCTCGGACTCGGGCTCGCCGCGTTCTCCGTGATTCCTTCGATCGAGCGGCAAGGCGTGCTGTTCCGCGCCTTGTGGGTGATGATCTTCATCGGCGGCATCGGCCGGCTGATCTCGTTCGCCGCGCTCGGCATGCCGTTCCCGCCGTTCGTGGGGTTCACCGTGCTCGAGATCGTCGGCGCGCCGTTGTTCATCTGGTGGCAGCGCAAGGTCGCGGCAACGGCGGTCTGACGTCATCGGCGGCAACCGTTCCATCGGGACGGATCGTCGGCATATCGATTAGTTTTGCTGAGTAAGTAATCAACATGCCGCTCGATGAAACGAAACGAACAGGAATCAATGGTCGAATTGAGATTCACCGAGGCGCGGCCGTCGGACGCGTTGATGCATCGAGCGATGCAGGGCGAGGTTCAGGTGTGGCGCGCGCATCTCGACGAAGCGGGTTCGTATCTGAAGCGCGACTGCCTGTCGCTCAGCGAGCACGAGCGGGCCGCGCGGATGCGGTGGAGCGCGCATCGCGAGCTGTTCGTGTTCGCGCGCAGCATGCTGAGGGTCGTGCTCGGCGCCTATCTGGATGTCGATCCGGTCAGGCTGGTGTTCGACGTGGAGGCGGGCGGCAAGCCCGTGCTGTTCGGTCGCGATCTGCAGTTCAGCCTCAGTCATGCGAACGGCGGCGTTCTGCTTGCGATCACCGGCAACCGCCGGGTGGGTTGCGATCTGGAATCCGTCGAGCGGCGGGTCGACCTCGATGTGCTGGCGAGCGCGTCGCTGACGCAGGCGGAGCGCGACGATTTCGGACGCACGACGCTGTCGGCGCGCAAGGCATGGTTGCTGCAGATGTGGACCCGCAAGGAGGCGGTGCTGAAGGCGCAGGGCGTCGGCATCGGCCGCGATCCGCGCGAGCTGGCGGTGCGCTGGCCCGTCGTGGCGCCGGCCTATGGCGAGTGCGTCGATGGCGCGCAGCGCTGGGCGGTCCTGGATGTCGCGCTGGGGCCGCAGTGGCTGGCGTCGGTCGCAATGGAGCGGGAGGCCGCCGACGTGCGGTGTTTTTGTCTGGGGTGGTGAGATCCGCGCGCCGGAATCGGTGCGCGGGTGTCGTATCGCGAATCTGAACGAAAAAAAAGAGGAAACCTGTTACTCATGTCGATCTTCAACGATGCAGTGTCCCGGGCGCGCCGGATCGCGCACCGGGTTCGCGCGCGTGCGTTCGCCGCGCTGGTGGTCGCGGGTTGCGCGCTGCTCGCGCCCGGCCAGGCCGCGCACGCCGGTACCGTTACCGACGCTTACGCGGCCACCCGCTACCCGATCATCCTGGTCCACGGCCTGACCGGCACCGACGATTACTTCGGCGTGCTGCCGTACTGGTACGGGATGCAGTCGGATCTGCAGCAGCACGGCGCGACGGTGTACGTCGCCAACCTGTCCGGCTTCCAGAGCGATCTCGGCCCGAACGGGCGCGGCGAGCAGTTGCTCGCGTACGTGAAGCAGGTGCTCGCGGTCACGGGCGCGCGGAAGGTCAACCTGATCGGCCACAGCCAGGGCGGACTGACCGCGCGCTACGTGGCGGCCGTCGCGCCGAATCTGGTCGCGTCGGTCACGTCGATCGCGACGCCGCATCGCGGTTCGCAATTCGCCGACTTCGTGCTGGCGGCGCTGAAGCTCGATCCGACCGGCCTGTCGACGCCGATCTTCGGTTCGCTGCTGAACGTGTTCGGCATTCTGACGAGCAGCACGCACAACACCAACCAGGATTCGATCGCCGCGCTGAACGCGCTCAGCACGTCCTATACCGCGCAGTTCAACCAGCTGTTCCCGAGCCCGGGCCTCGGCCGCGCCGGGTCGTGCACGACCGGCGCGGCGAGCGAGACCGTCGCCGGCAATACGCATCTGCTGTATTCCTGGACCGGCAGCGCATACCAGCCGATCTCGCTGTTCGGCATCGTCACGGGCGCGCTCGATACCAGCGTGATCCCGCTCATCGATCCCGCCAACGTGCTCGATCCGTCGACGCTCGTGTTCCTGACGGCGGGCAACGTCATGGCGCTGCAGGGCGCGGGCCAGAACGACGGCTTCACGTCCGTCTGCAGTTCGCTGTACGGCACGGTGATCTCGACCGGCTACAAGTGGAATCACTTCGATGCGATCAACCAGCTGTTCGGCATTCGCGGCGCGTATGCGGCCGATCCCGTCGCGGTGATGCGTACCCAGGCCAACCGCCTGAAGGGCGCGGGCATCTGACGCGCGCGCCGGAATCGGAGGGTCGCGGCGGCCCTGCGGCGGGACGGCTCGGGATGCAGCCCATCAATCTGGACGATTAACGTGACTTCGAGCAACGGCGATCAGGCGGACAACGCGAACGGACGGCACGGCCAGGCCGTCCATCTGCAGCCCGCGCGGGACATCTGGCCGATCCTCCTGATGGTCACGGTCCTGGTGTGCCTGGTGATCGTGAGCCTTGCCGTGGTGTCGTTCCTGCGGGTCTACATCGGGGGCGAGAGCACCTGGTCGAAGTCGCAGAAGGACGCCGTCATCTATCTGAGCCGCTACGCGGAAACGGGCGACGCGGGGGCTTACCTCCGCTACGAGGAGGCGATCGGCAAGCCCGTCATGTTCGCGCTGGCGCGCAACGCGCTGCAGCGCAAGCCGCCCGATCGCGTCGCCGCGCGCCACGCGATGATCGAAAGCGGCATCGATCCCGCCGATGCGACGGCGGCGGTCTGGCTGTTCCCGGCGCTCAGCTGGATCACGAAGGTCAACTACGCGCTGCAGTGCTGGACCCAGGCGGACATGGAGCTGACGGAGTTCCGCGCGATCGCGCGCGAACTGCGCGTGCTGATCGAGCGCGGCGATCTCGGCGACCCGAGGATCAAGGCGCTCGAACACCGGATCTGGAACATCAACGAACGCGTGTCGCAGCTGCCCGACCTGTTCTCGAAATCGCTGAGCGCCGAGTTCCGTTCGAGCGTCGTCCTGCTGCTGGTGTGCTATTTCGCGGCGTCGCTGTTCCTGATGTATCTGGCGATCGTGTGGGCGCGCCGGCTCGCGCTGCAGCGCCTGTCGATCCAGAACGCGCTCGACAGGAGCGAGGCGCGCGCGGAGGCGGCGCTCAGTTCGGTGGCGGAAGCCGTGATGACCGTGAGCCTGTCGAAGCAGATCGATTCGATCAACAAGGCGGCCGAGCAGCTGCTCGGGTACGCGCACGCCGACTGCGTCGGCGCGTCGATGCCGAACGTGCTCGTCCTGATCGACAAGGAGACGGGGCAGGGCGTCGATATCGTCGACGAGTACTGCGCGCAGGACGAGCGCGCGCCGCTGAAGCGCGAGGTGCATCTGCTGCGCCGGGACAATTCGAAGATCGTCGTGCAGACGCTGATCTCGGAGATGGGCGACAGCGTGCACGGCCATGTCGGCTACGTGCTGATCCTGCGCAACATGACGCGCGAGCAGCAGTTCCTCGAGAGCCTCGCATGGCAGGCGACGCACGACGTGCTGACCGGGCTCGTGAATCGCGTGGAGTTCGAGCGGCGCCTCGAACTGGCGCTGCTCGACGCGGAGCGCGGCGGGGAGACGTCGGAATCGATGCTGCTGATGCTCGATCTCGACCGCTTCAAGGAGATCAACGACACCTGCGGCCACGCGGCGGGCGACGCGATGCTCCGCGAGGTCACGCAGCGCTTCCAGAGCTGCCTCGACGACGAGGACGTGCTCGCGCGGCTCGGCGGCGACGAGTTCGGCGTGCTGCTGCCGAGCGGCGCGGGATCGTGGCCGTCGAAGAACAAGGCGGAGCGGCTGCGACGCAGCCTCGAGGATTTCGTGTTCCCGTGGGAAGGCGAGCGCTTCACGGTCAGCGTCAGCATCGGCGTGCTGGAGCTGGGCAAGGCGCCGCAGAACCTGGAGAAGGCGATCAAGCTCGCCGACATCGCGTGCTACATCGCGAAGGAGCGCGGCCGCAACCGCATCCAGCTGGCGGATCCGAGCGATCTGCAGCAGGCGCGCCACGTCGGCGACGTGCAGTGGAGCCGGCGCATCAAGACCGCGCTCGAGACCGACGGTTTCCGCCTGTACGTGCAGCCGATCGTGCACACCTGTCCGCCGGACGCCGCGCCCGAGCGCGCGGAACTGCTGCTGCGAATGAGCGGCGACGCGGGCCAGGACATCTCGCCCGCCGCGTTCCTGCCGGCCGCCGAGCGCTACGGGCTGATGGGCATGATCGACCGCTGGGTGATCCGTACCGTGTTCCGCAAGCTGAGCGCGCTGGCCGCGCGCGAGTACCGCGAATACAACGTGAACCTGTCGGGCGCGTCGGTTTCCGACGAGCGCTTCCTCGAATTCGTCGTCACCGAGCTGCTGAGTTCGGGGCTCGATCCGTCGGTGATCTGCTTCGAGATCACCGAGACGATCGCGGTGAAGAACCTCGAACTCGCGTCGCGCTTCATGAGCGAGCTGCGCGCGGTCGGCTGCCGGTTCGCACTCGACGATTTCGGCGCGGGCATGTCGTCGTTCCGCTATCTGCGCAACCTGCCGATCGACTACCTGAAGATCGACGGCGAGTTCGTGTCGAACATGCTGGCGGACCCGGTCAGCCACGGCGTGGTAAGCGCGATCAACGAGGTCGCGCATTCGATGCGCTGCGGCACGGTTGCCGAGCACGTCGAGTCGGACGGCGAGCTGGACGCGCTACGCGCACTGGGCATCGATTTCTATCAGGGTTATTTCTTTGCGAGACCTTCGCCGTGGCGCGAGGGAGGGTACTGAGGTGGGCGGGTAAATTAATCCAAGGAGAGAAAATTGCACATTCCATTCGAACGAGAGGGCGATTTGATGGATATCGGCAGCTATCCGCACTGGCTGCAGGATATGGTCGGCGCGGTGCGGGAAGCGCGCGACCGGGTCCGTTTTCACGAGGTCTTCACGCTGATGCGCGACGGGCGGCTCGCGCCGCATCAGGTGCGGGCGTTCTTCGTGAACGGCTGGCCGGTCGTCGAACAGTTCCCGAAGTACATGTCGCTGAACCTGCTGAAGGCGAACGGCGAGCACTCGCTCGGCGACGAGAAGGCGCGCCGCTACCTGATCCGCAATATCCGGGTCGAGCTGAATCACGTCGAGTACTGGGCCGACTGGGCGGATGCGTGCGGCGTCGAGCGCCGCCAGCTGTCCGACGGTGATTGCCCGCCCGCCGCGCTGGCGCTGAGCCACTGGTGCTGGAAGAGCAGCAGCGCGGATTCGCTCGCGGCCAGCATCGCCGCGACCAACTATGCGATCGAAGGCGTGACCGGCGAGTGGAGCGCCGACCTGTGCCGCTCGGCGCTCTACGAACAGCTGTTCAGCAGCGACGAGCGCGGCCGCGCGATGCGCTGGCTCAAGCTGCATTCGAGCTACGACGACAAGCATCCGTGGGAAGCGCTCGACATCGTCGCATCGCTGCTCGGCCATTCGCCGAGCGCGGAGCAGGTGCGCGACGTATCGGCGGGCGTGGAGCGCAGCTTCCGCTACTTCGAGATGAGTCTCGGCTGCTGTCTCGACGCGTGAGCGATGACGGGAGCGCCGGTGCGCGTCCCCGAAAGTGTGAAAATTTCCGAGAAAGGTAACAGACCGTCACGGGTCCGCGCGGGCGCGTCAAGCTGGGTATACTGTCCCCGCCCGGAGCCATGGAGCGCTTCGGCCCTTTTCATTCTGAGCCCGAATACGCATGAAACGTCACCTGTTTGCTTTCCTCGCCGCAGCGGCGGTATCCGTGTCGGCCCACGCGCAGACCGCGCCGGTCGATGTGGTCAAGAGTGCCGTCGAAGGCACCGTCAGCGCGATGAAGACGGACCCGGCCGCCCGTACCGGCGACATGGCGAAGATCACGCAGGTGGTCGAGGCGCGCTTCCTGCCGGCGACGAACTTCGAACGCACGACGCGGATCGCGGTCGGCGATGCGTGGAAGCAGGCGACGCCGCAACAGCAGCAGGAGCTGTACAAGCAATTCAGGATCCTGATGACGCGTACCTACGCGGCCTCCCTCGCGCAGCTCGGCAGCCAGGACGCGAAGTTCTCGTTCAAGGCGGGCGGCACGAGCGGCGCCGACGCGCTGGTGCAGTCGACGGTGACGACGCCCGGCGACAGCCAGTCGGTCGGCTACCGGCTCGGCAAGGTCGGCAACGACTGGAAGATCTACGACATCGACATGTCGGGCGCGTGGCTGATCCAGGTGTACCAGGGGCAGTTCCGGGGCCAGCTGTCGCAGGGCGGCATCGACGGCCTGATCGCGTTCCTGACGAAGCACAATGCGCGCGTGAACTGAACGCGCCGCGAGCAGAAAAAAGGGCACCGCGAGGTGCCCTTTTTGCATGGGGCCGCCGGCGACGCGGCGCCTCCGCCTTCATCGCCGCCGGTGCTCCACCGCGAACTTGATCAGCTCGGCCTGGCCCTCGATGCCGAGCTTGCGCTTCAGGTTCAGCCGGTGCGTCTCCACCGTGCGCACCGACAGGCCGTTGCGCAGCGCGATCTGCTTGCTCGACAGGCCCTGCGCGAGCGCATCGAGAATGTCGCGCTCGCGCGGCGTGAGCCGGTCGAGCGGAGACGCCGCCGCGTTCGCATGGATCATCCGCGCGGCCAGCCCTTCGCTGAAGAACGTCTGGCCGGCCAGCACCGCGCCGATCGCCCGCACGATCTCGCTCGCGGGCGAGTCCTTCAGCAGATAGCCGCTCGCGCCCGCGCGCACCGCCTGCGTCACGTATTCGAGGTTGTCGTGCATCGAGAGCATCAGCACCCGGATCGCCGGGAAGCGCTCGTGAAAGATGCCCGCGAGCGTGATGCCGTTCATCCCGTTCATGCCGACGTCCATCAGCGTCAGGTCCGGCTCGAGCGCTTCGGCGAGCGCGAGCGCTTCGTCCGCGTTGCCGGCCTCGCCGATCACGCTGAGTCCGGGCGCGGCCTCGAGCCGCATTTTCAGGCCGTCGCGCACGAGCGGGTGGTCGTCGACCAGCAGCAGCCGGGCGTGGCGCGTCTCGGAGAGGGGAGCGTTCATGAGTCGATTCCGGGTGAGGCCGTCGCGGCGGACAACGGGACGCGCGCGGCGACCACGGTATGTCCGACCTGCGACGCGATCCTGAGGGTGCCGCCGAGCGCGTCGAGGCGCTCGCGCATGTTGCGCAGGCCGACGCCGCCGCGCGCGTCGGCCTGTGCGCGCTCGGCGTCGAAGCCGCGGCCGTTGTCGGCGATCGTCAGCGTGACCGCCTGCGCGGATACGTCGAGCGTGACGGCGGCGCGCGACGCGTGCGCGTGCGTGACGAGGTTGGTGAGCGCTTCTTGCGCGATCCGGAACAGCGCGGTGTTGACGGCGGCGGGCAGCGGCGCCGCGCCGGTGTGCGCGACCTGCGTGAAGCCGAGTTCGACGCCGGTCTCGCTGCCCAGTTCGCGCACCAGCTGATCGAGCGCGGCCGCGAGACCCAGATCGTCGAGCATCGAGGGCCGCAACGCATGCGAGATCCGCCGCACTTCGCGCAGCGTGTCGCCGAGCCGCGCGACGCCCTTCGACAGCGCGGCCTCCGCCTCGGGTTGCCGCGCGGGGCCGCGTTCGAAGCGCGCGAGCGCCGATTCGAGCATCAGCTTCGCCGACACCATCATCTGGCTGATCCCGTCGTGCAGCTCGCGCGACAGGCGCGCGCGCTCGTGTTCCTGCGATTCCACGACCTGCTGCGCGAGGCGCTTGAGCTTCGCATCGGCGCTGCGCGATTCGCTGACGTTCAGCACCAGCGCGCACAGCGCGATCGCGGCGGCGCCCGCGAGCGCGATCGCGCTGATCCACGTCATCGTCCGGTCGATGTTCGCCGACGCGCGCTGGTCGATGCGCGTGAGCGCGGTGTCGACGTCGTCGAGATAGATGCCGGTACCGAGCATCCAGCCCCAGCGCTCCAGCGCAACCACGTAGCCCAGCTTCGGCGCGAGCCGCCCGGTGGACGGACGCTGCCACACGTAGCGGACGTAGCCGCCGCCGCGCGAGGCCGCGGCGATCAGTTGCTGGATCGTCAGCGCGCCCCGCGGGTCGCGCAGCGACCAGAAATTGTGGCCGACCCGCTCCGGCTCGCGCGGATGCATCAGCGAATTGCCGCGCAGATCGTAGACGAAGAAGTAGCCGTCGGGGCCGAAGTCCATCTTCTGCAGCATCGCGAGCGCCTGGCTGCGCAGCATCGCGTCGTCGCGCGCGTTGTCGCGGCCGGCGTCGTAGAGCGGCTTGATCGCGCTGGTCGCGAGTTCGACGTAATGCCGGAGTTCCCCTTCCTTGCTCGACAGATACGCGGCCTGGATGGTCGCGTGCTGCGCGCGTGCGAGCGCGGTCGCCTGCTGCCGCACGCCGAAGCCGATGCCCGCGATCGCGATCAGGAACGGCACGATCGCAAGCAGCAGGATCTTCGCCTTCAGCCGCATCATGCGTGCTGCCCGAGGCTCGCCGCGTGCGCGAGGAAGCGCGCCGCGCGCGGATCGCGGACGTGCGCGACGTTGAGGCGCAGCCAGGGCGTCGCTTCGCCGCCGGGCCGGTAGTCGCTGCCGGGCGCGAGCCGCAGGCCGAACGCGGCCGCGGCGGCGGCAAGCCGCGCGGAGTCGTCGACGCCGGGCACCCGGGCCCATACGAACAGGCCGCCGCCCACCGTGTCGTAGCGTACCCAGCCCGCGTCGCGAAGCTGCGCGGCCGCGCCCGCCTGCGCGTCGTCGACGCGCCGTCGCAGCCGTTCCAGATGCTTGCGATGCGTGCCCCGTTCGAGCAGCGTGGCGACGATGCTTTCGGCGAGCCGCGTGCCGCCCATGCTGGTGAGCGCCTTCACGTCGACCAGATGCTTGACGAGATCCGCGCGCGCGCAGAGATAGCCGAGCCGCAGCGACGACGACAGCGTCTTCGAGAATCCGCCGATGTAGATCACGCGATCGAGCGGGTCGAGCGCCGCGAGCCGCTGGGTGGGCGCGGCCTGGAAATCGGCGTACACGTCGTCCTCGACCAGGGAGAAATCGTGTTGCTGCGCGAGCTGCAGGAGCCTGAACGCGATCGGCGGCGCGATGCTGGTCGCGGTCGGATTGTGCAGCGCCGGGTTGACGAAGAAGAGCTTCGGACGATGCCGCTCGAGCAGCGCTTCCAGCGCGTCGAGATCCGGGCCGTTCGCGCGGCGCGGCACGCCGACGACGCGAATGCCCTGCAGCTTCAGCAGGCCGAACAGGTTGAAATAGCCGGGATCCTCGACGAACGCGGTGTCGCCGGGCTTCAGCATCAGCCGGACGACGAGGTCGAGCGCCTGGGTCGCGCTCTGCGTGACGAGCACCTGCTGCGCGGTGGTGTCGATGCCGAGGGGGGCGAGGCGCTGCGCGATCAGCTCGCGCAGCCGGGCGTCGCCTTGCGGCGGCGCGTAGTCGATCAGGCAGGCGGGATCGCTACGGATGACCTGGCGCACCGTCTGCGCGATACCTTCGACATCGCGCCACGCGGCCGGCACGCCGCCGTTCGACAGACCGAGCAGATCGCTGCCCGCCGGGTCGAACTGCCTGAGGATGTGGCTCGACTCCTCTTCGGCGACGCGCGGATCGGCGCCGCCCGCCGCGCGGTCGCGGTTGTCGACGTGGCTCGTCACGTAGAAGCCCGAGCCGTGCTTCGGCTGGATCAGCCCGCGCGACGCGAGCCGGTCGTAGGCCTCGATGACCGGGAAGCGGCTGATCCGCTGCTCGGCCGCCAACTGCCGGATCGACGGCAGCTTCACGCCGACCCGCAGATGGCGCGAGCGGATCAGATCCTCGATCTGGCTCGTCAGCTGTTCGGTCAGCGGCGCGCCGCTGCCGGGGTCGAGCGCGAGTTTCATCCCGCCTCCCTCGTCGAAGTGTTTGCCGAAAATCGCCGAACAGTTTGTACCGATTGTTCGGTAGTGTTCATTTCATCGCGCGCATTCTAGCGGAATAATGGTTTCGTGCAGTTGCCGCTGCGTCTCGTTGCCGATGAGGTTTCGTTCGTATCCGGCGGCAGGCCGTGACGAACCGCCGGCCTTGCGATGCGCGTCTCGCGCACGGCGCGATCGGTATGCCGCGACCGCGACCGCCGGACGGGATGGGGCGGGCGGGAGATCCGGCGACGCGCGTCGAGCCGTGGCCGGGCGAGCCGCGCCGGCTGCCGGCGGGGCTCGCGATCGGCGCGGGCCGGCACCGATCACGCGGCGCGCCGCTCACCCCTGCGAAAAAGAAGGATCAAGACGATGTCACTGTCCGGTTTCGGCGCGGCGTTTGCCGTCTATCTGATCGGCACCGCGAGCCCCGGCCCGGCCAATCTGGCCATCGCGCATGCGTCGCTGAACCACGGGCGCGCGCCGGGCCTGTCGCTCGCGGCCGGCGTGATCTGCGGGTCGATGTGCTGGGGGGCGATGGCGGCGGCGGGCGTGTCGGCGCTGCTGATGTCGGCGCCGGCGTGGCTGGCGTGGCTGAAGCTGGCGGGCGCCGCCTACCTGCTTTGGCTCGCGTATCGGACGGTGCGCGCCGCCTGGTCGGCGCGCGATCCGTTGCGCGCGCCGGGCGGTTCGCGCAGCGGTAGCCGCGCGCGGTTCTATCTGCAAGGGCTCGGGATTCACCTGACCAATCCGAAGGCGGTGCTGAGCTGGCTGACCGTCACGACGCTCGGGCTGGGCGCCGCGACGCCGCCGTGGGTCGCGTTCGCGCTGGTCGCGGGATGCTGCGCGCTCGGTTTTTGCGTGTTCGTGGCTTATGCGCTGGTGTTTTCGTCGCAAGCGGCGGGGCCGGTGTTCGCGCGAATCCGCAAGCCGTTCGGCGTGGCGTGCGGCGCGTTCTACTGCGCGCTCGCGGCGGGGTTCGTGCTGTCGCTGACCTGAGCGCCGGCGCGGGCGGCGGGTTCGGACTAAGATGCGAGCTTCCCTCTCGCCGAACCCGAAGGTGCATCGATGAGCTACATCCCCCAACTTGCGGCCGTCGCCGGCGTCATGCTGCTGGCCTGCGCCAGCCCCGGTCCCGACCTGATCGCCGTCACCTCGCACGCGCTGGCCGGGCGCCGCCCGGGCCTTTACGCGGCGCTCGGCATCGCGACGTCGCACGCGGTATGGGCGATGCTGGCGGTGTTCGGCCTCGGGCTGATCCTGGCCGAGTTGGCGTGGCTGTACGGCGTGATCAAGATCGCGGGCGCGGGCTACCTGATCTACCTCGGGGTGAAGACGCTCGCGGGGCTGCGCAAGCCGGCGGACCGGATCGACACCGGCGCCGCGCCGGTGCGGGGGCCGCTGCAGGCCTATCGGCGCGGCATCTTCGTCGGGTTGACCAACCCGAAGGCCGTCGCCTTCTTCGGCAGCCTGTTCGTGACCGTGCTGCCCGCGCATGCGCCCGGCTGGGTGCATGGCGCGACGGTCGCCGTGGTGGCCGCGATCTCCGTGACCTGGTTCAGCGCGATGGCCGTCATTTTTTCCACCGAGCGGGTGCAGCGCGGCTACCACCGGCTGCGCAAGCCGATCGACGCGGTGATGGGGTCGTTGCTGATCGGCCTGGGCGCGAAGCTCGCGATGGACCGGTAGAGCGGTCCAGGGCATCGACCGGGGTATCGCGGCCGCGCGTCACACGCGGTCCAGCCGCTCCAGCAAGAGCGCCGCGCCGGCTTCGCCGGTGGCCGCGCCGGCCCATAACCGCCGGGCCAGATTCCGGTGCATCGCGACGGCGTCGGGCGATGTGGTGATCGTCGCGATGCCGGTGCGCAGATTCGGCAACTGGCCCAGCCTGAACGGCGACGCGGCCACGTAAGTGTCGCCCGAGCCCTCGCACATCTGAAAAGTCTCGCCGGGCAGGCTGTCGGCGACGACGCCGATTCGCCATTCCGCCGGCGCCGCGCGCATCAGTTCGACGAGCCGCGCGACTTCGCGCCGCGCGGCGAGCTTGCGCTCCAACTGGACGCCGGGCGGCAGCCCGAGGCGTCCCACCATCCCGTGATGCAGGAACTGGTCGATCTGCGGCAGTCCGACGAGCGTCGTCAGCTGCGGCCGCGTGCGCGCGAACGCGGCCTTGCGTTCCGCAAGGATCGCCAGCACGTGCTCGACGAGGCGCTGCCATGCGGCATCGGCGCGCGACGGCGGCGTGCTTTCGATCAGCATCGCGCGCAGCGTTGCATCGTAGCCGTCGGACGTCAGCAGGAACGAGAACGGATCGAAGTGCGCGACGATGCGCGTCGAGCGCAGTTCCAGCTGACGCATCCGTTCGAAATAGGCGATGGCGGAATCGTGATACTCGACCTCGACGCCGAGCAGGTTCGCGAGCGAGACCCCGAACAGGACGGCAAGGCGTTCGAGCGTCTCGATCTTGACGATCTCGCCGCGTTCGAGCTTGTAGACGGCGGCCCGCGACAGGCCGAGCCGCTGTGCGACGTCGTCGCTGCGCAAGCCGGCCGCCAGACGGTACGCATGCAGCCGTTCGCCGATGTCGACGTAATTGAAGCGCGGGCCGGGCGGCGGCGCGGCGGCGTCGGTCATGACGCCGTTCCGTGCGGCCGCGACGAGGGCCGGCGCACGGCGTCTTCCACCTGGGCGGCGATGAAGCGATAAACGTCGTCGAGATCGGCCGTCACGCGCGTGCCGGCCGGCGCTTCCGCGAAAGCGGAGTGAGGACCGACACACATCAACGGTTTGGCGAAGCGGGTGGCGAGCCGGATCTCGTCGAGCGTGCCGCGGCTGCCCGGCAGCGCGATCACGATGTCGCTGGTCAGCACATTCACGTAGTTGCGGTTCAGCGCGGCATCGGGGGCGTCCGTTTCCTTGCGGGGCAGCGGCGTGAGGATCGGGAGATCGATGTACGGATTCGGATAGCCGGCGCACGGCACGAAGCCGGACGCGGGGTCGGCTTCGGTCGGCACGATGCCGATCGAGCGCCCGGCGCGCGACGGCGTGGCGGCAAACGCCCGCGCGCAACTCAGCATCACGCCGCGCCCGGCGCCCGTCAGCAGGTCATGGCCGTGCTTCGCGATCCAGGTGCCGAGGGGGACGGCAAGCTCCGGCCACTCGGCGGTACCGGAGCCCATTACGCCGATGATGGTCATCAGGGTGCCTCGTGGCCGGTGTCCGGCGCGGGAAATGGATGTTTTTTATTATACCGGTTGACTCTGAGATCCATGAAATCGAAGTTTTATGCGCATAAACTTCTTTTTGTCGCCTATTTTGTCTAAAAAAATAGATGGTGTGCGCTAGCCGATCGGCGGAGAGGCGAACTGATCGACAGAGAACAGGCGTGTGCGGGCTTCGGGCCGTCGGAGGCGCGGGCCGGACGGCATCCGGCTCGCGTGCGGCGCGATGAAAGTGAGTGACCGCTTACTGTGAGGGCGGCGCCGTATGCGCGGGCTGGGGCGGCGCATCCGTGCCGTCCGTCCGGGCTCGGCCGGATCGCGACGGCGTCAGTGCATGCGCGAGCCGCACCGCCGGCGCTTCGCAGAACCGGTAGCTCAGCCACGACAGGACCAGCGCCGGAATCAGCGCCGCGACCATGTACAGCGCGAGCGGCCCGCCGGTGAACGGGTAGCGCTGGCAGGCCCAGAACAACAGGTACGCCGGAATGGCGTGCAGCAGATAGATCGAATAGCTGATTTCGCCGAGCCACGCGAGGAAGCGCGCGCGCAGCTTCAGCACCGTGCTGAGGGTGATGAACAGCGCGAGACCCACCACATAGCCCAGCGAAGCCGAGACGTGGAGCGCGTCGTGGTGGCGCCAATTGATCGCGGCCATCAGCAGGGCGAGCGCGGAGATCAGCGCGGCCAATGCCACGACCGCGGCGCGGTACGAGATCTGCCGGTTTCTGCCGGCGACCCGCATCGACAGCGTTTCATGCGGCGCATCGTAGGCCTGCCGGAAACACGCGCCCCAGAACATGATCGCGAGGTGGAACAGCATGCCCTTGTACTGGCCGAGCGCATCCGCCGGAATCAGGTGCAACGCGCTCGTGACGACGAACAGCACGCACAGCCCGGCGCAGGCCGCGCACAGCGCGCGCATCTTCTGCAGCGCGCCGAACCAGTACAGCACGAGGCACAGCGCGTAGAAATACAGTTCGGTCTCGAGCGTCCAGTAATGGCCCATGACGGGATCGAAGCCGAACGCGGTCGGAATCATCGTCACGTTGGCGACGAGGCCGGCCGCTTCCATCCGGTTGCCGAACAGCACCCAGTACACCAGGTAGCCGAGCGGCAGCGACAGCCAGAATGCCGGATAGAGCCGCAGGAAGCGGCGGATCAGGAAGCGGCGGGTGCCGTCGCGCGGCGCGCCGCGCAAGCTGGTCGGAATCAGCATCCCGCTGATGCAGAAGAACAGCACGACGCCGACTCGCCCGAAGTCCACCGAACGGGGCAGCGCGTCGAGGATCAGTTGGGATCCGGCGATGCGGCTCAGCACCTCTGCGTAATGCGTCCAGATGACGAGCAGCACGGCGATCGCGCGCATCGCATCGATGTGGCCCAGGCGATGGGGGGACGAGGAATTCGGCATGGCGGGTGGTGCGCGGCAGGCGGGAGCGGTCCGCGAGCGATGCCGTCGCGGGGCGACGAACGTCACGACACATATCGGAAAGCCGCACGTTAACGTGCCGTCGGCGGCGGTTCCGTGCGTTAACGTACTTATGGCGGGGCGCGGAGATTGTTTTGGGGTTCGACCACGGACAGCTGTTTGCGCCGGGCGACGTGCGCGGTCGGGTTCGTCGAGCGGAGGCGGCATCGAGGCGCCGCGACATGAATGATGCGGATCACGCGAGCGCCGGTATGGGGGCAGATGCCGTGTCATCGCGGCCTGTTTTTCGTCGTCGCAGTGGGACCGCCGGCGCGCGCCGGACGGTGTCGGCGGCAAGTTGCGCCGGTTCGTTTCGCATCGGCGCACGACGCACATGCTCCGCACGCCGAATCATTCGCGCCGGTCGATGGACGATGCGATGCCGAGCGCGGCGGTGTATTGGAAGCCGGCCGGAAAAGCGGGGGATTTCGCGGTATTTTCCATGCATCGCGGTGGCCGCGTTCGCGCGAAAACGCCGCGTGAATACCGGCGAATCGCGTGATCGGGCAACGGGGCGCGCGCATCGCGTTCGAGCCATCGCGGCGTGCCGGCGGCGTGCGCGAACCGACACCGCGTGCCGCGCGCACGGGCGGCGAAAATCGGCCCGCCGATCACCGAAAACCCGCCGCGCGATTCGCCCGAGAAGCGGTGCGCGACGAGACGCGGCGACGCACGGCCGCGCGGCGCTCGTCCATCGAAAATGACGAGGAATGCAGATCAATCGGCGCCGCGCGTCATGGCGGATTTCACGGGCCGCCGCACATGCTTTACAATCTGCGCGCGCAAATCCCGATCAATTAGAAATTAAAGCGGGAAAGCCGCGCACCGGTAAAGCACATTGCAACGCACAAATCCGGTGCGGGATTTTCTTATTCCGATAATTGCATTACTTAATACTTACAATAAATTTACTTCAAGTAATGCCAATTCATTCAAATACCTTACGGTCCGTTTTGAGTAAACCCTCCAAATTTTGTGTGTGTGTATCAAATAAAGTTTGACGCCAAAATTTTTTCCTTGATATCTTCTGCCTCCAAGAAGCGCCGCGTAACGACGGAGACAACGGAAACGCGACGAGTTTCGTCTGACTAAAACCGGTGAATCGGTATTGGCTGACAAAATGCTTTCTACGTACGCAGCCCGAACAGCAATAACGCTGTCGGGCTTGCCCGAAAAGAATCAGGTTTGTCGTATTCATCGCTTTTGCGTCGACTGTCATCACAACTGATTTCGATTGAATATCGAATTAGAAGTAAATATCCGGGTTTTCCCGGAAATGAAAGTCGACATGGCTGAGCCGGATGTCGTGGCCGCGAATCTGGGCGATTCACGCTTGGGGGATTGAAGGTGGGTATGAAAGTCGAGGAAGGTTTGGCCGCTTCGAATGGCGGGCTTGCGAGACTGGGTCGTCCGCGCGAGTTCGGCAAGAAGCAACAGAATCCGGTCCGCCGCTTCGGCGGCATCGCGATTGTTCTGGTTCTGCACATCATACTGATCTACGCGCTGCTCAACGGCCTGGCCACCAAGGTCGTGCAAGTCATCCAGCATCCGATCGAAACCCGCATCATCGAGCCGGTGAAACCGCCGCCTCCGCCGCCGATGCCGGTCGTCAAGCTGCCGCCGCCGAAATTCGCTCCGCCGCCCCCGCCGTTCGTGCCGCCGCCGGAAGTCCCGGTGCAGGCGCCGCCGCAGGCGACCATCACGCACCAGTCCGCCCCCGTGCAATCCGCGCCCGCCGTCGCGCCGCCTGTCGCCGCGCCCGTTGCCAAGCCGGTGAGCCATGAAGTCGGCGTGGTCTGCCCGAATTCGGATTCGATCCGCGCATCGATGCAGTATCCGAAGGAAGCGCAGGAAAACAACATCACCGGCGATGTGACGATCGAATTCGTCGTCGATGCGGCAGGCAACATCACCAATGAGCGTGTCGCACAGTCGGCCGATCCGATTCTGGATCGCACCGCGTTCAACACGGTCAAGCGATTCAAATGTGTGGCGCAAGGGCAATCCGTGCGTGTACAGGTTCCGTTCTCCTTCAACTTGAACTGACCCGCATGGCGGGGACGGCTGAAGGGTGATCGAGTCATTTTCGTAAGTTCAACGAAAGAACTGGAGTGGGTATGAAGAAGCGTTCTCTAGCCGCACTGACGGCAAGCATGTTGATCTCCGTAAGCGTGGCTAGCGCGCTTGTCGCGCCGCAGTTGGCCTACGCCCAGGCAAGCGACGCGACGGCCGCCGCCTCGACGGCCGCCGCTCCGCAAGCGGCGCCTGCCGCGGCGCCCGCCGCGAACGAGCCGGCTCCGCCGCCGGAGCCCGCGACGACGGAAGCCGTCTCCAATCCGTACGGCCTGGGCGCGCTCTGGAAAAACGGCGACTTCGTCGCCCGCTTCGTGCTGATCCTGCTTGTCATCATGTCGATGGGCAGCTGGTACATCATGATCACCAAGTTCCTCGAGCAGTTCCGCGCGAACCGCCGCGCGAAGCTCGCGGACGAACAGCTCTGGACCGCGCCGTCGCTGTCCGAAGGCGCGAAGCTGCTCGACGAGGCGTCGCCGTTCCGCTTCATCGCCGAAACCGCGATCGAGGCCGGCGAGCATCACGACGAAGCGCTGCTCGAAGCCGTCGACCGCAACACCTGGATCGACGTCTCGGTCGAGCGCGCGATCACCAACGTGTCGAACCGCCTGCAGGACGGCCTCGCGTTCCTCGGCACGGTCGGCTCGACGGCGCCGTTCGTCGGCCTGTTCGGTACGGTGTGGGGGATCTATCACGCGCTGACCGCCATCGGTATCGCCGGCCAGGCATCGATCGACAAGGTCGCGGGCCCGGTGGGCGAAGCGCTGATCATGACGGCCATCGGTCTGGCGGTCGCCGTGCCGGCCGTGCTCGGCTACAACTTCCTGGTTCGCCGCAACAAGTCGGTGATGGAACGCGTGCGCAACTTCGGCGCGCAACTGCATACGGTCCTGCTCGCAGGCGGCAAGCGTTCCGCGCGCGCCTCCGGCCAGCCCGCCGCGTCGCTGGTCCAGTAAGCGAGGTGCGTCATGGCTATGAACGTTGGGCAAGAGGATGGCGAAGACGAGGTCATCTCCAGTATCAACACCACGCCGCTCGTCGATGTGATGCTGGTGCTGCTGATCATCTTCCTGATCACGATCCCGGTCGTCACGCACACGATCCCGCTCCAGTTGCCCAAGGAGGCGATCCAGCCTCTGCAGACGACGCCCAAGAGCGTGGAAGTCGCGGTCAACCGCGACGGCGACTTCTTCTGGAATGCCGCCCTCGTGGACGGTCCGACGCTGCTGGCCAAGCTGAAGGCGGTGTCGGTCATGACGCCGCAGCCGGACGTCCATGTCCGCGGCGACCAGAACACGCGCTACGAATTCATCGGCCGCGTGATCACCGCGTGCGAACGCGCGGGGATCGCCAAGGTTTCATTTATCACTGAGCCGCCGGCGCGCGGCGGCTAGGAGTCGACGATGGGGATGAACGTATCTTCGGGTGGCGGGGGTGGCGAACCGGACGTGATGGTCGACATCAACACCACGCCGCTCATCGACGTGATGCTGGTGCTGCTGATCATGCTGATCATCACGATTCCGATCCAGATGCACTCGATCAAGATGAATCTGCCGGTCGGCAATCCGCCGCCGCCGCTCACGCCGCCGGAAATCGTGCAGATCGACATCGACTTCGACGGCACGACCACCTGGAACGGCGTGCTGGTGCCGAACGATGCGGCACTCGCATCGAAGTTCGCGCAGGTCGCCGCCGAGCCGGTGCAGGCGGAGATTCATCTGCGGCCCAACAAGCTCGTGCCGTACAAGGACGTGGCATCCGTGCTGGCGTCGGCGCAGCGCGAGGGCGCGACCAAGATCGGCCTGATCGGCAACGAGCAGTACATGCAATAAGGAAGCGACCTTCCCATGATTCAGCAACGATTGAAGCGCGCGGTGATCGCGGCCGCGTTCGGAGGTTTGTGCGCGTTCACGATGCTGCCGTCCGCCGCGTCGGCGGCCGACTCGCTGCGTCCCGACGTGGCCAAACCGCTGAACGCCGCGCAGGATCTGTACCGCGCGCACAAGTACCGCGATGCGCTGGGCAAGATCGCGATGGCCGCGGCGGTGCCGAACAAGACGCCGTACGAGAACTACATGATCGAGGAAATGCGCGGCGCGGCGGCAGTCGCGGCGGGCGATTCCGGCACGGCGATCCAGGCCTACGAGACCTTGCTGGGGTCGGGGCGGCTGAGCGGGGAAGAAGAGCAGCGCACCACCGCCGCGCTGGCGGGCATCTATTTTCAGCAAAAGAACTACCCGCAGGCGATCAAGGTCGCGCAGCGCTACCTGAAGGCGGGCGGCGGCGATCCGGACATGCGCACGCTGCTCACGCAGTCGTACTACCTGTCGAACGATTGCGGGCAGGTCGTGAACCAGCTGAAGGCGAGCGTCGACGCGCAGACCCGCGCGGGCCGCGTGCCTGACGAGGCGCAGCTGCAGATGCTCGGCACCTGCGCGCAACGCGTGAAGGACGGCGCGGCGTATCGCGATTCGCTGGAGAAGCTGGTCGCCTATCACCCGAATCCGGCGTACTGGGCGCAGCTGTTCCAGGCGATTCGCGCGAAGCCGGGGTATCTGTCGTCGCTCGACGTCGACATGTATCGGCTGCGCCGCGCGACCGGCACGTTGGCCACGGCCGACGACTACATGGAAATGACCCAGCTTTCGATCGTCGCGGGCACGCCGGCGGAAGGCAAGCAGGTGATCGATCAGGGCTTTGCGTCGGGCGTGCTCGGCCGCGACGCCGGCGCCGACCGCGAGAAGCGCCTTCAGGCGCTGGCGGCCAAGCGGGCGCAGGCGCCCGTCGACAGCTCGAACCCCGTCGCGCCGCTCGATGCCGGCATGAACCAGGTGTTCGCCGGTCAGGCGAAACCGGGCCTGGCCGCCATGGAGGCGGCGATCGCGAAGGGCGGCCTCGATCACCCGGATGCCGCGCAACTGCGGCTCGGCGAGGCGTACTACGTGGCGGGCCAGAAGGCGCGCGCGGTGCAGATTTTCAAGGGCGTCAAGGGCACCGACGGCTCGGCCGATCTCGCGCGTCTGTGGGTGATGGTCGCATCGAAGTAACGGGATGAGCGGGGCCGGGTCGACGTGCGATCGGCCCGGGTCCGGAGCCGGACAAGATCAAGCAGCAGGGGGGGCGCACAGGGGGAGGCGGTCACGAAGCGGCGGCGCGGCGCGTCAGCCGGCTTCGACCGCCTCACGTGCGGACGGTGAATGAATAACGCGGTGCTTTCGTGTACGAGGGGTCGCCTCAGGCAAGACGCGAGCAGGGATTTGTCTTGTTGATAAGTTGTGCGAACGGGCTGGCTTTGGGCCGGGACCGGGCGGCCGCGGGCCGCATCGGCCGGCCGGACGCCGCGTCCGTCCGGCAGCGGATACGAACGACGAAGCGTGGTGCGATGCAAATCTGTCGTTCGCATCAAACACGATTCACTTATATCAAACAGATTTTGACCGCGGGATTCTGTCTTGCTATGGTTTTGCAATCCGACGAATCGGTAATGGTCGCAGTCTCGATAGGAAACAAAATACGAGCGCTGCGGCAAAGGCTCAGGCTTACGCTCGACGAGGCGGCGGCGGCGGCGGGGATTTCGAAACCGTTTCTGTCGCAGGTCGAGCGCGGCCGCGCCACGCCCTCCATCACGTCGCTGGTGGGTATCGCGAAGGCGCTCGGCGTCACGATGCAGTATTTCGTCGATACGCCGACCGAAGCGAAATCGGTCTGCCGGGGCAATACGCTTCAGTACTTCAGTTTCGCCAATTCGACCAGCTCGTTCGCGCGGCTGACGAACCTGGCGGACGGCCGGAAACTCGACGCGATCCTCGTCAGGATGCCGGTGGGAAAGCCGCCGTCCGAGGTGACGACGCATGCGGGCGAAGAATTTTTATATGTGATGGCGGGCGAGGTGGCGCTGACACTGGAAGGCCGCACCTTCAACCTGAAAGCGGGCGATACGGCCCATTACGAATCCACGGTGCCGCACGCATGGGGAAACACCGCCGACGAAGAGGCGGTGATCGTGTGGGTGGGCACCCCCAGATTGTTTTAAATCAATTCGAATGACTCCGGGTATGTACTCATATACCTATCAGGAATCCTATTGAATTGAGCGATGAGCGAGCGGCCGATGCGAATACAGAGCCGTGGGAAAACGGCGCGGAGCCGTTCCCGGAAGAGACGATGACAACGCGTTGATGCTCTCTGTTGGATCGATGTACTGCTGGACAACATAAAAAAGAAAGATGGTCGGCGATGTCATGGGAACGTCGCCGCCGTCGGCTTGATTTCAAGCAGTGGAAGGGCAAGTCGGCAATAAAAAGCACGGCACACAAGTGCCCAGAGTCGCGCAAAAGGAGCAAAAAATCTCCGTGTGCGTTAACGGGTGGGGTCTTACTGACGAGTGAGAGGGGAAAGATGAAGCAGAGAGCATTGGCGCTAGCCATCAGACGGATAATCTGGACAGAACTGGCACTGACCGCGACGCTGGCCGTACCGGCATTCGCGCAAAGCCAGCCGCCGGCAGGGGCAGCCGCGATCGCGCAGACGGTCGCTCAGAACGCCCCCGCCGATACCGCGCCGGCCGCCACGGCACCGGCCGCCGCCGCGTCGGGCGCCGCCGCGACCACGAAGGCCGCCGGACAGGGCAACGTCGCGCAGATCAAGCGCTTCGAGGTGACCGGTTCGCTGATCCGCAGCGCCGACAAGGTCGGCTTCAACCAGGTCCAGACCGTCACGAGCAAGGACATCTCGAACAGCGGCGCGAGCAGCGTCGCCGACTACCTGCGCACCACCTCGGCGAACTCGGCGAGCAGCTGGGGCGAAGGGTCGACGAACAGCTTCGCGCCGGGCGGCGCGGGTATCGCGATGCGCGGCCTCAGCGAGAAATACACGCTGGTGCTGATTGACGGCATGCGGGTGTCGCCGTATGCGTTCGCGGTGAACGGCAGCGACCAGTTCTTCGACCTGAACACGCTCCCGCTCAACATCATCGAGCGGATCGAAATCGTCAAGACGGGCGCGGTGTCGCAGTACGGCTCCGACGCTATCGCCGGCGTGGTGAACATCATCACGAAGAAGAACTTCCAGGGCCTCGAACTGGGCGGCAGCTACGGCGGCGCGACGAACGGCGAAGGCGGCCAGGGCACGACGCAGTTCAGCATCCTCGGCGGCTTCGGCGACCTGAACGCGGACCGCTTCAACGTGACGGCCGCGCTCAGCTACTACAAGTCGAACGGTATCTCGATCGCCGATCGCGACACGACGCAGAACCAGAACTTCTCCAATTTCCCGGGCGGCCTGTCGAACCAGAGCGTGTCGTACTGGCGCAACCCGACCACCGGCGCGAAGGTGCCGCTGAGCCCCTGCCCGAACGGCGGTCAGGCCGTGCCCGGCACCTCCGTCGCGCAGGTCAACGGCCCCGGCACGGTGTGCGCGAACAACACCGCGTACGCGACCTCGCTGTCGCCGTGGACCGAACGCCTGAGCGCGAAGGTACACGCCGACTTCAAGATCAACGACGCGATGCAGGCGTTCGCCGATCTGTGGGAAAGCAACAACACGACGGTGACGAACAACTTCGTGGGCCGCCTCGGCAACAGCACGCAGACCTACGATCCGGCGACGGGCGGTCTCAACCCGATCTCGAACCTGGTGCCGGGCAGCAACCCGTACAACCCGTTCGGCGTGCCGGCCAAGCTGGTCTACGCGTTCCCGGCCACGCAGGCGGTGCATACCAGTTCCAACTTCTGGCGCGCCGCGACGGGGGTGAAGGGATCGTTCAGCACGCCGAGCGCGGGCGACTGGGATTGGGCAGCGTCCTACACGCATTCGCAGAACACGGTGTCGAACAACAATTCGAACCTGATCAACGCGGCCGCGCTGGAAAATCTCGTCCAGAACGGCGTGTTCAACTTCGCGAATCCGTCGTCGACGCCGAACGGGCTGAACGGGCTGTACGGCAGCACGTCGACGCAGGCCATCACGAAGCTCGACGCTGTCGACGCGACGCTGTCGACGCCGAACCTGTTCACGCTGCCCACGGGTAACGTCGGCCTGGGTCTCGGTACGCAGTTCATGCATCAGAGCCAGTACATCGGCACGGGCGCGGGTTACGCGGACGGCACGTACATCCAGCCGGCGCTGCAATCGGTCAACGGCCAGCGCAACGTCGCGGCGGTCTACTACCAGATCGACATTCCCATCCTGAAGAACCTGACGTTCAGCCAGTCGGGCCGCTACGACCACTACAGCGACTTCGGCGGCGCGTTCTCGCCGCGCTTCGCGTTGCGCTTCCAGCCGATCCGCGAGCTGACGATGTACGGTTCGTACAACCGCGGCTTCCGCGCGCCGACGCTGATCGAAAACACCTCGTCGAAGACCTACGGCGCGCAGGGCGCGGTGGATCCGAACGATCCGAACAACCCGAACGCGTACAACCTCGTCGAGGAAGTGCAGGCCGGCAACAACAAGCTGCAGCCGGAGCGGACCAAGAACTACAACATCGGCTTCCAGCTGTCGCCGACCCGCAATACCGACTTCGGTTTCGACTGGTACAAGATCCACATCGACAACGTGATCGGCACGGAAGACATCCAGACGGTGGTCAACCAGAACGATCCGTCGACCGTGATTCGCGGCCCGAACGGTTCGATCGCGTACGTGCTGCTGCCGTACATGAACCTGTCGTCGCTCGACACGGACGGCTTCGAGACCACCTTCCGGCAATCGGTGTCGACCAAGATCGGTACCTTCACGCTGTCGGGCGACTGGGCGTACGTGTGGCACTTCAAGATGCCGGTGGGCGGCGTGTCGACCGACTTCGCGGGCAACAACGGATCGCTCAACGAGCCGTTCGGCGGCAGCTTCCCGCGCTGGAAGGGCAACACGAACCTGAACTGGAACTACCACAACCAGTGGAACGCGACGCTGACGTGGATGTTCACGGGCCCGTACAGCCAGGCCATCCTGTCGCCGGGCCAGTACCCGGGCATGCAGGACAGCGTGGCGTCGTACAGCCAGTTCAACCTGATGGTCAGCTACACGGGCTTCAAGCACTGGACGATCTACGCGGGCATCGACAACATCTTCAATCGTGCGCCGCCGTTCGATCCGGTCTTCATGAACTCGAGCTATCAGACGGGCTACGACTCGTCGCTGTACACGTATGTCGGTCGCTTCGCGCAGGTCGGCGCGACCTACAAGTTCTGATGCAGTCTGTTTGAAAGGCATGCGACAAGGCCGCTCCGCTTCCCTTCATCACCCCTTGGGAGCGGCCTTTTTTTTAGCCTGATGCTGTTCCGGAGCGTTCGACGCGAGTCGCGATCCGGCGGCGTCGAACCGTTGCGACAACCACACTGAATCCGCGCCGGCCACAAGCCGGCGCGTTCCTGAGCAGGCTGAAGATGAGACTTGTGACGTTGCGTTCGCTGCGCGCCCCGCAATCGGCCCCGTGCGCGCCGCCGGCCGCCCGGCAACGCGGGCGAATCGCGCGTATCGCGGCCCTCGCGTGCGCGGCGTTGACGGCGACCGCTTTCGCGCCGTCGGCCGCCCTGGCCGTCCCCGCGATCTCGCAATACGATCAACCCAAGTACCCGGCCGATTTCACGCATTTCGATTACGCCGATCCCGACGCGCCGAACGACGGCACGCTCAATTTCGAAAACTACGATCAGGCGCAGAGCTACGACTCGCTGAATCCGTTCCTGACCCGCGGCTCGCCCGCGCCGGACATCAAGAACCTGATGTTCGACACGCTGATGCAGCGCAGCTGGGACGAACTGGCCTCCGAGTACGCGCTGATCGCCGACGACGTGCAGGTCGCGCCCGATCTCACCTCGGCGACTTTCCATATCAATCCCGCCGCGCGCTTCTCGAACGGCGATCCGATCACCGCCGCCGACGTCAAGTATTCGTTCGACACGCTGACGAGCCCGCAGGCGTCGCCGATCGTCAACGCGCAGTTCTCGGTGATCAAGCGCGCGACAGTCGTCGACCGTCTGACGGTCCGCTTCGATTTCAAGCAGGCCGAGCGCGACGCGCCGCTGATCGCGGGCGATCTGCCGGTGTTCTCGCCGAAATGGGGGATGGGGCCGGACGGCAAGCGTCCGCCGTTCGACCAGATCGCGAACGTGGAGCCGATCGCGAGCGGCGCGTACCTGATCGCGCAGCGCAAGGACGACAAGGACATCGACTACCGGCGCAACCCGAACTACTGGGCGGCCGACCTGCCGTCCCGGCGCGGCATGTTCCGCTTCGCGAAGGTGTCGTTCAAGCTGTATCTCGACCTGTACACGTCGCTGGAGGCCTTCAAGGCGGGCGACGTCGACGCGCGGATGGAATACAGCTCGTCCGCCTGGGCGCGCAAGTACGTCGGCAAGAATTTCAATAACGGGCTGCTGAAGAAGGGCGAGTTTCCCGACGGCCCGGCGCAGATGCAGGGCTTCCTGATCAACCTGCGCAAGCCGATGTTCAAGGACGTCCGGGTGCGCCACGCGCTGGCGCTCGCGTTCGACTACGACTGGATGAACCGGATGATGTTCTACGGGCAGTACCGCCGCACGAACAGCTTCTGGGATGCCAGCCCGTTCAAGGCGACCGGCGTGCCGACCGACAAGGAACTCGCGCTGCTCGATCCGTTCCGCGCCGACCTGCCGCCGGAAGTGTTCGGGCCGATGATGATGCAGCCGACGACGGTGCCGCCGGGCTCGCTGCGGGCGAATCTGCGCCAGGCGCGCGATCTGCTCGCGCAGGCCGGCTGGCATTACCGCGACGGCGCGCTGCGCGACGCCAGCGGCACGCCGATGACGATCGAGATCATGGACGACGAGCCGGGCATGGATCGCCTGATCCTGCCCTACGCGCAGGCCCTCGGCATGCTCGGCATCCACGCCACGCTGCGCGAGATCGACAGCGCGCTGTATCAGAAGCGGCTCGACAACTTCGAGTACGACATGACGACCTACATCTATGCGCCCGTCACCATTCCGGGGGCCGAGCTGACGCGCCGCTTCGGCAGCGCGGCGGCGTCGCAGGTCGGCTCGGAGAACTACCCGGGCGTGCGTTCGAAGGCGGTCGACGCGCTGATCCGCGCGGCGCTCGACGCGAACAGCCTGGACGAGCTGGAAACCGCGATGCACGCGCTCGACCGGGTGCTGATCAATCTGTACGTGCTGGTGCCGCAGTACTACCTGCCGAACGCGCGCATCGCCTACAAGAACACGCTCGGCCACCCGGCGATCGTGCCCACCACCTATCAGTACGAGGACTGGATCATCGACTACTGGTACCAGAAGAAGCCGGGCAACGCGGCGCAGCCGGCGCGCAACGCGTCGTAGCGAGGACACACCATGCTTGCATACATTCTCAGGCGATTGCTGCTGATGATCCCGACGCTGATCGGCGTCGTGACGATTACCTTCGTCGTCACCCAGTTCGTGCCGGGCGGTCCGGTCGAACAGGTGATGAACCAGCTGCGCCACGGCACCATGCGCGGCGGCGAGACGGGCGGCGGCGGCGGCGGCTATCACGGCAGCCAGGGCGTCGATCCGCAGCAGATCGAGCAGATCAAGAAGCAGTTCGGCTTCGACAAGCCGCCGCTCACGCGCTACGCGATGATGCTGAAGAGCTACGCGACGTTCGATCTCGGCCAGTCCTACTACGCGCACGACAGCGTGTGGAACGTGATCCGCTCGAAGCTGCCGGTGTCGATCACGCTGGGCCTGTGGACGGTGATCCTGACCTACCTGATCTCGGTGCCGCTCGGGATCGCGAAGGCGGTGCGCAACGGCTCGCGCTTCGACGCGGTGACCAGCGTGCTCGTGCTGACCGGCTACGCGATCCCGGGTTTCGTGCTCGGCGTGCTGCTGCTGATGCTGTTCGGCGGCGGCACCTTCTGGCAGGTGTTCCCGATGCGCGGGCTCACCTCCGACAACTTCGAGCAGTTGTCGGTGTTCGGCAAGATTCTCGATTATCTGTGGCACATCGCGCTGCCCGTCACCGCGTCGGTGGTCGGCAACTTCGCGATCGTCACCATCCTGACGAAGAACACCTTCCTGGAGGAAATCGGTCGCCAGTACGTGCTGACGGCGCGCGCGAAGGGCGCGCCCGAACGGGACGTGCTGTGGAAGCACGTGCTGCGCAACGCGGCGATTCCGCTGCTGACGGGCTTGCCCGCCGCGTTCGTCGGTGCGTTCCTGAACGGCAATCTGCTGATCGAGACGCTGTTCTCGCTGAACGGCATGGGGCAGCTGTCGTACGACTCGGTGATCCGCCGCGATTACCCCGTCGTGCTCGGCTCGCTGTTCCTGTTCACGCTGATCGGCCTCGTTACCAAACTTATCGCTGACGTCTGCTATGTCCTCGTCGACCCCCGCATCCAATTCAACCGCCTGGACCACTGATCCGGTGCTCGTCGACTGCGCGGCGTCGCCGTCGCCGTGGCGGCGCACGTGGCTGCGATTTCGCCGCCAGCCGCTCGGCTACTGGAGCCTCGTGATCTTCGCGACCCTGTTCGTGGTGAGCCTGTTCGCCGAAGTGCTGTCGAACGACCGGCCGCTCGTCGTGCGCTACGAAGGGCATTACTACTTCCCGATCGTGAAGGACTATCCGGAGACGCTGTTCGGCGGCGATTTCCCGGCCAAGACCAACTATCTCGATCCGTACATCAAGTCGAAGATCGAGGCGAACGGCAATTTCGCGATCTATCCGCCGAGCCGCTACCACTACGACACGATCGACTACTTCGCCGCGCATCCGTACCCGGCGGCGCCGACCCGCAACAACTGGCTCGGCACCGACCAGTTCGGCCGCGACGTGCTGGCGCGGCTGCTGTACGGCTTCCGGCTGTCGGTGCTGATGGCGCTGGCGCTGACGATCTCGGGCGTGCTGATCGGCGTGCTGACGGGCGCGCTGCAGGGCTTCTACGGCGGGCGCACCGACCTGATCGGCCAGCGCCTGATCGAGATCTGGAGCTCGATGCCCGACCTGTACCTCCTGATCATCTTCGCGTCGATCTTCGAGCCGTCGCTGTGGCTGCTGTTCATCCTGCTGTCGATGTTCGGCTGGCTCGTGCTGTCCGACTACGTGCGTGCCGAATTCCTGCGCAACCGCTCGCTCGACTACGTGAAGGCCGCCCGCACGATGGGCCTGTCGAACTGGCAGATCATGTGGCGTCACGTGCTGCCGAACAGCCTCACGCCGGTCATCACGTTCCTGCCGTTCCGGATGAGCGCGGCGATCCTGTCGCTCACGAGCCTGGACTTCCTCGGCCTCGGCGTGCCGCCGCCGACCCCGAGCCTCGGTGAGCTTTTACAGGAGGGCAAGAACAATCTCGACGCATGGTGGATCTCGATGTCGGCGTTCGCCGCGCTGGTGATCACGCTGCTGCTGTTGACCTTCATGGGCGATGCGCTGCGCAATGCGCTCGACACCCGTTCGCGCGGGTCTGCGTTCGGCGGGGGCAAGTGATGACGAAGGCGATGCTGGAAATCGACCGCTTCTCGGTACGGTTCGGCGACACGGTGGCCGTGCAGGAATTGAGCCTGTCGATCGCGCGCGGCGAACGCGTCGCGCTGGTCGGGGAGTCCGGCTCGGGCAAGAGCGTGACGGCGCTGTCGATCCTGCGCCTGGTCGGCCAGGCGACGCTGTCGGGACGGATGCTGTTCGACGGCGAGGATCTGCTGCAGAAAACCGAGCAGCAGATGCGCGGCATTCGCGGCGCGGATATCGCGATGGTGTTCCAGGAACCGATGACGGCGCTCAACCCGCTGTATACGGTCGGCAAGCAGATCGCGGAGAGCCTGCGCCTGCACGAAGGGCTGAGGCCGGGCGCGGCGCGCGAGCGCGGCATCGAATTGCTGCGGCGCACCGGGATTCCCGAGCCGGAGCGCCGGATCGACAGTTTTCCGCACCAGCTCTCGGGCGGCCAGCGGCAGCGCGCGATGATCGCGATGGCGCTGGCGTGCCGGCCGCGCCTCTTGCTCGCCGACGAGCCGACCACCGCGCTCGACGTGACGGTGCGCCAGCAGATCGTCGATCTGCTGATCGAACTGCAGGAGCAGGAAGCGGCCGAGCGCGGGATGGCGGTGCTGCTGATCACGCACGATCTGAATCTCGTGCGGCGCTTCGCGCAGCGGGTCGCGGTGATGGAAAAGGGCGTGCTGGTCGAGACCAATACCACCGAGGCGCTGTTCCGCAGTCCGCAGCATCCGTATACGCAGCGCCTGCTCGACAGCGAGCCGCAGCGGGCGATCGAGCCGGTGACGCAAGCGGCGCGCAAGATCCTCGACGTGACGCAGCTCGCGGTCGACTACCGCACCGCGGCAAAGGGACTGAGATCGCTGTTCGGCCGCACCACGTTCCGCGCGGTGCACGACGTCGATCTGAATCTGCGGCGCGGCGAAACGCTCGGGATCGTCGGCGAATCGGGGTCGGGCAAGTCGACGCTCGCGGCGGCCGTGCTCGGCCTGCAGCGTCCGGCGGCGGGCCGCATCGAGATCGACGGGCTGCCTCTCGCGTCGCTGCGCTCGACGGCCGAGCGCCGTCAGCTGTACGCGCGGATGCAGGTGGTGTTTCAGGATCCGTTCGGCTCGCTGTCGCCGCGGATGACGATCGAGCAGGTGATCGGCGAGGGGCTGGCGGTTCATCAGCCGGACGTGGTCGGCCCCGCGCGGCGTTCGCGGATCGCGGGTCTGCTGGAAGAGGTCGGCATGCCGGCCGAATCGATGCTGCGCTATCCGCACGAGTTCTCGGGCGGCCAGCGCCAGCGGATCGCGATCGCGCGGGCGCTGGCCGTGAAGCCGGAGTTGCTGGTGCTCGACGAGCCGACCAGCGCGCTCGACGTTTCTATACAAAAACAGGTGCTGGGGCTGCTGACGAACCTCCAGAAAAAGTACAAACTTAGCTATTTGTTCATCACCCACGATCTGGCCGTGATGCGGGCGATGGCCCACCGGGTGATCGTGATGAAAGGCGGGCGCGTGGTCGAGGCGGGCGACACGCTCGAGGTGCTGAACGCGCCATCCCACCCCTATACCCAGTCGCTGCTGGCGTCGTCGATGATGATGCCGGGGCGCGATCAGCAAGAGAGCGCGGATGATTGACGAAGGTTGGGCCGCGGCGGCTCGCACGCTGCGCAGCGATGCCGATTTCTGGTCGCTGCGCGTGGTGGACGAACGGATCGACGATCACGAAGTGCGCAACGACGTCGCGCAGCCGCTGTCGAGCGTGCGCGATCGCGGCGCGATGCTGATCGCATGGTCCGGCGCGGGCGCGGGCTACGCGGCCACCGTGAACCTGTCGGCGGCCGGCCTGCAGGCCGCGCTCGACGTCGCCACGGCGCGCGCGAAAGCGAGCGCCGCGCTGTCGCTGATCGATCACCGCGAAGTCGCGCGGCCGAATGCGAGCGGCCATTACGTGTCGCCGCATTTCGACAGCCCGCTGCCCACGCGACGCGAATGGATCGACCGTCTCGCGCACGAGTGCGCGGCGGCGAAGATCGACGCGCGCATCGTCGAGCGCACGGCCGGCGTGCAGGTCACGCACACCGACCAGCTGTACCTGACGAGCGACGGCGTGCGGATCGATCAGCGCTTTCGCTTCCTGATGCCGCATCTGAGCGTCGCGGCGCACGCGAACGGCGACACCCAGGTGCGTTCGCTCGGGGCTTACGGAACGCTTGCGCAGGGCGGGCTCGAGATTCTGGCGCGCCACCGCTTCGACGGCGCGGGCGAACGCGTCGCCGACGAGGCGCTGCAACTGCTCGCCGCGCCGAACTGCCCGTCCGGCCGGCGCGACCTGCTGCTGATGCCCGACCAGATGATGCTGCAGATTCACGAGTCGATCGGCCATCCGCTCGAGCTCGACCGGATCCTCGGCGACGAGCGTAACTTCGCCGGCTGGAGCTTCGTGAAGCCGGAGATGTTCGGTACCTACCAGTACGGTTCGCCGCTGCTGAACGTGACCTTCGATCCCGAGCTGTCCGAGGAGGCGGCGTCCTACGCGTTCGACGACGACGGCAGCGCCGCGCGCAAGCAATACCTGATTCGCGACGGCGTGCTCGAGCGTCCGCTCGGCGGCGCGCTGTCGCAACAGCGCGCGCGGCTGCCCGGCGTCGCGAATTCGCGCGCGTCGAACTGGAATCGCCCGCCGATCGACCGGATGGCGAACCTGAACATCGAGCCCGGCACGCAGTCGCTCGACGCGCTGATCGCCGGCATCGAACACGGCATCCTGATGCGCACCAATACGTCCTGGTCGATCGACGACCACCGCAACAAGTTTCAGTTCGGCTGCGAGTTCGGCCAGCTGATCGAGAACGGCAAGCTGACCCAGGTGGTGAAGCAGCCGAACTATCGCGGCATCTCCGCGAATTTCTGGCGCAGCCTGCGCGCGGTCGGCAACGCCGGGACCCGCGGCGTCTACGGCACGCCGTTCTGCGGTAAGGGCGAGCCGGCGCAGGTGATCCGCGTCGGCCATGCGTCGCCCGCGTGCGTGTTCGGCGACGTCGACGTGTTCGGAGGCGCGTGATGAGCGAATCCACGGCAGCCGCGATCGACTGGCAGGGCCATTTCGCGGCGCTCGCCGACGAATCCGGCCGGCTGAAGCAGGGCAGCGAAACGGTGCTGCTGTCGCTCGCGGCCGAGCACTCCGATTTCATCCGCTTCAACGCGGGCAGGATCCGCCAGACGGGCCAGGTCGTGCAGGGCAAGCTGAAGGTGCGGCTGATCGACGGCGCGCGCCAGGCGTCGCTGTCGCTCACCATCTGCGGCGAGCCGGCCGCCGATCTGCCGGCGCTCGCCGGCGCGCTCGCGACGCTGCGCGACAGCCTGGGCGATGCGCCGGACGATCCGCACCTGCTGTTCGATACCTCGTCGTGGCAGCAGTCGAGCCGCCGCGCCGGCCGCCTGCCCGACGCGGCCGCGCTGGCGCGCACCGTCGCCGAATGCGCGCACGGGCTCGATTTCGTCGGCTTCTACGCGGGCGGCACGCTCGCGCGCGGCTTCGCGTCGACGGGCGGCAGCCGCGGCTGGTATGAAGTCGTCAACTTCAATTTCAGCTGGTCGCTGTACGATCCGAGCGGGCGCGCGATCAAGACCGTCTACGCGGGCGACGAGTGGAGCGATGCCGCTTTCGCGCACAAGGTCGAGCAGGCCGCCGCGCGCTTGCCGGTGCTCGGGCTCGCGCCGAAGGCGCTGGCGCCGGGCCGCTACCGCACGTATCTGGCGCCCGCCGCGCTGGGCGAGCTGGCGGGGCTGGTGAGCTGGGGCGGTTTCTCCGCGCGCGCGCACGCCAGTTCGCGCAGCCCGCTGCACAAGCTGCACGTCGGCGACGTGGCGCTCGATCCGCGCGTGACGCTCGCCGACGACCTGACGCTCGGCATGGCCCCCGCGTTCAATACCGACGGCTACCGGAGCGAGAGCGTGCCGCTCGTCGCGGCGGGCCGCAGCGCGGGGCAGCTGGTCAGCGCGCGCACCGCGCGCGAGTACGGGCTGAACCCGAACGGCGCGGCGGACGGCGAGATGCCGGCCGCGCTGTCGATGGCGGGCGGCGCGCTGGCGGACGCCGACGTGCTCGCGACGCTCGACACCGGCCTGTATGTCGGCAATCTCTGGTACGTGAATTTCTCGGACCGGATGAACTGCCGGATGACCGGCATGACGCGCTTCGCGACATTCTGGGTCGAGCAGGGCAGGATCGTCGCGCCGGTCGACGCGATGCGCTTCGACGACAGCCTCTACCGCTTGCTCGGCGACGCGCTGGAACACCTGGATGCCGTGCCGTCGCTGCTGCTGAACGACGATTCGTGGGGCGAGCGCGCGACGGGTGGCATGCAGGTGCCGGGCGTGCTGGTCCGTTCGTTCGAGCTGACGTTGTAGGCGGCGCGCATGGCTTCCGTTGCGACCCGCGCGTCGTTGCCCGCCGGGTTGATCCTGCGGGGGCTGTGCGCGGACGATGCCGAATCGCTGCACGCGCTCGCGCTGCGGCCCGAGATCGAGCGCTGGAGCATGGATGCGCCCGGCATGACGCTCGATGCGCGGCGCGCACGGCTCGAATCGCTGGCGATGAATCAGCACGCGATCGGCGCGTGGGCCGGCGCGACGCTGGTCGGCTGGACCGAACTGACGCAGGGCAAATACCGGCGCGCGCATGCGGCGGTGCTCGCGCTCACCGTGCATGACGCGTGGCGGCGGCGCGGCATCGGCCGCGCGCTGATGCGGGAAACACTCGATCTCGCGGACAACTGGCTCGGCCTGCGGCGGATCGAAGTGAACGTGTATGCCGACGATCGGCCGGGGCTCGCGTTCCATCGCGGGTTCGGTTTCGACGTGGAAGCACTGAAGCGCGGCATCGCGTTGCGCGACGGCGTGCTTGCCGACGCCTGTCTGATGGCGCGGCTGAAGGATCCCATGCCCCTCGCGGCGGATTAGAAAAAAGATGACGACGGACGACAATAACGACGCTTCGAACCACGAGCGCACGACACCGGGCCGCGGCGTGACGATCCGCGCCACCGAACTGTCCGATGCGCAGGCGATCGCGGATCTGCGCCACCAGCCGCTGGTGGTGCGGTATTCGCTCGCGCTGCCGCACCGTTCGCGCGAAACGGTCGAAGCCTGGCTTGCACGATGCGCGAGCCGCCGCAACGGCAGCCTCGACCTGTGCGCGCTGGTCGACGGCCGGGTGGTCGGGCACGGCGGGATCGAGGTCGGCGCGCCGCGCCGCGCGCACGGCGCGTCGCTCGGCATCAACGTGCACGACGCGTACAGCGGGCGCGGCGTCGGCACCGCGCTGATGGCGGCGCTCGTCGGCCGCGCGGATCGCGCGCTCGGACTGCGCCGGATCGAATTGACGGTGTTCGCCGACAACGCGCGGGCGATCGCGCTGTATCGCCGCTTCGGCTTCGCCGAGGAAGGGCGCTCGCGCGGCTATGCGAGCCGCGACGGCGCATTGATGGACGTGCTGCACATGGCGCGGCTCGCCGACGCCCCCGCGTTCGCGGCACAGGCAGACTGACGGGACGCAACGATGCCATCCTTTTTCATCGACCGGCCGGTGTTCGCGTGGATCGTCGCGATCGCGGTCGTCATCGCGGGCGTGCTGGCCATCCCGCAACTGCCGGTCGCGCAGTATCCGCGCCTCGCGCCGCCGCGCGTCGTGATCGCCACGAACTATCCGGGCGCGTCGACCGAAACCGTCGACGGCAGCGTCGGCAGCATCATCGAGGAGAGTCTCGACGGTGCCGACGGGATGCTCTATTACGAAACCAGCAGCGACGGTCACGGCGGGCTCGAGATCGACGTGACGTTCGCGCCCGGCACCAATCCGGACATCGCGATGGTCGACGTGCAGAACCGCCTGAAGCAGGTCGAGCCGCGTCTGCCGCAGCAGGTCGTGCAGCAGGGCATCGGCGTGTTCAAGGCGGCGAATACGTTCCTGATGCTGGTGACGCTCACGTCCACCGACGGCACGCGCGATTCGGTCCAGCTGAGCGACTACCTGAGCCGCTACGTGCTGCGCGAACTGAAGCGCGCGCCGGGCGTCGGCTCCGCGCAGCTGTGGGACGCCGACCAGGCGCTGCGGATCTGGATCGATCCCGCGAAGCTGCGCGAATACGATCTCGGCGCGGATGACGTGATCGCCGCCGTGTCCGCGCAGAACGCGGCCGTGACGGCCGGCGCGATCGGCGATGCGCCGTTTGCGCTGGGCCAGCAGCTGACCGCGTCGGTGATCGTGAAAGGGCAGCTCGTGTCGCCGGCCGAGTTCGGCCGGATCGTGCTGAAGTCGAAGCCGGACGGCTCGTCGGTGCGGCTGAGCGATGTCGCGCGCGTCGAGCTGGGCCGCGACGATTATTCGTTCTGGTCGCGGCTGAACGGCCGGCCCGCCGCGACGGTCGGCATCCAGCTCGGCCCGCGCGGCAATGCGCTCGAAACCTCGAACGCGATTCGCGCGCGGCTCGCCGAGCTGTCGAAGCGGCTGCCGTCCGGCGTCGCGGTCGAGATTCCGTTCGACGGCGCGCATTTCGTGCGCATCGCGATCCAGGAGGTCGTGCTGACGCTGCTTGAAGCGGTCGTGCTGGTGTTCTGCGTGATGTGGCTGTTCCTGCGCGACCTGCGCTACACGCTCGTGCCCACCGTCGTGATTCCCGTCACGCTGATGGGCGCATTCCTCGCGATGTGGATGTTCGGGCTGTCGATCAACGTGTTCACGATGTTCGGGCTGGTGCTGGCGATCGGCATCCTGGTGGACGACGCGATCGTCGTGGTCGAGAGCGTGCACCGCGTGATGGAGGAGGAAGGACTGGCGCCGCGCGAGGCGACTCGCCGCGCGATGCAGCGAATCGGCGGGGCGATCATCGGCGTGACCGCGGTGCTGACGGCGGTGTTCGTGCCGATGGCGTTTTTCCCGGGCGGCGTCGGCGGGATCTACCGGCAGTTCGCGGTATCGATGATCGCATCGATGCTGGTGTCGTCGTTCATGGCGCTGTCGCTCACGCCCGCGCTGTGCGCGAACCTGTTGAAGCCCGCGGCGGGCCCGGCCGCGCCGGGCGCCGGGCGGCCCGGACGGTTCGGCTGGGGCACCCGCCTCGCGGACCGCTTCGCGGACGGCTTCACGCGCGCGTCGGTCGGCTACCGCTGGCTGACGGCGCGCACGGTGCGGCGGATCGGCCCGGTGGCGGGGATCTACGTCGCGCTGCTCTGCGTGGGCGGGCTGCTGTACTGGGCGATGCCGAGCGGCTTCCTGCCGACCGAGGATCAGGGCCAGATGCAGGTGATGATCCAGCTGCCGGCGGGCGCGACGCAGGAACGCACGATGGCGGTCGTGCATCGCGTCGAGGCGATCCTGAACGAGCAGCAGGGCATCGCGAACGTGACGAGCGTGATCGGCTGGAGCTTTTCGGGCAGCGGACAGAACGTCGCGATGGCGTTCGTCGATCTGAAGGACTGGAGCAAGCGCGGCATCGATGCGATGGCGCTGCGCGACCGGCTCAACGAGCGCTTCGCGGAGATTCTCGACGGCGACGTCACGGCGGCGCTGCCGCCGTCGGTGCCGGGGATCGGTCACTCCGACGGTTTCACGTTCCGGCTCGAGGATCGCGGCGGCGTCGGGCTCGCGGCGCTCAAGGCCGCGCGCGCGCATCTGACCGAACTGGCGAAGGCCGATCCGGTGCTCGCGTCGGTGCACTCGGAGGATCTGCCGGATGCGCCGCGCGTCGTGCTGGAGATCGACCGCGCGAAGGCGTATGCGCTCGGCGTGTCGTTCGACAAGGTCGCGGCGCTGCTGGGCGGCACCTTCGGCTCGAACTACATCGACGATTTCCCGGCGGCGGGCCGGATGCGCCGGGTGATCGTCGAGGCGGACGCGGCCGCGCGGATGACCGATACGCAGCTGATGGCGCTGACGGTGCCGAACAAGACCGGCGACATGGTGCCGCTGTCGGCGATCGCGATCCCGCACTGGAGCATCGGTCCCGTCGCGCTGAGCCGCTACAACGGCTATCCGTCGCTCGACATCAGCGGGCGCGCGTCGAGCGGCCACAGCTCGGGGGCGGCGATGGCCGAGATGGAACGGCTCGCGGCCGGCCTGCCGATCGGCGTGGCGTACGATTGGGTCGACGCGGCGCGAGAGGAAACCGTCGCGGCGCAGCAGACGCCGCTGCTGATCGGGCTGTCGGTGCTGGCCGTGTTCATGGCGCTCGCGGCGCTGTACGAGAGCTGGACGATCCCGCTGTCGGTGCTGGTGATCATCCCGCTCGGCGTGATCGGCGCGATCGCGGCGGCGCTGTTGCGCGGGATGCCGAACGACGTGTACTTCAAGGTGGCGATGATCACGGTGATCGGGTTGTCGGCGAAGAATGCGATCCTGATCGTGCAGTTCGCGCGCGATCTGTACGCGCGCGGCATACCGTTGCAGCGCGCGGTGATCGACGCGGCGGCGGCGCGGTTCCGGCCGATCGTGATGACGTCGATGGCGTTCCTGCTCGGCGTGGTGCCGCTCGTGCTGGCGACGGGCGGCGGCGCGGAGAGCCGCCGGTCGATCGGCACCGGCGCGTTCGGCGGGGTGCTGGCGGCGACGCTGTTCGGGCTGGTGTTCGCGCCGGTGGCGTTCTATGTGGTCGCGTCGCTGCGCGCGGGCCGGATGCGCGGCCCGGCCCGCCGCCGCGAGGCGGAGCGCGACACGGGCCGCGAGGCGCCGGAGCCGAGCGCGGCGGGCGACTGATCGCGCCGTCGCGAGGCGCCGCGCCCGTGCGCGTCGTCCGGTCTCCCGCCATCGATTCGCCGCCGCGCTGCGGCGCCATGTAATTCAACGACAGGAGCTGCCCGATGCGGCGACGCCAATTTCTCACCTCGTTCGGCGCGCTCACCGTTGCGTCGTCGTCCGTTCGCGCGCTGGCGTCGGCGGCGCGCCCGCTGCCGGATCGCGCGAGCGAGCTGCTGCCCGTGCCGGATCCGGCCGACGCGTCGGGGAGCGTTCGGCACTACCTCGCGCGCATCGAGACGATCGATCGCGGCGGGCCGCGGCTGCGCAGCTTCATCGTGTCGAATCCCGAGGCGGCGTCGATCGCGTCGGCGCTCGACGCCGAACGGGCGGCGGGCGGCACGCGCGGGCCGCTGCACGGCGTGACCGTTGCCCTGAAGGACAACATCGCGACGGGCGACGGCATGGCGACGACGGCGGGCTCGCTCGCGCTCGACGGCGTGCGCGCGACGCGCGACGCGTATCTGGTCGGGCGTCTGCGACGCGCCGGCGCGGTGGTGCTCGGCAAGACCAACCTGAGCGAGTGGGCGAACTTCCGCTCGACGCGCTCGACGAGCGGATGGAGCGGCGTCGGCGGCCTGTCGCGCAATCCGTATGCGCTCGACCGGTCCACGAGCGGATCGAGTTCGGGTTCGGCCGCCGCCGTCGCCGCGAACCTGACCGCGATGGCGGTCGGCACGGAGACCGACGGCTCGATCGTGTCGCCCGCATCGATCAACGGCGTCGTCGGCCTCAAGCCGACGGTCGGGCGGATCAGCCGCGACGGCATCGTCCCGATCTCCGCGACCCAGGATACGGCCGGACCGATCGCGCGCACCGTCGCCGAGGCGGCGCTGCTGCTGTCCGTGCTGGCCGGGCGCGACGCAAACGATCCCGCGACGCTGCGCGCGCCCGCGCCCGCCGACTATGTCGCGGCGCTGGACCCGGACGCGCTGCGCGGCGCGCGGATCGGCATCGCGCGCGCGTATTTCACCGGGCACGACGAAGTCGACGCGCAGATCGAGCGCGCGATCGCGGTGATGGCGAAGCGCGGCGCCGTCGTGATCGATCCGGTCGACCTCGGCAAGGTCGATTACCAGGCCGCCGAGGCAGCGGTGCTGCTGCACGAGTTCAAGCACGGGCTGCCGCTGTGGCTGAACGCGTTCGCGCCGCATGCGCCGGTGCATTCGGTCGCCGACGTGATCGCCTTCAACGAAGCGCAGCGCGAGCGCGAGATGCCGTACTTCGGGCAGGAACTGCTGGTGCAGGCGCAGGCGGTGGGCGGGCTCGACAGCGCGGCCTACCGGAACGCGCTGAACGCGTGCCGCCGGCGCGCCCGCGACGAAGGGCTCGCGCGCGTGCTGCGCCGGCATCGGCTCGACGCGCTCGTCGCGCCGACGGGCGGCACCGCGTGGCTGATCGATCTCGTCAACGGCGACAGTTCGGGCGACGGCTTCTCGACCCCGGCGGCGGTCGCGGGCTACCCGCACCTGACCGTGCCGGCCGGGCTCGTGCGCGGGCTGCCGGTGGGCGTGTCGTTCGTCGGCGCGCCGTGGAGCGAGGCGCGCCTGCTCGCGCTCGGCTATGCGTTCGAGCAGGCGACGCAGTGGCGCGGCGAGCCGCGCTTCGTCGAGCGCTCGAACATCCCGCCGCTCGGCACGGCGGCATGAGCGCGCGGCGTGACGCCGCCTTCATAAACATCGCAGAATTAATTGGTTTCCCATCCGCGCGCCGGTCCGTATCGTTCAGCCGGTTTGCAGAAGAATTCAACGAATGGGAAATCACATCATGAAGCACACGAAGCGTCTCGCCCTGCTCGCGCTGCCCGCCGGCGCCCTGCTCGCCACCGGCGCGCACGCGCAAAGCAGCGTCACCCTGTACGGCATCGTCGATGCGGGCATCGCCTATGTGCACAACGTGCAGGACACGGCCGGCGCGAACCAGTCGTCGCTCGTCAAATTCAGCAGCGGCAACCTGTCGGGCAGCCGCTGGGGCCTGAAGGGCACCGAGGATCTGGGCGGCGGCCTCGCGGCGCTGTTCCAGCTGGAGAACGGTTTCAACGTCGGCACCGGCGTGGCCGGCCAGGGCCAGCGCGAGTTCGGCCGCAAGGCCGTGGTCGGGCTGTCGAGCCAGGCCTGGGGCGCGGTCACGCTCGGCCGCCAGTACGATCCGATCGTCGACCTGGTGCAGGGGCTGACCGCCGACAACAACTACGGCGGCGTGTTCGCGACGCCGGGCGACCTCGACAACTACGACAACAGCCTGCGGGTCAGCAACTCGATCAAGTATGTGAGCCCCTTGATCGCCGGGTTCCAGGCCGAGGCGCTGTACGGCTTCGGCGGCGTGGCGGGCGCGAACGGCAGCGGCCGCACCTACAGCTTCGCGGCGAGCTATGCGGCCGGTCCGCTGTCGCTCGGCGCGGGCTACTTCTACGCGAACGGCGGCAACGCGGTGACGAACGGCGTGCGCACCTGGACCAGCAGTTCGGACACGCTGTTCAACACGGTCATCAACCAGGGCTTCTCGAGCGCGAAATCGATCCAGATCGTGCGCGCCGCCGGCCAGTACGTGCTCGGCGCGGCCACCTTCGGTATCGCGTATTCGAACACGCAGTACGGCGCCGATACGCTGTCCGCGTTCACCCAGACCGCGAAATTCAACAACGGCTCGGCGTTCGTCGACTACCAGTTCACGACGGCGCTGCGCGCCGGGGTCGGCTACAACTACACGTCGCTGACGGGGTCGACGTCCGCGCATTACAACCAGGTGAACCTGGGCGCCGACTACGCGCTGTCGAAGCGTACCGACCTGTATGCGCTGTTCGGCTACCAGAAGGCGAGCGGCCGGACGCTGGGCGCGAACGGCACGGTGGTGAACGCCGCCGCGTCGATCGGCTCGTATGGCGCGAATTCGGGTACGGACACGCAGGAGCTGGCGATCGTCGGTATCCGCCACAAGTTCTGATGTGCTGATGCATCGACCGCGGCGCCGCCGGCGCCGCGATCCGTCCGCCGGGCGGCAGCGCGTTGTGCGCTGCCGCTTGCGCGTGTTGGGTTTATCCGGCGATATTTCTATACTTCAGACGATTTTCGGAAATTTCCCATCTACCCATCGCGACGATAATCCGCGCGGGCCGGACGGCCCGGAACGCGGAACGTCCAATCCTGCCGAGGGATGTCATGAACACTACGATTCGCATCATCACGGCCGCGGCGCTGCTCGCGGCCGCGAGCGCTTGTTTTGCCGCCGACGCGCCGAGCGCGCCCGTGCATCTGCCGCCGGGCATCGCGTGGCAGCAGGGCGACGTGGATGCCGCGTTCGCCCAGGCCAAGCGCGTCAACAAGCCGCTGCTGCTGTATTGGGGCGCGGTGTGGTGTCCGTCGTGCAACCAGGTGAAGGCGACCATCTTCAGCCAGCAGGCATTCAAGGAGCGTTCGTCGTTCTTCGTGCCGGTCTATCTCGACGGCGACAACGAAAGCGCGCAGAAGCTCGGCGAACGCTTCAAGGTGCGCGGCTACCCGACGATGATCCTGTTCCGTCCGGACGGCACCGAAGTGACACGGCTGCCGGGCGAGGTCGATCTCGAACGCTACATGCAGGCGCTGTCGCTCGGCATGAACGCGGCGCACCCGGTCCGGCAGACGGTCGCGAGCGCGCTGAAGGACGGCGCGAAGCTGAAGCCGGAGGAATGGCGGATGCTGGCCGATTACTCGTGGGACACCGACGGTGACCTGCCGGTACCGAACGATCGCGTCGCGCAAACGCTGCAGACGCTCGCGAAACATGCGAGGGCCGATCATGCGCCGGCCGATGCGCTGCGGCTCGAACTGAAGGCGGCCGTGTCGGCGGCGGGGGGCGATCCCGCGCAGCAGGGGGCGATCGACAAGGCGGCGGGCCTTGCCGCGTTGCAGGAAGTATTGCGCGATCCGGCATTGAGCCGCAGCGATTTCGACGTGCTGGTGGCGGCGCCCGGCGATCTGGTCGGCTACCTGGCGGGCCAGGATGCGGCGGTGCGTGCACGCCTGAGCAAGCCCTACGATGCCGCGCTCACGCGCCTGAGCACCGATCGCTCGCTGTCGTCGATCGATAGGCTGCTGGCGCTGGACGGGCGCGTGTCGCTCGCGCGCCTCGACGCGCCGAAGGGGGCGCCGCTCGCGAAGCCGCTGCTCGACACGGTGCGCGAGCAGGTTGCGGCGGCCGACAAGGCGACGACCAACGTCTACGAGCGGCAGGCGGTGATCAGCACGAGCGCCGATACGCTGACCGACGCGGGGCTGCTCGATGCATCGGACACGCTGCTGAAGGCGGAGCTGCCGCGCTCGGCCACCCCGTACTACTTCATGTCGGGACTGGCGGCGAACGCGAAGGCGCGCGGCGACAAGACCGCCGCGCTCGACTGGTACCGGAAGGCGTACGACGCGGCGAGCGGCCCGGCGACCAAGCTGCGCTGGGGCGCGAAGTACTTCTCGAACGCGGTGGAGCTGGCGCCGGAGGACACCGCGCGGATCCAGGGCATCGCGGACAGCCTGCTCACGCAGGTCGGCCAGACGCGCAACGCGTTTTACGGCGCGAACCGGCGCGCGCTGACGACGGTGGTGACGCAGCTCGTGCGCTGGAACAAGAGCGGCGCGCACGACGCGACGGTCAAGTCGGTGGTGAAGCAGTTCGAAGGCGTGTGCGGCAAGCTGCCGGCGGGCGATCCGCAGGCCGGCACGTGCGGCAGCCTGATTCAGCCGGCGAAGGCGTAACGCGGTGCCCGGCGCCGCTTCGCGCGAAGCGGCGCCGGGCATGCTATTTGGCGCGCGCGCGGATCAGGCGTACGCCCCAGCCGGTTTGCAGGCGGCCGTCGCGCAGCAGCGGCGTCAGCGCCGCGACCAGCTGCGTGCGCAACCGCTCGCGCGGCGCGGCGGGCAGGCGGTCGATATCGTAGGTTTCCAGCAGCGAGTCCCACAGCGCATCCGGCGTCGGCGTCCAGGCGATGTCGAAATCCTCGAAGCGGATGTCGTCGAAGTGCGCTTCCAGCAGGCCGACCCAGCCTTCCGGCGTGTCGGCGCGGGCATCGCCGAACGGCAGCGGCGGCAATGCTTCGCGCGCGATCGGCATGAACACGTCCATGAATATCCGATCGGCGTCGCCGAGCAGGAACGCGCGCCCGACGATCGCGGCGAACGTGCCGCCCGGCTTCAGCACGCGCCGGATCTCGCCGATCACGGCGTCGATGTCCTCCATCAGCATCAGCGCCATGTGCGCCAGCACGGCGTCGATCGTGCCCGTGCCGATCGACAGCTGCTGCGCGCGTTCGCGCAGTAGCGTCACGTGCGCGGGCAGCACGGCCCGCGCGGCGTCGAGTTCGCCTTCGCTCATGTCGACGCCGATCAGCCGCAGCGACGGATCGCGCACGGCCAGCCGCTCCAGCAGCGGGCCGTCGCCGCAGGCGAGGTCGAGCACCGTGCGCGCGCCGGACGCGCGGGGCACGACGGCCGCGAGCGCGTCGTAGGACGACGCGTAGTCGGCGGTGGCGGACCGCGCGCGGAGATGCGCGAACGCGCGGCGGGTCGCGCCGGCCGCGCGCGCATGAAAATCCTGGAGATACAGCTCGGACGGATACGTGGTCATCGGACACCCGGGACAGGGAGGAGGGCGCGCATGCGGGACGCGCGCCACGGGGCGGGCGCGCCTCCGGCATCGTACACGCGGGGCCTCGCGTGCGCATCGCGAATGCGGAGGATGCCGTCCGGCGTGGGCGCGCCGCTGCTGGACGGGGCGCCTGCTTTCGCGGCCGCGCCCCCCGGCTTTGGTACGATTCACGCTTTCCCACCCGACCGATGCCTTGCGTGAAGCGCCGATTCGTATCGTTAGTCCGTGAGCGTTGCGCGCAGTGGCGCGCGTCCGTGCAACCCGTCGCCGCCGCGACGCTCGCCCGCGCGCGTCCGGTCGCCTGCCGCATGGCGGCCGCCGGCCGGGCCGCGCTGGCCGCCGGGTATGCGCGCCTGCGCCACCCGACCCGGCGCGGCGTGGCGTTGGCCGTGGCCGCGCTTCCGGCGCTGTTCCTGCTGTACGTGCTGGCGCTGATTCCGTTTACGCCGGGCATCGGCGACATCCGCAAGGCTCGCGTCGACGCGCCCGCGCAGATCCTCTCCGCCGACGGCAAGCTGCTCGCCGAATTCAAGCCGGCGAACCGCGAATGGGTGGCGCTCGCCGACATCTCGCCGCACATGGTCGATGCGCTGATCGCCACCGAGGATCATCGCTTCTACGAACACCACGGTCTCGACTGGCGGCGCACGGCGGGGGCGGCGCTGCACACGTTTTCCGGTAGCCGCCAGGGCGGCTCGACGATCACCCAGCAGCTCGCCCGCAATCTGTATCCGGACGAGATCGGCCGCGCGCCGACGCTCACCCGCAAGCTGAAGGAAGCGATCACCGCGCTCAAGATCGAGGCGGTCTACAGCAAGCCGCAGATCCTCGAAACCTATCTGAACACGGTGCCGTTCCTGTACAACGCGTACGGCGTCGAGATGGCGGCGCGCACCTACTTCGACAAGTCGGCCGACCAGCTCGACGTGCTCGACAGCGCGACGCTCGTGGGGATGCTGAAAGGCAACAGCTACTACAACCCGGTGCTGAATCCGGAGCGCGCGCTGCAGCGGCGCAACATCGTGCTCGGGCAGATGGCGAAGTACGGCAAGCTGTCGACGGCCGCGTACGCGTCGCTGCAGAAGAAGCCGCTGCGGATCGACTTCGAGCGGCAGACCGAGCCGCCCGGACCCGCGCCGCATTTCGCGCAGCAGCTGCGCAAGTGGCTGATCGCGTGGGCGGACCGCAACGACTACAACATCTATTCCGACGGGCTCGTCGTGCGCACGACGATCGATTCGCGGCTGCAGACGATGGCGACCCTGGCGCTCACCCAGCACGCGAACCAGCTGCAATCGATCGCGAACGGCGCCTGGAACGCGGGCAGCGGCTGTGCGCCGGGCAATCCGCTGTTCAAGACCTTCATCCGCGAAACGCCCGAATACCGCGCGGCGCGCGACGGCGGGCAGACCGACGGCGATGCGCTCAAGCACCTCGGCGCGGACCGCGCGTTCGCGCGCGCGCTGTGCAAGGCCAAGGCCGACGTGCAGGCGGGCTTCATCGCGATCGAGCCGGGCACCGGCCGGATCAGGGCGTGGGTCGGCAGCCGCGATTTCGCCAGCGAGCCGTTCGATCACGTGCAGCAGGCGCGGCGGCAGCCCGGCTCGACGTTCAAGCCGTTCGTCTACGGCGCGGCGTTCGCGGCCGGCGCGAAGCCGGACGATACCTTTGTGGACCAGCCGGTCGAGATTCCGCTGCCGGGCGGCGAGATCTGGCGGCCGACCGACGATGTCGCGCCCAGCGGCCGTCCGATGACGCTGCGCGACGCGCTTGCGTATTCGCGCAACCGGATTACCGCGCAGGTGATGCAGTCGGTCGGCCCGGCGAAGGTGGCGCGGCTCGCGCGGGCGATGGGCGTGCGCGACAGCGAGCTGGACGTGGTGCCGTCGCTCGCGCTGGGCACGAGCCCGGTCACGCTGAAGGAGATGGTGTCGGCGTACGGCACGATCGCGAACCTCGGGGAGTATGTCGAGCCGCGCATGGTGACGCGCATCGAGGACCGCGGCGGCGACGTGCTCGCCGAATTCGATTCCGCGGCGCCGGAGCGCGCGCTGAACGACACGGCGGCGCGCACGCTGCTCGACGTGATGCGCGACGTGGTCAATCGGGGGACCGGCGCGAGCATCCGTTCGCGCTTCGGCATCCGCGCGGATGTCGCGGGCAAGACGGGCACGACGCAGGACAATGCCGACGGCTGGTTCATCCTGATGCAGCCGCAGCTGGTGGCGGGCGCCTGGGTCGGCTTCGACGACGGCCGCGTGACGCTCGGCAGCGACTACTGGGGGCAGGGCGCGCGCAGCGCGCTGCCGATCGTCGGCGATTTCTATCAGCGCGCGTTCCGGGCGCGGCTCATCGATGCGCGCGAACGCTTCGCGACCGACGTGCCGCCGAGCACGTTCGAGATTTTCCGCGAGAAGCTGCAAGCCTGGTATCGGTATCTGTTCGGAACGGCGGAGAAAGCGCCGGCGCCGAAGGCGACGCGCGCGCCGCAGCGGGCGCTGCCGGTGTCCGAGGCGCAGCCGGCTTCGGCGGGCGTGGCGTCGGTTGCATCGGCTGCATCGGCCGCTTCCGCGGCGCTCGCCGACGTGGGGGCCGGGGCGGCGAGCTTGCCGCTCGCGGCTTCGGCTTCGGCACCGTCGGGCGAAGGGTCTCACGGTGCGCCGGGCAACCCGTTCCCGCTGGAGAATCCCGCGTCCTCGCCGACGCCTACGCCGGATGTGCCGGCGGCGACAGCGCCGGGTAACTGACGTCGCGGCGGTGCGCACATGCATCGCTCGCGGCGGTTCGCCGCCTCGCCCGACAGGTATCGGGCCGGCCGTCATCGGTTGGCGCCGGCATGCCTTTAGGCGAAGTGCGCCGCGAACCGGGGTGAATGAGGTCGACCATTCCGGGCTGCATCGGAGATGCGGAGGCAATGTGCGGCATTCAGCGAGAGCGTGGACCCCTCATGCGTGGCGACGGGGCGGCGCCTGACGAGAGCGTATCCCGGGCTTCGGGCGACCGACCTTGCTGCCGCCGGCCCGGCGCCCGCCGGGCCGGCACGCCGCGATACCTCAGCACATGATCACGTTCGCCAGCTGAAACTGATACGACACCGCCGCCGTCCCCCCGCCGCCGCCCGACATCACGATGTCGGCGCTCGCGACGCCGAGCAGCGACAGCTCGGTATTGATGTCGGAGATCACCGCCGAATTCAGCGTCGCGCCTTCCTCGATCTGCGACGCGGTGCCGATCCACAGCGTCGGCTTGAATTCGAACACCGCCTTCTGGCCCGGCACGACACCCGTCTTGCGCGCGAGCAGCCGGCCGTCCTTGAAGGCGGACACCGCGATCGCGCCCTTGCGCAAGTCGTTGCGCAGCTGAATCTCGCGCGAACTGGACGACGCGCCCGCGAGCGCCAGCACGTTGCCCGACGCCGCGCGCACCACGCTGAACATCTGGCCGTTCTGCGCCGGCCGCTGCGGCATGTAGTTGCCGTCCGCGTCGCTCGCGGTCACCGTCGTTCGGATCGGAAACACGAACGGGTGATTGTCGCCGCGCCCGCAGTTCGTGATGACCTTCCACGCGATCGCCAGCTCGCTGAAATCCGTCGCGACGTTCTTCTGGAAAATCACGATCTGGCTGTTGTTGACGTCGTTCGAGCGGTTGATGAAATTGAGTTTGATATCCATGATTGATCCTTGTCGATCTCAGGGAGACGGCGGCGAACCCGCCGCCGCCGTCCGCGCGGCCTTCACGCCATCACGACGTTCTCGAGGCGGAACGTGAACGGCAGTGAACGCGGGCCCGGACCGCCGCCCGTCATCACGATGTCGGCGCTCGCGAGGCCGAGCAGCGACAGTTCCGTGTTGATGTCCGAGATCACCGCCGAATTCAGCAGCGCGCCCTGCTCGATCTGCGACGCCACGCCGATCCACAGGGTCGGCTTGAACTGGAACACCGCCTTCTGACCCGGCGCGATCGACGTCTTGGTCGCGAGCGGGCTGCCGTCCTTGTAGATGGTCGCGTTCGCGGCGCCGTTCGGCAGGTCGTTGCGCACCTGCACTTCCGAGCTGTTGCCCGGGTCCGTCGCGAGCGTCAGCACGTCGCCCGACGTCGAGCGCACGACCTGGAACACCTGGCCGTTGGTCGCGACCTGCTGCGGCATGTAGTTGCCGTAGCTGTCGCTCGCGCTGACGCTCATCGTCATCGGGAACTTGAACGGATGGTTGTCGCCCTGTCCGCAGTTACGGATCACCTTCCAGGCGATCGCGAGTTCGTCGAAATCCGTCGCGACGTTTTTCTGGAAGATCACGATGCTGGAGTTGTTCGCATCGTTCGAGCGGTTGACGAAATTAAGCTGGATGTCCACTTGCATGCTCCTTGGGTTGAAAGACGGCAATCGGTTTGCCGCGCACCTTGTCGCCGGCCGCCCCGAGAGGCGGTCGTCACACGAAAAGAAGAAGGACCCGCGCGCCCGCGCTAGCCGCGCACGACGTTTTCCAGCACGAAATCGAACGGCTGCGCGTCCGCGCCGCTGCCGCCGCCCGTCATCACGATGTCGGCGCGCATGACGCCCGCGAGCGGCAGCATCGTGTTCGCGCTCGAGAGCACGCCTGCGCTCAGCGCGGCGCTCTCCTGCAGCTGCGACGCGACGCCGATCCACAGCGCGGGCGTGAAGCGGAACACGGCCTTCTGTCCGGGCGCGACCGCCGATTTCGCGGCGATCAGGCGGCCCGCGCTGTACGCATTGACGTTGAGCGCGCCGCGCGCCATCTGGTTGACGACCTCGATCTCGCCGGTGACGGCGCAGAGCGACCGATCGGGCGTCAGCCGGCCGCGCCCGGTCGGCTGCGCGCCGATCACGAAGCGCCCCGTGTCGCGGACTGCCAGGCGCGGCGAATAATTGCCGTGCTCGTCGCCGAGCGCCAGCTCGATCGCGGTCGAATAGACGAACGGATGAAGGCAGTCGCGTCCGCAGAAGCGGATCACCTTCCAGGCGACGGCCAGCTCGTCGAAATCGGGGATCACGTTGCGCTGGAACAGCACGACCTCGCTGTTGCCCCGGTCGTTCGACCGGTTGATGAAACGGAGCGGGATGTTCATGGGGTCTGCTCCGTCGTGGGGGCGTCGTCGTCGAGATGCCGTTCCGCCCACTGGGCCAGCGCCGGCGGCACGCCGCCCGCGAGCGACGCGGCATGCAGCGCATGCGCGCGGGCCTGGTTGCCCAGGTCGGTCGCGAACCGGCCGAGCGCCATCGCCGCGTCCGCCGCGTTGCGGCTTCGGCCGAGGTCGCCGAGATACTGCGCGGCGGCGTCGGCCAGCACGCCGGCGTGCTGGACATGACCCTGAGCCGCGCGCGTCGCCAGATCGGCGTTCAACGCCGCCAGCTCTTTCAGCGCGGCGGCCGTATTCGTCAGCCCGAGGCGGTCGCGCTGGTCGCGCCAATCCGCATCGAGCGCGCATCGATAGGCGCTCAGGTACTGCTGGCCGCCTTGCAGCGAGGTGCGCAGCCATGCACGCCACGCGCCGGCGTCGATGGCGGCGCCCGCGACGCCGGACGGATGGGCCGACTGCGCGATCGTCTTGCCGAGCCGCTGGAACGCCGCGAGGTTGGCGCTTTCCCACTGCGCGATGAAGGTCGAAAACATGATGGCTCCTGGTTCGGTTCGGCTTCGGGGAGGGACGAGGCGCCCGTTCACGGACGGGCTTCGCCGAGGCGGCGGATCATCGCCATCACGGCGCGCATCTGCGGCGCTTCGCGGGTGGAGAAATTCGGGTGGTCGGGATCGGGGCTCGAGTAGCCCCAGAAATCCCAGCAACCGAGCGGATTGACCGACGATTTCTCGACCTGCGGATACAGGACGACGATCCGGTTGGTGTCGGCCAGCGCGTTGTAGCCGCCGTCGCGCACGAAGCGCTGGCCGATCGACGCGACGCTTTGCGCGCAGCCGTGGAACGCCACGTGCACCGCGCATGCCGCCCGGTCGCAGTCGGCGGGCACGTACGCATAGCCGGTGGCGGCGAGCGACGCCTGCCGCGCCGGATCGAACGCGCGCTGGTCGAACGCGAGCAACTGGCCGCCGGCTTGTCCGGCGGGCGGATTCAGCGGCGCGCCGGGCTTCGCGTAGATCCAGCGCAGGATGTCCTGCGCGAGATCGAAACCGCAGTGGTTGATGTACGGGCTCCGGTTCGCGTCGCAGGCGGCGTCGCCGGGGTTGCCGGTGATCAGCGCGTGGCCCGCGTCGGGATCGCGCCGGTAGCGGAGGTTCCGCTCCGGCACGCCCGCCAGCTGATAGAAGCGGGCCGCCTGGTCGACCACGCGCGTCGCGACGACCGTGTCTTTCGCACCACTGAACAAGTAGATGCGCTGTTTGCGCAGGCCGGCCGGATCGTCGATCTCCCGGGCCTTCGCGAAACGCTGCGCGTCGCGCCACGCATGGGCCGCCGACGGGGCTTCGCCGAGCGGCCGCATGCACAGCGTCATCGCCGCGGTGGCCGGGTCGACGAGCGCCGATTCGCCCGCGCAGTGAAACGCGCCGCCCGCGATGATGCCCGCGCCGATCAGGCGGCTCGACCAGGCGACGTCGAACTGCGCGGCCATGAATGCTCCCGACGACAGTCCCGACACCGACACCTGCCGCAGGTCGGCGCCCAGCGCGGGCAGCGGTGCGGGATCGGCGGCGTGCGCGATGCCCGCCGAGGCGGCGCACGCGGCCAGCACGAGCCGGCGCGCGAGCATCGGCAGGCGGCGGACGCGGCCCGGAACGGTCCGCATCGGGCGAAGTGAGGAGGGCGAACGAATGGCGGCTGCGGCGGTCATGCTGTGGCTCCTTGAGTCGGATGAAAGAGGGGGTGCTGGAATCGGTGTCGCCTTGTCGCGTTGCCCTTGCAGCGTAGGCGGACCGCGCACGCGCTTGAATAGGGTGGAAGGCCGGTACGGCGGCCCGTGACCGACGACAGGGCGCGCGGTCCCGGCCGGCCGTGTCTATTGGCTGCCGCGCGCGGTGCAGGCCGATACCGGGATCGACACGGCGCGATCGGCGGTGGTCACGGCGAGCGGCCGGTTGGTCCGCGTGTAGCGCAGCCGGTGAATGCCGCGCGGCCCGTAGCCGCTGTCGATGTCGGCGAGCAGGTCGGGGCCGTCCGGCAGGTTGGCGAGGCTGTGCCCGCTCAGCATCGCCGGGCGGCGCTGCGGATCGTCCCAGCTCGCGTGGTCCGCCGACAGATAGAAGGTCGGCAGCGTCCCGGTCGCGTACAGGCTGGCCAGCGTTCGCGCGAGCCGCTCGGCGCAGCGCGCGCACAGTCCGGGCACGCGTGCGCGCTGCAACGCGGCGTCGATGGCGGCGGCTTCCGCCTCGCAGGTAGGCGGCGCGCCGGACGGCTGGGCGCGGGCCGGCGCGGGACCGAGCAGCGCGAGCGCGGCGGCGAGCGCGGCGACATGCGCGCGGGCGGGGATTTGACGGCCCGGGCGGCGGTGGGGCTTCGGATGCATGGCGGACTCTCCGGTCGGGACTACGACAGAAACAGCTGGCGTTCGGCCTGGCGGCGGCGCGTGAGGCCGGCGAGCGGCTTGCCGCCCGCCTTGTTCCAGACGAGGAATTGATCGGCGGCGCGCGCGGCGGCGCCCGCGTTCAGGTAGCGGGCGAGCGTCGACGAACGCAGGCGTCCGGCGCCGAGATTGAAGGCGAACGAAATCAGCGCGTCGAACTGCTGCTGGGTGATCGCGACGCGCACCAGTTGGCGCACCGCCTGCTCGGCGCTGCGCAAGTCCTGGCGCAGCAGCGCCTCCGCCTGCGACGCGCTGATCGGGCGGTCGAAACGCTCGTGCGGCAGGATCAGGTGGCCGTAGCCGATCGTCGGCTTGCCGACGGCGTCGAGGTAACGGGTGAGACGCAGGCCCTCGAACTGTTTGATCAGGTCGATACCCTGCGTACCGGTGCGCTCGGGATGGTCAGGCATGGGATGACTCCTCGTCGCCGTGCCGTGCGCGCGGCACGAGGCGGTGCGTGTATTCGTCGATCACGCGCATGATCGCTTCGGGCGGCGGGAGCGCCGCGAACTGCATCTCGATGTCGATGTGCTGGCTGTCGCGCTGGCCGCCGCCGCGCGCCGACGGCGGCGCGAGCGTCACGTAGAAGCGGCCGCGCTGGTCGCCGCCCGCGAAGCCGCCCGCCGGCAGCGCTTCGGTGAAATCGCCGCGCACGGTCAGATGCACGACCATCCGGTCGAGCGCGAGCCCGCGCGGCGTCGCGAGCGCGACGAGCGGTACCGGCATCGTGTGCTCCGCGTCGAGCGCGACGTCGACCGAGCGGGGCGTCAGCAGGCCGTCGTCGCCCTGGTCGAAGAATTGGTCGAGCAGCGCCGTGTACTGATGCGCGAGCAACTGGTTCGCGGCGGCCGCGGCGTGCTGCATGCCGCGGGCGATTTCGTCGAGCGCGATGCCGCGCGGCGGCGGACGATCGGCGCCGGACGACGGCGGACCGGCGGGCGGCGGCGCGCCGGCCGGCGGATCGCCCGCTCCGTCCGCCAGGTCCGGGGACGCCGGCGCGGCGGCCGCCGCCTGCGCGTCGCCGGATGCGTCCGGCGTTGCCGTGCCGGATGCATCGAGCACGGGTTCCGCCGGCGCGTTCGCTGCCGGGCCGCCGGGCGGCGCCGCCTTCGAGGCGCGCCGCCGCTTCAGGAAATTGAACATGGTGGGTGTCCGCCGTCGCGGGGCGCCGCGCTTACTGATGGGCCGGCTGCTGCGCGTTCGCGGGCGCATTCCCCGCACCCGCGCTCTCGCCGATCAGCTTGCCGTCGGTCGGCGTGGCCGGCAGCGGCTTGACGTTCTTCGCGTTCGCGTCGGTGACGACCGGCTTGGTGGCGGCTTCGGTCAGAAAGTCGATCACCCGCATCAGCGCTTCCGGCGGCGGCTGCCGCTTGACCTGCGTGTGGATCGAGTATTTCGCCCGCGTATCGGTGCTGCGGGTCTGCTCCGACTTGTGCGACACGCGGCCCGACAGGCTGACGCTGACCGGCCCCCAGCCGAACTTCGCCTGGAATTCGCCGCTCGCCTCCGTCGACGACGACGATTTTTCCGATTGCGTGATCTCCATCTCGAAGTCGATCGTGCCTTCCTCGATCGCGATGATGGGGTGGACGATCGCGGCCAGCAGCGGGATGCGCATGGTCTTTTGCACGACGCCCTTGGAGGTGCCGCTTTCGTCCACCAGCGTCTCGTCGTAATCGAATTGGACGGCTACCGCCTTGCCGTCCTGAATACAGACTTGCATCAGAAAGTCGGCGTAGCTTTTCGCGGCCTGCGTCTGTGCGCTAATCATGGCTTTCAATGGACCTGCGATCATTTGATCCATTGGTAAAGCGTTAATGACGGAACCGATAAAACTGGCGTCCATAACTGCCTCCGGGTTGTAAGTCGCGCAGCGCGTATGCGTTGCTGCCATTCAAATTACATAAACGGAGAAAGCATGCGTATGGCCCATCAGTCATGCCTGTCGGCCAGTGATATGGCTCGAAAAATAATGAAATAAATGTACGGGAAAGTGACTTAGACCATTCTTCACGGATCGACATACCTAGTGCGTCGATTTTGAAACAGCGGTAAAAGCGAGACAGGGGACGCAATTCACATCACGCGGCGCGTCTCTTCAACGAGGGGTCAAGCGAAAATGAACGTTTTGATGATCGATAGCACGCCGTTGTTCGTCGCCGGGGTCGCCGATGTCTTATGGAAACGGGATAGAGCTTGCCAGGTCTGGTCGGCCCGGTGCCCGGAGGATGTCGAGCGGATACAGACGAGCCTGCCGCCGGGCGCGGTCGGCGCGGTGGCGCTCGAATGGGACGAGCGCGCCGCCCGGGTCGGCTGGCCGAAGGTGCTGCGGGATGCGTTCGGCACGGTGCCCTGGCTGTTCGTCGTCAGTTCGGTGTGCCGGCAGGCTGTCGCCGATGCGATGCTGGCCGGCGCGGCGGGCATCGTCGAGCGCCACGCCAGCGCGGACGAATTCGCCGACGCGTTGTGCCGCGTCGCCTCCGGCGCGATCTACGTCCCCGCGCATCACGGCCTGGGCCTGCCGGCCGACCCGGCGCTGCCGAACGGCGACCGGGCTTTCGAGCGCCTGACGCCGCGTCAGCGCGAGGTGCTGCGCCTGCTCGCGGAAGGCAAGTCCAACAAGCAGATCTGCCGTGTGCTGAACGTCGCGGAGGGCACCATCAAGAATCATCTGTATGCGCTGTTCCGGCAGATCGGCGTCTGCAATCGCACGGAAGCCGCGCTCTGGCTCGCCCGCCACATGGCGGTCGAGATGGGGCGCGCATCCGCCGTGCCGGCTTACGTCGCCCGCGAATAGACGCGGGCGACGCGGAGCGAGGCAACGGACAGCGCACGCCGGGAGGAGACCGAGGGCGGCGTCAGGGGAGGGCTCGCGCGCCGCGCGCGGCGCGCCGAAGCGGGATCGGGCCATCCGTACGACGTGCTCGCGCTGCTCGGCCGTTCGCATCGATTGTTCATATCGTTCGCGTCGTGCGTGCCGGCCGAGTATTGCGGGTGCCCGATGGCTCGGCGATGCGATCCGCCACGTGTCGTGGGCCGACCGCTACCGTGTCTGTCGCACGCGTCGCACCCATTCCACCCATTCCACCCATTCCACCCAGCGTATTCCGTTCGCGATCCGCCCGGCGCGGCGCGTTCCCCGCCGCCCGGCATGCGTCGGGTTGTCAGGCGGATCCGGCCGTGCGGCGCGGCTTCCCGGCGGCCGGGACGCGCCAATGCCTGCCGGCGCGAGGCCGCGCCCGTCGGCGTATCCGCGCGCGCCGGAGCGCCGCCGCCCGGCACTCGACGCGGCCCGGCTTCATTCGAGGTTGTCCGGCTCGCCGGGGGATGCGCGCGCCGCTTCGCCTGCGAGCAGCGTGCGGGTGAAGTCCGCCAGGCGCGCGCGGATCGCATCGGCGGAGCCGGTCCGGTCGAACGATTGCTGCAGGTCGAGCAGGCTGGCGGCCAGCTCGTTCTGCCATTGGGTGCGTTCGCTCGCCGCATGCGCGCGATGCGATTTCAGCGTTGCGGAGACGGTGGCCGAGCGGTCGCCGCGCACCAGCGTCTCGAGCGTTTCGACCAGGCGTTGCAGCAGGCGATGCACGGCTGTCGCGGAGAATCCGCCGAGCATCGCGAGCGCGGGCTTGCCGAAGCTATGCATGCTGCCCTGATCGAACAGATCCGGCGGCAGCATCTCGACGAGGATCAGGCCCGCCATCACGCCGAGGATCAGCCGCGCGCCGTAGGAGGCGTCGTATTTCGGATCGTAGGTCGACGCGGCGATATAGCGGTGCGCCTGGAACAGCGTGGCGAACGATGCGCCGAGACCCGCGCAGAACAGCAGGAACAGCGAGTTCCACAACAGCAGCGTGCCGTGCGAATCGAGAAAGCCGCGATCGATATTGTCGGACGAAACCTCCGACGACAAGCCGGTCGCGATCACGGCGACGAGGAACCCGATCGCCGCGACGGTCAGCATCCGGATCAACGGCACCGGGCCGAGCCAGGCGAGCGGATGCGCGCTGCGATGCTGCGCGTCGAGCAGCGTGACGGCTTGCGGGGTCGCGGGCGCGATGGTCGCGGCCAGCTTGCGGTGAATCGACGCGAGCGCGTGCTGGGGGTTGCCCGCGACGCCGCGCGGCCAGGGCGGGGCCGCGCGCATGCCCAGGTTCGCGTCGTCGATCAGCGCGCTCAGTTGCGCAATGATCTCGGGCGCGACCGGCAGCCCGTGATGCAGCGCGTAGCGGGCCATCGCGTCGCATTCGTCGCGCAGCTGCGCGCGCAGCGCGCCCGACGCAACGGCGTCGGGCGCAACGGCGCGCGGCCGGAATGCCAGCCGGAACCGCGGCGCCGGCACGGTCAGAGGCCCTGCCCGTGAGGCGGCGCAGCCGTCTCCGACCCGGCCGTCGTGCCGCCCGGCGCGGGCGTGCCGTCATCCACGCTGAACTCGTGAATGGCCACGCACTCCCGCGCGCCTTCCGGCAGGAACTGCATGGCCTGGGCTACCGGCACGCCGCGACGGGTCCGGGCCTCATGGTCGATCTCGAACACGGAGATGCGCCGGTTCGCGCGCCCGTCGTTGTGCACGGTGTAGCGCAGCGATGCCGGCAGCGGGAATCGCTCGACCTGGTCGTCGACGCCGTACGACAGCACGAAGTCGATGACGTAACGGGGATCGCGCAGGTTCGGCGCCTTGAAATCGTGCCCGGGCTCGTGATGGCTGCCCATCAGCTTGTAGAAATCGAGGCAGATGTCGATGCCGAACGGCGGGACGCCGCCGAGCCGGTTGTCGAAGCCGTCGGTCAGCAGCGGCACGGACCCGTCCTCATGCTGCGACGTGTTGCTTTGCGGCGCGAGGTCGGCATGCCGCTTGACTTCGACGCGGGTTCCGTCGCCCAGGCCGAACGTCCAGGTCAGCTCCGTTTCCCGGAGGAAATAGCCGTAATCGATCCGCGACGTATGGCGCTTGAACGCGACCACGCTCCGGGGCAGTCCTTCGTCGAGCCCGTACTCCTGGATCGGCGAGATGAAATTGCTGACTGCGTAGACGTAGTTCATCGATTCGAACAGCGGCGGCGCCTCGAGCGGCTCCCGCGACGGGTGCCGTGCCTCGAACGGATCGCGGATGTCGTCGGGCGAGGTTTCGAACAGTACCGCCGAGGTGCCGGGCAGGAACACGATGCGGCCGAACTGCGCCGGATCGAAACGCGCGGCGATCTCGCTGATGCAGCGGCGTACCGGATCCGTCTGCAGCGCGTACAGCTTGCGAAGCTCCGCCACGTCGCGAATGCATGTCCACGGCACGTTCCAGTAAAACTCCGGCGCGGTGACGAAGGTCAGCACGTCGCGCGGCGGCTCGCCGGCGCCGGGTACTTGCGCGATCGCGTCGAAGGCCGCGGCGACGCATTGCTTCATGAGCCTTTTCAGCTTCTTCTGCAGACTCGCCGCGTAGACCTCGATACTTTCGTGGTCCTCGCGCGGCGGCTTCGCGCCGCAGTCCAGCCGAATGGAGATGATGCGAACCGGGGTTTTCATGTGGGACTCCAGGGCAATGAGCGGGCACGGCGCGCGGCAAGGCCGGCGGTGTCCCGCGAACGGGTTGTCAGGTCGAGGTGATGTCGGTGATCCAGAACCACGGGTTGGCGTAGGGGCCGTCGGCCTGTTTCGGCAGGGTCCGGCCGGGATTGCTCGGCGGCGTCGCGAGCGCCCAGACTTCGTAGTGGATCGGCGAGAAATACAACTTCGCGCCCACGTAGTCGAACGCGATGCGCGCGCGGTTGCCGCCGCGGAACATGTCGTTGGTGCCGGCCGTGTATTCGACGTAGCCGGTGGTCGCGACGCCGCCGCCCCGGTCGTTCGAATGGCCCTTGTTCGCGCACACATAGCGCTCGTACAGCCTCGCGCGATCCGACAGCGCGGCGAGGTAGTTCGGCTTGTCGGGGCGATTGGCGTAGGCGAAGCGCGGCAGGTACATCGGATCGTTCGCGTGGATCTGCCGCATCGCGCCGAGCGCGTCGTCGTTGATGCAGGTCGCGCGGCCGCGATCGACGACGCGCGGCGACGACGACAGCTCCGACATCAGCGCGCGCAGCGCCTGCGGCGCCTCGAGATCGGCGAAGCGGATCGCGTACATCCTCAGGATCGGGCCGCTGCGGTCGGTCGCGACGGAGGTCGCGCCGCCCGCGTTGAGGATCAGGTTCTGCACGAAATCCTCCCAGCGCAGCGTCCCGTTGAATTGCGATTGCGTGAGCATGATGGTCTCCCCGGCAGGACGAGCGGCGCTCAGATGCCGATGCCGTGGCCCGCCCACGCGGTGAAGCGCGCCTGGTGGCCGGCGGCCGCGGGGTTGTAGATCGCGCCGTTGTCGAGCGCGGCCGCGATCGCCTGTTCGGTGGCGGCGAAGCGGATCGCTTCGGAGAGGGCGACGATGAATCGCGTGAGCGCATCGGCGACCACGCCGTTCACCGCGATCGGCACGGGGCCGTTGAAGTTGCTCAGCAGCATCGCCGACGCCGCGAGATTCACGCCGGACAGGCCGGGCAGCGGCGCGACCGCGTAACCGAGGCTGCCGTACGAGCCGCTGCGGCCCAGATCCACCGCGCCGGCCATGACCGGCGGGACGTTGAAGCCGAATCCGCCGTGGGCGTTGGTGAAACCGATCGTGTAGAGCGACGCGGGCGGCGCGGCCAGCGAGCCGTTGGCCTCGTACGCCAGGTTCAGGATCAGCGAGAGTCCGTAGCCGGGCGGCGGGTTCGGGATCTGGACGGGAACCGGCAGATGGTTCGCGAGCGTGCCGTTGGCGCGTACCGCGTTGCGCAGGGCGGCGATGTCGGCGCTGTAGGCCTGACCTTGAGTGAGTCGCAGTGACATGATGGATGGCTTCCTGGAAAGTGACCCGGCCGCGCCGGGAATCGCCTGGGTCCCGGCCGCGCGGTGCGAGACGCGCGACCGTCGGGTGGCGATGTCACTGTGCGAGGCGCGCGCGCGGCGAACAATCCGGCAGAAGTCATGGGCGATGCGATGACGGAAGACCCGGGACAGAGGCGCGTGCGGGGAGGCGGGTGGAGGAAGGGCGCGGCGCGGGGCGGCGAACGCGGCGCGCGAGCCGGGGCTTCCCGCGAATGGGGGGCCCGGACGTATGTCCGGTGATCAGCGGGCCAGGTGCGCCGGCGAGCGTCGCGTCCGGCGATCAGTCGGCGAGGTCTGTCGGCGCGTGCCGGGTCCAACGGTACAACGCGTCGGGGCAGTGCTCCTCGTTCTCGCTGCCGTCGCCGTATCCGATCGCGACGAAGCCATGCCGTTCGTAGAAGGCGATGGCGGCGAGGTTCGGCTGGAACGTGTAGAGCTGCAGCATGCCGGGGGTTTGCGACTTCACGTGATTCAGCAGCGCGGTGCCGATACCGCGGCGTTTGCGCGATGGACAAACGTAGAGCTGATCGAGCCAGACGACGCCGTCGGCCGACGTGTGCGCGCTCATGCCGAGCAGTTGCCGATCCTCCGTCGCGACGGTGACGCCGCCGGACGGGATCAGCACGTTCGCGATCCACGCCCGGACGCCGGCTTCCGGATGGGCGAGCGGCGCATAGGCGGCGAGTTCGGCGCGCGCGCGGAGGTACAGGTCGGCCAGCGGGACGGCGTCGGACGGCACGGCGGGGCGCAGGTGCAGGGGCATGGTGTGGCGGGCAATGGATTGCGGGGCCCGGTCGGGCGACGCCGATGGTTCGCTATCCGGATGCATCGAGCCGTCGGTTGCGCATTTTCGCCGAAATCGAGCGCATTGCCGAGCGTTGCGCCGGATGCCGCGCGGGTACGCGAATATCGCCGGGCCGGGCGTCGGGGTCGCGCTCGATATCGTCGACGCGGTTCCGCCTCTAGCGGGAATGCCGATAACGCCGGCGCGTTTTGTGAAAGGCGCGGCGCGCTCGCGTCGCTATAATGCTTTCCCTCTCGGCCGGGGACGACGCCGTGCTGTCCCGCCAGGCGGCGGATGTCCCGTCCATCCTTTTCCCATACGCCGAATGCCGAAGCGCCGCTCGTGCGTCGCCGCGGCGCGCCATCGCACCCGTTCATCCGAGATCAAATGAGTTTGCTGCTGATCATCCTGCTGCTCGCGGCCACGTTCGCATGCATTGCCCTGAAACGACGCCGCGCCGTCCGCTGGCTACACGTCACATGGATCGCGCTGATCGTCGCGATCGGCTGCGGCCCCCTCCCGGGCGGGTTGCTCGGCCGGCTGCAGTCGGCCTACGCGGTCAACCCGCCGGTCAACTGGGGGAAACGCAACGCCATCATCGTATTGGGCGCGGGAACCGAGCGCATACCCGGCGGCCGCGAGATCGAGCCGGGGCTGTTTGCCTATGGGCGGCTCGTCGAGGCCGCCGTGCTCTACCGGCAATGCCGGCAGGCGCAGGCGTATTGCAAGCTGGTCGTGAGCGGCGGCGACCCCGCCGGCAACGGAGTCACGGAAGCTCAGGTGTATCGCGGCGTGCTGATCCGGCTCGGTGTCGAGACCGCCGATATCCTGCTCGAACCCGAGAGCCGGAACACATGGCAAAACGCGCAATTCGTGCGCGGCGTCGTGACGGCACTGAACCCGGAGCGCGTGCTGATCGTGTCGTCGGCCGTTCATCTGCGGCGGAGCATGCTGTACTTCAATCACTTCGGCATCGATGCGACGCCGATGCGGGCCGATTATCTGCGCGGCAAGCTGTCCGTGCTGCCGCTCTCGTACAACTTCGCGATGACGGATCTCGCGCTGCACGAATATGCCGGCATCGCCCGATACCATCTCTACAACGCACTGGGCCTGAATCCGCCCAGGGTTCGCGTGCCGCCGTCCCGTTGAGACCGGGTACGGCATGGAGCAGCCCGTGCGCGTGCCGATCGACCGGATCGTCGCGCGCTTGCAGCGGCTCCGCGATGCAAGCGCGCGACGTCGAGCAGCGCGTCAGGGAGACCATGCAGCGGATCGCGTTCGACCGGCTGGCGGTCGATGCGCCGGCGGCGGGGGGCGCAGTGCGGAGGCGCGGGGCGCGGACGGCGGCCTTCGCCGCGCCCGCATCCGCCGCCGAATCCTCGCCGCGCGCCCTTCACAGCGTCCCGTTCCCATGCACGTCAGAATTCACGCCGGTGGCCGCGAGCGCTTCATGCAGCGTGTCGAACACGTTCGACGCGCCGACGATTCGCGTGATGCCGTGCCGGTCCATGTCGGCATGCAGGTAGCGGTTCACGCGCCCGAAGATCACGTCGATGCGGCGGGCCTGCAGGCCGCTGACCAGATCGGCCAGGGTGCGCGCGGCGGAATAGTCGAGCGCGGTGATCGCGCCGGCGTCGACGACGAGCCAGCGCGGCGTCTCGGGCGCGGTGTCGACGAGTTCGGTCACTTCCGCGCTGAACAGGTGATCGTTGGCGAAGAACAGATCCGCGCCGAAACGGTAGACGATCAGGCCGGGCGCCGTCATCGCGCCCGGCCGGGTCGGCATGGGCTGCCAGCGCTTCGTGGCGTGGCCGGGCTCCAGCACCATCGTGTGGGGCCGGTAGCTGTGCCGCACGTGCCGCATCAGCGACAGCGCCACCGCGAGCAGGATGCCGTGCTCGACGCCCACCGCCACGACGGCGGCGGCCGTCACCAGCGCCAGCGTGAATTCGCCCGGGCTTTCGCGGCGGATGGCCGTCAGCGCCTGCACGTTGATCAGCCCGAGCGCGATCGTGAAGACGATGCTCGCCAGTACGCAATGCGGCAGGTATTGCAGGTCGCCGCTGAAAAACAGCAGCACCACGGCGACCACCGCGGCGAACGCGAGCTGCCCGATCTGGCTGCGCGTGCCCGCGCCTTCGGCCATCGCCGTCTGCGTCGGGCTGCCGTTGACCACGAACGTGCCGCTGAACGCGGCCGCCGCGTTCGCGGCGGCCAGCCCGAGGATGTCGGCGTTGGTATCGATTTCCTCGCCGTACTTCTGCGCGAACACGCGCGCCGCCGCCGCGCTTTGCGCGATGATCATCACGAAACACGAGGCCGCGACCGGCACGAGGTCGAGGCACTGCTGCCACGTGACGGACGGAAAGCGCAGCGGCGGCAGGCCGCCCGCGACCGGCCCCAGCACCGCGATGCCGTGCGCGGCGAAGTCGAACGCCCGGCTGGCCGCGATGCTGCCGACCACGGCGACGAGCGGCACCGGCACGCGCGGCAGCCAGCGCTTCGCCGCGAGAATCGCGACGACCACCAGCGCGGTCAGCGCGAGCGTCGCCGGATGCACGCGCGCGAGGTGTCCGGCGACGTAGCCCAGTTGCGCGACGCTGCGCGACGACGGGACCGGCACGGTCATGCCGAGCATGTCGCCGGCCATCGCGATCGACACCTGCACGCCGACCCCCGCCAGAAAACCGACCAGCACCGTGCGCGACAGGAAGTCGGCGAGAAAGCCCAGCTTGAAGAGACGGGCGAGCAGCAGCATCGCCGCCGTCAGCAGCGCGACCATGCCGGCGAGCGTCACGTATTCGGCGCTGGCCGCCGGCGCCATCGACGACAGCTGGCTGGCGAAGATGGTGGCGGTGGCGGAGTCGGCGGCCACCACCAGATGACGCGATGCGCCGAATAGCGCGAACGCGACGATCGGCAGGAACGCGGTGTACAGGCCCGTCACCGCCGGCATGCCGGCGATGCGGGCGTAGCCGAGCACCTGCGGGATGTCCATCGAGGCGAGCGAGACGCCGGCGAGCGTGTCGCGCAGCGCCGCGGCGCGATTGACGGGGAGGATGCCTTTCAGGAAACCCGGGCGTGCCCCGGGTTCTCCAGTTGATTCGTGCATGCGCGATACCGTGTGTGTGCGAGGCGATCCGCGCATCGTGCCCCGAGCGGGCGCGGGATGGCAAGGCTTGCGTGTTGGCCGTCGGTCATGCGTGCGCGCGGCGCAGCGCTTGGCCGAGGCAGTCCGCGAGCAACGCCGCGTACCGCCCGTCCGGGTCGATGTCCGGATCGAAGACCGTGACGTTCAACCCGACGCACTGCGCGGCGGCGGCGAGCGACGCGACCGCCTGCCCCAGCTGGTCGAAGTCGAGGCCGGGCGAGCCGGGGCTGTCGACGGCGGGCATCAGGCGCTGGTCGAGCACGTCGACGTCGACATGGAGCCAGAAGGGGCCGTCCATTCGCGCGAGCGTCTGCTCGATGGCGGCGTCGATGCCGTGCTCCAGAATCCAGAAGATGTCGAGTTGCCGGATGGCCGTGCGATGGATGTCCGCGAACGCGTAGTCCGGATCGCGGCATTCGCGTTCGCCCAGCTGGACGACACGCGCGTCCGCCACCAGCGGCGCATCGAGTTCGTCCCACTGCGTCAGCACGGCTTCGCCGCGTCCGGTGGCGAGCGCCAGATCCATGCCCGCGACGCCGCTGACGACCGACGCGGCGTCGTAGTTGCCCGGATGACGGAAATCGCTGTGACCGTCGATGTGTACGAGCCCGAGCGGCGCGATCCGCCGGGCGCCCGCGAGGCAGCCGAGCAGGATCGAGCAGTCGCCGCCGATCGCCACCGGGAAGCAGCCGTCTTTCAGTTGCGCCTCGACGTGGCCGGCCAGCGCCTCGCAGAACGCGCGGATGCCGGCGGCGTTGCGGATCAGCGTATCGCCCCGTACGTCGAAGGCGTAGTCCGGACGCGGCATCGCGATGGTGCGCACCGGCGCGAGCGCGGCGTCGAGGCCGGCGCGCGCCAGTGCCCGCGGGGCTCGCCAGGTGCCGGGCGGGTGATCCTCGCGCGGCGGCCGCAGGCCGAGGTGGCAGGGCGCGTGAATCATCGCGATGCGTCGTGGCGCGGGCGCGGGGACGGTCATCTGATACACCTCGTGGGGGCGGGGGCGACTACGGAGAGCGCGATGCGCCAGTGTATCCGCATCCGCGCCGCCGGGTATGGCGCACCGGCCGTCGCGCGCGGGGCGTCCGGCGGCGTGGCCGGAACGGCGCCGCCGTGCCGTTCGACCCGATGGCGCCTCGCGCGGGCGCCCGTGCGCCGGAAGAAAATCGCTTCGCCGTCCGGCCGGCGCAGCGGCGCTTGGCGGGGGCCGCCTCGCCGACGTGTAAACTGCTGACTTTTTTGATTCCGGCGGTATGGTGCAAGCTCCACAGGGCGCGGCGCTCAGCGGCCCGACGCTGATTCGCTTATTGGCCCGCCTGACGGACCTCGACGTTCCCGAATCCGGACAGTCGCTGTCGGACCGGTTGAGCCAGTGGCTCGGCTGGACCGACGCCATTGCGCTGTCGTCGGCGCTGAACGGCAATCCCCCCGCGGCCCCCTCCGGCGCGCGCGGCTTCGGCAGCGCCGAGGAGGACGAGTGCGCGCGCGTGCGCGCGTCGCTCGCGAAGGCGATTGCGGGCGAGCGCGCGTTCGCGGCCTCCGGGCGGCGCGCGCACGCGCCTGCGCGTCCCGGCGATGCGCCGATGGACGTGCCGGCCGACTACCCGACGCTGCGTCAGCGTTATCTGTCGCTCCAGCAGACGATGGACACCGATATCGGCCTCCTGCGCGGACGGCTGCGGAACATGCTGGTCGCCCGGGGCGCCGAGCAGACCCGGCTCGCGGTGGTGGATGCCGTCATGGAGCGGGTATTGGGCGCGCGCGAGCGCACCTTGCTGTCCGCCGTGCCGGAGATGCTCGGCGGACACTTCGAGCGGCTTCGCCAGGCGGAACAGAAGGCGCTGGCCGATGCCGAGGCGTCGGGGGACGCCGCGCCGATCGCGCCCGGCGCATGGCTCGACGCGTTTCGCAGCGATGCGCGCAGCGTGCTGCTCGCCGAACTGGACATTCGTTTACAACCGGTCGAAGGGCTGCTCGCGGCCCTTCGAGCCCGCTAACTGAGACACACCATGTCCAGATACTTCATTCACGTCGTTGTCTTCCTGGCCGGCCTGGCCGCCGTATGCTGGATCGGCGCCGGCTATCTCGGCTCGAACCCGCTGGCGTTGCTGGTCACCCTGCTGATCGGCGCCTGCTATGCGGCGGGCGCGTTCGAACTGCGGCGCTATCAGCAGGCCACGTCGACGCTCGCGGGGGCGGTCGCGGGCCTGTCCGGGCCGCCGCCGAGCCTCGGTGCGTGGCTGGAGCCGCTGGACGGCAGCCTGCGCAACGCGGTGCGCCTGCGCGTGGAAGGCGAACGCGTGGCCCTGCCGGGGCCGGCGCTGACGCCGTATCTGGTCGGCTTGCTGGTGTTGCTCGGCATGCTGGGCACGCTGCTGGGCATGGTCGCGACGCTGCGCGGCACCGGCATCGCGCTTGATAGCGCGACCGACCTGCAGGCGATCCGCACGTCGCTGGCCGCGCCGGTCAGAGGGCTGGGCTTCGCGTTCGGCACGTCGATCGCGGGCGTGGCCACGTCCGCGATGCTGGGGCTGCTGTCCGCGTTGTGCCGGCGCGAACGGCTCGACGCGGCGCAACGGCTCGACGTGAAGATCGCGACGCATCTGCGCGTCTACTCGCGGGCTCACCAGCGCGACGAGACCTTCGCGCTGCTGCGGCGGCAGGCCGACGTGATGCCCGCGCTGGTCGACCGGCTGCAGGCGATGATGACGAGCCTGGAGCAGCAGCACCACGCATTGAACGAACGGCAGCTCGCGAGCCAGCATCTCTTCCACGACAAGGCCGAGGCGGCCTATACCCGCTTCGAGCAGCTGAGCCTCGCGTTGAGCGAGCGGCAGCTGGCAAGCGAGCGGCTTTTCCACGACAAGGCGGAAGCCGCCCACGTTCGTTTCGAGCAGCAGAGCCAGGCCCTGGGCGAGCGGCAGTTGGCGAGCCAGGCCCTCTTCCACGGCAAGGCGGAAGCCGCCTACGTGCGCTTCGAGCAGCAGAATCACGCGCTGGGCGAACGGCAACTGGCGAGCCAGACTCTCTTCCACGACAAGACCGAAGCGCTCTACACCGGTCTGGCCGCATCCGTCGAGCAGACGCTGAAGGAGAGCGTGGCCGACAGCGCGCGCACCGTGAGCGCGACGCTGCAGCCGGTGGTGGAGGCCACGATGGCCGGGCTCGCCCGCGAGACGGCCGGGCTGCATGGCGCCGTCACGCAGGCCGTGCAGCGGCAGCTGGACGGCCTGACGAGCGGCTTCGACGCCACGGCCGCGACCGTCGCGGAGCTTTGCAAACAGGCGCTGACGGCGCACCGGCACGCGAGCGACGCGCTGACCGGCCACTTGCGTGCGTCGCTGGATCGATGCGCGGACACGTTCGAGCAGCGCGCGGCCGGCCTGGTGGAGGGCGTCGCCGCGCGTCTGGAAGGCGCGACGGGCCGCGTTTCGGACGCGTGGAACGACGTGCTGTCGCGACAGGAGGCGGTCAACGAGAAGCTGGCGGCCCGCAACCAGCACGCGCTGACGGAGGCCGCGGCGAGTTTCGGGCAGCATTCGGCGGCGCTGCTGCGCGACGTGAGCCAGTCGCATGCGCAGGGGCAGGCGGAAGCGGCGTCGCGCGACCAGCAGCGGCTGGCCGCGTGGACCGACACGCTCGGCGCGATGGCCGCGACGCTGCGCGAGGAGTGGGCGCAGGCGAGCGCGTGCGCCGCAAGCAGCCAGCAGGAGATCTGCGACGTGCTCGCGCGGACCGCGCACGACATCTCGGCGCAGACGCAGGCTCATGCCGACGCCAGCGAAGCCCTCGCGGCCCGTAGCCTGCAAGGGTTGACGCAAGCCTCGGCGAGTTTCGAGCAGCATTCGGCGGCGCTGCTGCGCAGCGTCGGCCAGTCGCAGGCGGACGGGCTGGCGGAAGCGGCGTCGCGCGACCAGCAGCGGCTGGCGGCGTGGACCGATACGCTCGGCGCGATGGCCGCGGCGCTGCGCGAGGAGTGGGCGCAGGCGAGCGCGCAGGCCGCGAGCCGCCAGCAGGAGGTCTGCGATACGCTCGCGCGGACCGCGCGCGACATCTCCGCGCAAACGCAGGCGCACGCCGGCGAGACGATCGCCGAGATCGCCCGGCTCGTGGCCGCCGCGTCCGAGGCGCCGCGAGCCGCGGCCGAGATCGTCGCCGAACTGCGCCAGAAGCTCTCCGACAGCATGGTGCGCGACACCGCGATGCTGGAGGAGCGCAGCCGTCTGCTGGCCACGCTGGAGACGCTGCTCGACGCGGTGAATCATGCGTCCACCGAGCAGCGCGCGGCGGTCGACGCGCTGGTGGGCACGTCGGCGGATCTGCTCGATCGCGTCGCGACCCGCTTCACCGATCACATCGAGGCGGAAACCGGCCGCCTGGGCGCGGTTGCCGCGCAGGTCACCGGCAGCGCCGTCGAGGTGGCGAGCCTGGGCGACGCGTTCGGCGCGGCCGTGCAAGTGTTCGGCGAATCGAACGACAAGCTGGTGGCGCACCTGCAGCGCATCGAAGCCGCGCTCGACAAATCGCTCGCGCGCAGCGACGAACAGCTCGCCTACTACGTCGCGCAGGCCCGCGAGGTCGTCGACCTGAGCGTGCTGTCGCAGAAGCAGATCGTCGATGATCTGCAGCAGCTCGCCGGCCGGCGGGCATCGGCCGGAGCCGAAGCCGCATGAGCGACGAAATCGACGGCGGCGTGGAGCCGACCGCGCCGATCTGGGCCGCGTTCGGCGACCTGATGTCGGTGCTGCTCGGCGCGTTCGTGCTGATCCTGGTGGGTGTCGTCGGCGTGCAGCTCGAACTGTCGAGCCGGCTGGATCGGGAGGTCCGGCAGCGGCAGCTCGAATCGCAGCGCCGCAAGACGCTGGAGCAGGCACTGGCGGCGCCGCTGGCGGCGGGCCGGGTGACGCTGGTCAACGGACGCATCGGCATCAACGGCAGCGTGTTGTTCGCGCTGAACTCCGACCAGCTGCAGCCCGAGGGGCACGATGTGCTGAAAAGCCTCGCCGGACCGCTGGCCGACTATCTGAAGAGCCGCGACGAGATCCTGATGGTGAGCGGCTTCACCGACGACCGGCAGGTGCGTGACGGGAATCGCCGCTTCGCGGACAACTGGGAGCTGTCGGCGCAGCGCGCGCTTACCGTGACCCGCACGCTGATCGACGACGGCGTGCCCGCCCCGCGGGTTTTCGCGGCCGCGTTCGGGGCCGAACAGCCGGTGGGCTCGAATGCGGACGAAGCGGGGCGTGCGCGGAACCGCCGCGTGGAGATCGCGCCGATGCCGCGCTCGTCGGCCGCGACGGCGAAGTCCCATGACTAGCGGCGCGCCGAGCGTTCGCGCGACGCTCGAGGCGTGGCGCGCCCAGGGCGCGGACCGGCTGAACCCGGTCCGTTTCCGCTTGATCGACGCGCTGGCGCAGCGCGCGGCGCGCCATGACGGCGCGGCGCGGCAGCGGCTGGACGCGCGGCTGGCGGAACTGCTCGACGCTTATGCGGGCGATCTGGAAAAACAGGCGGCCGAAGGCGGCGATGCGGGCGGTGCGCCGGTACCGCCCGAACCCGCGCGCGGCGCGCTCGGCGAGTTGGTCGACCATGTCGCCGCGCGCGGGTTCGCGCGGGACGGCGAACGCGGGGCAGCCGACGGCCTGCTTCGCGCCGCCGCGTATCCGGAGTTGCCGGCGCTCGATCATTTTCGGGAAATCTGGTCGAGGGTGAGTGCCGACAAGCAGTTGCGCCAGTCGATGGAGCAGGTGCCGGCGAATGCCGGTCCGCTCAATTCGAGCAGTCTCGTGCATCGGTCGCTGTCGTTGATGCGCGCGTTGTCTCCAGGCTATTTCCAGCAATTCCTGTCGTATGTCGATGCGCTATCGTGGCTGGAGCGGATGAACGGGGGCGCGGCGGCGGGCAAGGAGGCACCGCGTGCCGGGAGTACCCGGAAAGGGGCGCGGGGCGCATCGCGCTAGCCCTGGTTCGGGCCATCGAAGACACTCGGCGATCGATGCAACGTCGATCAAGCGATGAAGATCGCATCGGGTCGGCCGACGCGCGAGCCGATGCGGCGGACCGCGCTTCAAGCGGCGGAACGGCGGCTCGGCCGTGCAACGCATCCGCGCATCTCCCGATGTGCCGCGAGGCGGGACGACGGATCCTACTCGTCGGCTTCCATCGAGCTGATTGGGGCGAATGCGCCGAGGCGCGTTTTTTTGCATGAACCGCATGTCTCTATACTGTCCGGGCTCGTCAATTCTTGCGGGAGACAGACATGCAGACTCTGGTACTGATGTCGCAGGCGGCATTCGAGCGGTATCTCGGCCACGCCGTGACTGCTTATGCGGAAGAAAATATTCGCTCCGGAGAATGGCCGGCGGCCGATGCGATGGATCTCTCACGCAAGCAGTTCGCGAGATTGCTTCCGGACGGGATTGCGACACCGGATCACTATCTCCTCGAGATTCACGTGCCGGACGCCGGTTCCGAAGTCGGTGTGCTGTGGCTGGCCGTCGAGCATCAGGCGGGGCGGCGCCGTGGATTTGTCTACGATGTTTGCGTGTATCCGCAATACCGACGACGAGGTTATGCAACGCTGGCTTTTCAGGCGCTGGAAGGTTTTGCCGGCAATCTGAATCTGTCGGCTATCGAGCTGCACGTCTTTGCGCATAACTCGGGTGCTCAAGCGTTGTATGAAGGGCTGGGCTATCGCGCGACGGACATCAGAATGCGAAAATCCCTGGCTGATGAATGACCGCGGAAAGCGGGGCATGAGGCGCGCGTAGCCGCCGACGCCCTGTCGGAAAGAATACGGACTACGGCGTGGCGAACGCTTCATCCATCCGTATGGGATGCTTGTCGTCGATCAGGCGGATCGTCCACGCCGCGCCGCTCATGCGCCCACCGCTCACGACGACGCCAACCGGGGCGTTCCCTCGATCCGTGACCTATCGACCAACGTGCGGTGCGCGAATGCTGCGGGTGCACACCGGATAGCCGCGGCATGCACCCGACCGCCGGCGCGCAACGGCCGCCGGGCCTGCGCGGCTCGCTCCGGACGCCGCGACATCGCGATCCTGTTTCCCCGGTGACGAGCGATCTTCGATTCGACGAATTGAATTCCGCGCCCGCGAATTCACGCGCTCAACACACTTTCGTTGTTGACGCATGGATTTTGAGTTTCTACGATCTCGCCCAGACTGCGCCGATCAGCCAAGGCGCAGTAATGAAAATGTCATTTATTTAGTGATTTTAACTAAATGAGTTGCATTTTACGAAACGGATTGTCGTTAATCTGAAAGGCGAATGGATAAAAATGAAAGATAAGAATTTCATGAAGAGAGCCGGGCGTGGCCGACAAGCCCGGGCGATGGGAGGGACGATGCTGGCGCTGGGCATGCTCGCGCTGGCAGGATGCGGCGGCGACGGCACGAGCACGACGCCACCGCCGCCCGATCAGCCTTATGCCGACAATGTCGCTTACTCCCCGAACGCCGGCGACAGCCTGCCCGCGTCGCAGGTCTCGGAAAACGCCGCCGTGATGCATCACACGTGGTCTTCCGGCGGCACCACCGTCAACTACACCACCACCACCGGGCATTTGACCGCCTCCGATCCGAGCGGCAACGCGGAGGCGACGATGTCCTACGTCGCGTACACCGCGCCGAGCGCGGACGGCTCGCCTCGCCCCGTCACGTTCATCTACAACGGCGGGCCGGGCTCTTCGTCGATATGGCTGCGGCTCGGCTCGTTCGCGCCCACGCGCGTCGCGACACCCGATCCGCTGATGACGGGCTGGCCGAACTTCCCGCTGGTCGACAACCAGGAAAGCCTGATCGCCACCACCGATCTGGTCTACGTCGATCCGCCCGGCACCGGCCTGTCCGAAGCGATCCAGCCGAACACGAACAAGACGTTCTGGGGCTCGGATCCCGACGTGCAGGTGATGCGCGACTTCGTTCGCCGCTACCTGAGCGTGAACAGCCGCGCCAGCTCGCCGATCTACCTGTACGGCGAATCGTACGGCACGCCGCGCACGGACATGCTCGCGCTGTCGCTCGAATCGGCGGGCGTCAATCTGACCGGTATCGTGTTGCAATCGTCGATCCTCAACTACATGGCGTCCAACGGCGATCAGGCCGCCGGATCGCTGCCGTCGTACGCGCAGGTCGCGGCGTACTTCAACCAGGTGTCGCCGTCGCCGACGAATCTCGGCGCGTATGCGCAGCAGATGCAGAGCTTCACGACCGCGCAGTACGCGCAGATCGTTCAGTACTCGACGGCGTCCGCGCCGACCTCGCCGGATGCGAACACGCTCGCCGCGTGGTCCGCGCAGACGAACATGACGACGGCTTCGCTGAGCGCGTTCTTCCAGTACTTCTACGACACCGAGGCCTCGCCCGGCCAGACGACGCTCGTGCCCGGCTATACGATCGGCCGCTACGACGGCCGCGTGTCGCTGCCGAACAGCGATCCGCGTCTCGCGAGCGACAACGATCCGTCGGACATCCTGATCACGCAGCCGTTCACGACGGCGCTCGCGTCGCAGATGCCGGCTTATCTCGGCTACACCGCGCCGAATGCGACGTATCAGACGTTGAACAACTCGATCATCGGCGTGTGGAATTTCAGCCACGGCGGCCAGGCGTCCCCGGATACGATTCCGGATCTGCTGGCCGCGCTGCAGCTGAATCCGAAGCTGAGGGTGCTGTCGTTGAACGGCTATCACGATCTCGCGACGCCGTACTTCGAAACCGAAAAGGAACTCGCGCGGCTGCAGACGGTGCCGGGTCTTAACCCGAGCCTGCAGATGACGTTCTACCAGGGCGGACACATGATCTATCTGGACGACGTGGCCCGGCCGGCGATGCGGGACGATCTCGTGTCCTATTATCAAAGCAAGCCGATCGCGACCGCGCTGTCGCTCGCGCAGTTGCCGTCGCCGTGGCCGGACGAAAAGCCGGCCGGCACGCCGACGGCGCTCGCGGCCGCCCGCTGATCCGACACCGCAGCACGGCGCCGCCGCGCGCGGCCCGTGCGCTTCATTACTTCGATACGAGAAACGTCATGTCCAAGATCCTGTCACTGCGGCGCATCACGCCCTTGTTGATCCTGGCCGCGGTCGCGAGCAGCGCGTGCGCTGCGTCGCAGCAAGCCGTGGCACCCGCGACACCGCCGATGGGCGGCGGCGTCGACGGCCCGTTCTTCCCGCACAAGGCCATCGCCGCACCCGCTTCGGCCACCACGGGCGCCGATCTGCAGCAGCAGGCCCAAAGCCGGCTCGCCGCCAGCCTCGGCGCGAACAGCACGCTGGCGAACGGCGGCGCGATCACGAAGGCCGATGCGCAAGCGAGCGGCCTCGGTTTCGTCGCGCAGCACTTCGACGCCATCGATACCGCGCATGCCGGCAAGGTCACGCTCAAGCAGGTACAGCAATTCATTCAGCAGCAGCAATGAGGTGAGCGGGCGGGTTCTCCGGAGCCCGCCCGCGAACGGCCGCGCCGGGATCGAGGGACGTCGCGACGGAACCCTCGGCGCAAGAAGACGGCGGTGCGGCGAAGGCGCCGTCATTCGACCCCGGCGGCAAGTCGACCCGCTTCGCGCGATGGCCGGCGATTCGACCGACGCGGTACCGCCTCGAGCGGCGGCGCCCGGCCCCGAAGCGAAGCGCGATCCGTCCGTCTTCATCGCATCGCATCGCACTCGCGCATCCGCATCGACCGCGCGTTTTCCGACGCCTCAGACGATCTCCCCGATACACGCATCGAATTGCCGCACCAGCAGATCGACATCCGCCTCGGCTGTCTGCGGGCACGCCAGCATCATGTTGTGGAACGGCGTGATCGATACCCCGCGATTCAGCAGATAGAGATGCACGACCTGCTCCAGTTCGCCGTCGAGCTGCGCGCCGGCGATCGTGCCGTTGCGCGGCGGGGCGGGCGCGAACTGGAACTCGGTGCGCGCGCCGATCCGCGTCACGCACCACGGCAGCCGATGCCGGGCGATAGTCTGTTCGAGACCGGCGGCAAGACGCGCCGACAGCGCGAACATGTGCGCGTACGCGGCGTCCGTCATCACGTCCGCGAGCGTGGCGCGCATCGCGTGCATCGCCAGCATGTTCGCGGTGAGCGTCGTGCCGATGCCGGAATGCCCGGGCGGCGCGCTGGCCTTTGCGTGCCGCGCGCGCTCCGCGAACTCGGCGCTGAAACCGTAGACGGCGCACGGCATGCCGCCGGCGATCGGTTTGCCCAGCACCAGCAGGTCCGGTTCGAGCCCGTGCGCGACCGCATAGCCGCCCGGGCCGCTGCTGATCGTGTGGGTTTCGTCGAGAACGAGCAGCGTGCCGTGGCGGCGCGCCAGCGCCTGTGCGTCGCGCCAGTAGCCCGGCTCGGGCAGCACCATGCCGATGTTCGTCATCGCCGGCTCGGCGAGCACGCAGGCGACGTCGCCTTCCTTCAGCGCGGCTTCGAGCGCGTCGAGATCGTTGAACTCGACGACGCGGGTATGGGCGAGCAGATCGTGCGCCTGGCCGAGCAGGCTGTCGCGCTGCACCGGCCGGCCGTCGACGAGATCGACGAACACGTCGTCGACCGTGCCGTGATAGCAGCCGTTGAACACGACGATCCGCGTGCGTCCGGTGACCGCGCGCGCCCAGCGCAGCACGAAGCGGTTCGCGTCGCTCGCGCTCAGCGCGAACTGCCAGTACGGCAGCCGGAACCGCCGCGCCAGTTCCGCGGCGACCCACGCGGCGTCCTCGCTCGGCAGCATCGTGGTGTAGCCGCGCGTCGACTGTCGCGCAAGGGCGCGGGCGACCGGGGCGGGGGCGTGCCCGAACATCGCGCCGGTATCGCCGAGACAGAAGTCCGCGTAGCAATGGCCATCGACGTCGGTGAAATGGGCACCGTGCGCGTGATCGACATAGAGCGGGAACGGCGTCGACCAATCCTGCATCCAGTGCAGCGGCACGCCGAACAGCAGATGCCGCGCGGCGTCGGCGGACAGCGCGCGCGATTTGGGCATGGCCTGCCCGAACGCGTCGCGCTCGCGCTTAAACAGGGCGCGGGCGCGCACCGGATCGATTCCGTGACGAGTAGCCAAGCGTGACTCCTGAAGGACGACAGTCACAAAAGCTTCGCATATCCGGCCGTCTCGGTCGACCCTCGCGGGCGCGGCGGACGGCTCGTGCCCGACACCGGTCGTTCTTGCGCGATTCAGAGGAATAGGCAGCAAACAGCGAGAATCGGGTATTCGCTACGCGGGCCGCCGATCGCATAATCGGCTCCAACGCATCGGGCCGCGCGGGGCGCTGTTCCGCAAGGCCGTGCGCTCGTTTGCGCGAGCGCGCCGCTCTGGAACGGCGCGCCGGCGCGCGGCGAAACCTTTGCGATGGAGTCGAGACTCATGCGTTACAGAAAATTCGGCAATACCGGTCTGTTCGTCTCGGAGCTGTGCCTCGGCACGATGACGTTCGGCGGAGAGGGCGCGATCTGGAGCCAGATCGGCAACGTGCAGCAGGCGGACGCGGAGCGGCTGGTCGGCAGCGCGCTGGATGCGGGCATCAATTTCATCGACACCGCCGACGTGTACTCGGAAGGCCGCTCGGAGATCATCACCGGTCAGGCGCTCAAGAACCTGAAGGTTCCGCGCGAGAACGTCGTGGTCGCGACCAAGGTGTTCGGCGAAACCGGCCTGCGGTCCGCCAATTCGCGGGGCCTGTCGCGCTACCACATCATGGACGGGATCAAGGCGAGCCTCGCGCGGCTGCAGCTCGATCACATCGATCTCTACCAGGTGCACGGCTTCGACACGGCGACGCCGATCGAAGAGACGCTGGCCGCGCTCGATACGCTGGTGCAGCAAGGACACGTGCGCTATATCGGCGTATCGAACTGGGCCGCGTGGCAAATCATGAAGGCGCTCGGCATCGCCGAGCGGCGCGGCTTCGCGCGCTTCGAATCGCTGCAGGCGTACTACACGATCGCCGGCCGCGACCTCGAGCGCGAACTGGTGCCGATGCTGCAGAGCGAACGGGTCGGGCTGCTGGTGTGGAGCCCGCTCGCGGGCGGGCTGCTGAGCGGCAAGTACGGCCGGGACGGCGCGACCGACACGGGTGCGCGGCGGACCACGTTCGATTTTCCGCCGGTCGATCTCGATCGCGCCTATGGCGTGATCGATGCGATGCGGACGATCGCCGAACCGCGCGGCGTGTCGGTCGCGCAGATCGCGCTCGCCTGGCTGCTGCATCAGGAGGTGGTGACGAGCGTGATCATCGGCGCGAAGCGTCCCGAGCAGCTCGCGGACAATATCGCCGCGACCGCCGTGCAACTGACCGGCGACGAACTGGCCGCGCTGAATGCGGTCAGCGCGCTGCCGGCCGAGTATCCCGCCTGGATGCTCGCGCGGCAAGGCGAGTATCGGCGCAAGCAACTTCAGGAGCCGGGGCAAGGGTAAGCCGGCGTGGCGGACCGGGATGCGCGGCCGGTCCGCCGCGTGCGCGCATCCGGCGGGTTGCCCGGGTGCATGGCTTCGCGCGATCGACGAACAGGCCCGGTGCCGGATTGCGCGCGGCGATGCCAGTCAGGACCCGCCGCGACTTCGTGACGCGCGGTCCCGCGCCGGCCGTCGAACGGGAAAGCTTCGCATCATGCGCCGATTTTAACGACCGGCCGGGGCGGCAGGCAGGCCCGGACAATGTCGCCGTCGCGGCGGCGCCCGGCGGGATGCCGCCGATCGAGCGCCGGCGCGCGGGTTGATCCGCACGGCAAATCCGGCGGGATCTCACCCCATGCGTGACGTCGGCGCATGCCCGGTTTGCAGCGAGGCACCTCGGTACCCATGCGGCTGAACGTGCCGGCGGCCGTTCTCGTGCCGCTCCCGAACCGGTCGTCGCGAGCGCGTCGCCGGCGAACCCCCCCCACGCCGGGTTCGACGATCTCGGTTGCATCGGCAACCAACCAACCTGCCTGTCTCGCCGGCCGCCGTCGGCATCGCGACGCCAAGGCCGCCGTGCTTGCAGCGAAACCGGAAGCGCATCCGCATGGCCGATGTGCTTGACGCCCGGCAATGTCGCGTTGCCCGGTGCCTCTTCCAAAAAGACGCGCGCCAAGGATCCGTTCACCGAGCTTGGCGTGCCGCGCCCCCCATGCGCCGACGGCTTGCTCGGCGGCGTACCCGCTGCATCGAAATCCTGCACCGCGCGCGCCCGTAGCGGGCGCTGTCATTCCGTGATTCGCCCTCGGTGCGCATCGACCTGCTGGGCCGGTTCGGCGGGCATCCGCGTGCCCGTGCCACCTTCGCGTCGAGCGTCGCCGAGCGTGTGTCCCGGCCACCCGTCGAAAGGAGCCATCGCGGCGTCTAGACCGCGATGGCTCGCTGTTCTGCCGTGTCCAATGCCGTCGCGGCATGCGGTGCCGACGCGCCGGATTCCGCCTGTCCGGCGCGACGCGCCCTGACCGCCTGTGCCAGCTGAGCAAGCGTGTCGAGGGTCGTGCCGATCGACAGACAGCCGTCGGTAATGCTTTGCCCGTAAACAAGAACGCCGTCGGCGGCGAGATTCTGACGGCCTTCCACCAGATTCGATTCGATCATCACGCCGGCGATGCCATGCGATCCGCTCGCGATCTGCGCGCCGATGTTCGCGCACACGCCGACCTGATTGCGGTACTGCCGCGATGCGTTCGCATGACTCGCATCGATCACGAGCCGCTCGCGCAAATTCGCGGCGCGCAGCCGGTCGAGCGCATCGGCGATGCTTGCCGCGTCGTAGTTGGGCTCCCGTCCGCCGCGCAGTACGACGTGACCGAGCGCGTTGCCCCGAGATGACGCGATATGCACGCGTCCGTCCGCGTTGATCGATACGAACCGGTGAGCGTGCGCCGCCGCGCGGATGGCGTCGATCGCGATCTGGGCGTTGCCGTCGGTGCCGTTCTTGAAGCCCATCGGCATCGGCAAGTTCGACGCGATCTCACGATGGATCTGCGATTCGGTCGTCCGCGCACCGATCGCGCCCCACGCGATGAGATCCGCAAGGTAGGCCGACGAATAGGGATCGAGGAATTCGGTGGCAGCGGGGACGCCGAGCGAATTGACGTCGAGAAGCAGTGCGCGCGCGATGCGGATGCCTTGATCGATTCGATGGCTCCCGTCCAGATGGGGATCGTTGATCAAGCCCTTCCATCCCACGGTGGTGCGCGGCTTCTCGAAGTAGACACGCATGACGATTTCCAGGTCGTCGGCGAAAGCATGGCGTGCATCGGCCAGCGCGCGTGCGTAAGCGAGCGCCGCGTGGGTGTCGTGGATCGAGCAGGGTCCGACGATCGCGAGCAGCCGGTCCGATGTGCCGCCGACGATGTCGGCCGCCGCGCGCCGGCCTTGCGCGATGGTGTGCGCCGCGTCAGCGGTGCAGGGCAGTTCGGCGATGACTTCGGCCGGCGACGGGAAGTGCGTCGCGACGGATGCCGTGTGACGAGTATCGATGCGCATCGGACCTGCCTCTCGGGTAGGGACATGAAGTGAGCCGTTTTATAGCAGTGCGCCGATGACGTCGACACTATCAGTTCCGCTAGGTGTGCCGGCCGCCGCGTCCGGAGCGCTTTCGCGCGGGCCTGGGTAGCCGACCTATCAGAGCTGATAGGTCACAGCATCGTCGCGGTCTCGTTTAATACGGCCGGTCTTCGCTAAGTCGAGTCAACGTCGCATCTCAGGAACCGCCGATGAACCAGACACACGACATTCACCCGGCGCCGGACGGCGCCATCAGTGCGTGGTACGAAAAAGCGACGGTGCGCTACACGCCGCGCATCATCGTGCCCGATTACACGAGCGACGCGCTCATCTACCCGACCGCCCTCAGCATCGTTTGCGAGCACCCGCTCGTGGCGGCGCGTGACAAGGAGATCAGGTCGTTCATCCTGACGCAGTCGGCGTACCGTTTCCTCTACGGGGTCGGTCTGCTGGAAACGAAGTTCGTGATCCAGTGCAGTCTCGATCTGGTGCACGACCGTATCTTCGCGATCGACGATGTGAAACGCCTGCAGGCGCTTACCGTCATCATCGACGAGGGCTATCACGCGCACGTGGCGCTCGATTACATCGTGCAGATGCGGGAGAAGAGCGGGATCGCGCCGCTGTCGGTTCCGCAGACGAACCGCAAGCTCGACGCCACGGCGCGCGCATACGCGATGCTGCCGCCCGCGCTCCGAATGGATTTCCAGCTGCTGGCGGTGACGCTCGCGGAAAATGTGCTCACGAACGAGATCGCGACGATGGGTCGAGAAAAGGAGCTGACGAAGTCCTACATCACGCTGATGACCGATCACGTGGCGGACGAGGGTCGGCACTCGAACTATTTCAACGATCTGATGAAGGTGCTCTGGGCGCAGCTCGACGACACGACGCAGACGACGTTCGGGACCTTGCTGCCGGCCTTCCTCGACGACTTCCTCGGCATCGATCCGCATCGCGTATTCGAACGCGAGATGCTGAGCGCGTGCGGCTTCTCGAGCGGCGATCTGCAACGGATTCTCGACGATACGCAGGGCACCTACCTGAGCAATCATGCGACGTTGTCGACCCGGACGAAGACGCGCCTTTTCCGCCTCATGAAGACGTTCGGCATCCTGGATCGCGATGACGTGCGAGGCGCGTTCGCAGCCCACGGCTACCCGTTCCAATAAGGAGACGCGGCCATGTTCAATACCCTGATCGTCGACAACTTCGATTCCTTCACCTACAACCTGTTCCAGTACATGGGCGAGGTCTGCGGCGAGGAGCCGGACGTCGTCCTGAACACGGTCGAACCGGACGAGATCGATCTCGATCGCTACGACTGCATCATCATCTCGCCCGGGCCCGGCCATCCCGAGACCGCCGGCGACGTCGGCGCCAGCGTGGAGGTCATCCAGCGGGCGCGCGTGCCTGTCCTTGGCGTGTGCCTGGGTCATCAGTGCATGGCGCAGATGCACGGCATGGACGTCGTGCATGCCGACGAGCCGGTGCATGGGCGCATCAGCGTTATCCAGCACGACAATCGCGGCGTATTCGCCGGGCTGCCGACCGATCTGTCGGTTGTGCGGTACCACTCGCTGGTAGTCAAGGCGGTGCGCGACCCGTTCGTCGTCACGGCGTGGGGCGCGGGTGGCATGATCCACGGCATCCGTCACCTGAACCGCCCGTTGCACGGCATCCAGTTTCATCCCGAATCGATCTGCACGCAGGCTGGCAAGGCGTTGTTGCGGAACTTCCGCGATATCGCGGTCGCGCATCGTACCGGCCGGGAGGTGCACTGATGCATGCGGATCATCACGCTCTGTCCGCCGCTTCGGCGCCGACGGTCGCGGCATCGGTGTTTCGTGCCGAATGGCGCGCCGTTGACGCCTGTCCCGATCCGCTCGACGTATTCGATGCGCTGTTCGGCAAGAGCCGTAACGCGTTTCTTCTCGAGAGCAGCGTGGTCAGGGACGGCTTTTCGCGATTCTCGTTTGTCGGCGACGCGCACGCACCCGGCGCCGAAGTGCTCCGTTACGACCTGGCGACCCGTTGCGTGGAAGTCGAGACCGACGCCGGCATGTCGTCCGGCATCGCGCCCAGCTTCTTCGATTATCTGGCCGACCGGATCGCCGCCTGTCGCATCGAAGGCGCTCAGGGGCTGCCGTTCGGCTTCGACGGCGGTTATGTCGGTTATCTCGGGTACGAACTGAAGGCCGAGTCGGGCGGCGAAGACGCGCATGCGAGCGATGAACCGGCTGCCGTGTTCATGTTCGCCGGGCGTCTCGTCGCGATCGATCACGTCGCGCGACGGACCTATTTGTTGCACCTGGTGCCCGCGAGCGCCGACGGCGCGCAGGCGGGGCCGTCCACGGCGCAGCGGGATGCGAGCGACTGGCTGGCGGCCGCCGAGCAGGTGGTCGCCCGTCCGGCGGCCGCACCGGCCGCCGCACCGCGCCGTGCACGCATGTCGATCGAAGCGGTCGAGGCATGGATCGCGCGCCACGCGCGCATTCGCCATCCGCGTGCGAGCTATATCGACCGGATTCGCGACGCGCTGAAGGAAATCGTCGACGGCGAAACCTACGAGGTCTGCCTGACGAACACGATCGAATTCGTACCCGATTTCGATCCACTCGAACTCTATCGCGTGTTGCGGCGATGCTCGCCGGCGCCGCACGCGGGGTTCTTCCGGGCGGGCGATCTCCATTTGCTGAGCGCATCCCCGGAGCGCTTCATCAGCGTGAGTCGCGACCGGCGCGTCGAGGCGAAGCCGATCAAGGGCACGCGCCCGCGCGGCGCGACGCCCGACGAGGATCGCCTGCAGGTCGACGATCTGCTCGCCAGCGAAAAGGATCGCGCGGAAAACCTGATGATCGTCGACCTGTTGCGCAACGATCTCGGACGCGTGTGCGAACTCTCGTCGGTCGACGTCCCCAAGCTGTTCGATGTCGAAACCTATTCGCATGTGCACCAGCTCGTCTCGACCATCTCGGGGGCGTTGAAGCCGAACGTGTCGACGCTCGAGTGCGTGCGCGCGGCGTTCCCGGGCGGTTCGATGACGGGCGCGCCGAAGATCCGCACGATGGAGATCATCGATCGGCTCGAAGCGGGGCCGCGCGGCATCTATTCCGGCGCGTTCGGCTGGTTCGGACTATCCGGCGCGTGCGACCTGAACATCGTGATCCGTTCGTTGGCGGTGCTGCCCGGACAGGCGCGTTTCGGGGTCGGCGGCGCGCTGACCGCGCTGTCGGATCCGGAGGATGAGTTCGTCGAAACGATGGTCAAGGCGCGCAATCTGATCGAAGCGATCGAATTTCTGAGGGGGAGCGACGCATGACACGGGACACCATGTTCGAACGATATGTGGTGGTCGGCGCCGCCGGCAGCATGGGCGGCATGATCGCACGCCTGTTGCGGACCGACGGCAAACACGTGGACTGCGTGGACCTGCGCGCGGGCCATGACGCCGCCGGCGTCGACTGGATCGAGACGGATATCCTCGCGCCGAGCCCGGCAGCGATCGATGCCTTGAGGCACGCCGACGCGATCGTGTGTGCGATCTCGCTGGAGCTGCTTGCCGATGCGCTGCCGCGACTGCTGGAATTTGCCGGACCGGACTGCGCGCTGATCGAGACGCTGTCGATCAAGGCGCCGTTTGCCGACCTGCTCGAACGGATGGGCGATGCGCGTACCGATCGGGAAATCGCGGGCATCAATCCGATGTTCTCGGGCGATCTCGATCCGCGCGGGCGTCCGGTCGCGACCGTCGTTTATGGCGGCG
>NZ_JAWJWL010000005.1:0-164952 GCF_034721475.1 Burkholderia alba | reverse complement strand
GGTCCGCGCGCCGCGGCCTTCTTCGAAGTGCTCCGTCGCGCGGAGCTCGTGATCGTGCCGACCGATCCGCGCGCGCACGACCGATTGATGGCGACGCTTCAGACGCTCGTGCACGGCGCCGTGCTGGCGTTCGGCGATGTGCTGTGCGATGCGTCGCTCGATATCGACGCGCTGCTCGCACTCGCGTCGCCGCCGTTTCGCGTGATGTTCGCGCTGCTCGCGCGGATGACCCGCAATCACCCGGACGTCTACTGGGAAATCCAGACGCAGAACCCCTATGCGCGCGAGGCACGGCATGCGCTCACTGCTGCGCTGGCCCGCCTCGAACAGACTTGCGCGACCCATGACGTGACGGCGTTTCGCGACACGCTCGCGCGGGTCGACGCGCTGCTCGTGCGGCCGAGGCCGGACACGGTCGACCTCAGCAAACGGATCTTCGATCTCGTCGGCCGGTCCGCCTGAGCTTTCGCCGCGGCTCGCCGTTACTTCACGCCACAGGATGGAATCCTTATGTCGCTGAATCATGTGAGACAACGAATCGATGCGCTCGACGACGAAATCATCGACCGGCTGGGCGCGCGCCTGAGTCTGGTGCGCCAGGTGGCGACATTGAAGCAGCAAAGCGCGACGCCGGTGATGCAGCCGGGCCGCGTGGACGAAGTCAAGGCGCGCTGCCGCGCTCGCGGGGCGGCGCTGGCATTGCATGGCGAATTCGTCGACAAGCTGTACGACCTGATCATCGGGGAGGCCTGCCGCATCGAATACGAGGCAATACGCAATTCCGACTGACGTTTCATCCCTTCATTGACGGAAAGAGACACTCCCATGAAACATGAACCGACCGGCGCCTTCGAGGCCGCCACCGTGCTGAACGACATCTTCTCGGCAGACTACCGGTACCGCGAAGCGACGCTGAGCCTCACGGCGAACGAGAACTATCCCAGCGAGCTTGTGCGCCTGACGTCGGGCTCGACGGCGGGCGCGTTCTATCATGTGTCGTTTCCGTTCGACGTGCCGGATGGCGAGTGGCATTTCCCGGAACCGGGGCACATGCACGCCGTCGCGGACCGCGTGCGCTCGCTCGGCAAGTCGCTGCTACATGCCCAGACTTTCGACTGGCGCCCGAACGGCGGATCGGCGGCGGAACAGGCGCTCATGCTAGCGGCGTGCCAGCCGGGCGACGGCTTCGTGCATTTCGCGCACGGAGACGGTGGGCACTTCGCGCTCGAGGCGCTCGCGGCGAAGGCCGGCATCGAAATCTTCCACTTGCCCGTCGATCCCGACACGCTGCTGATCGATGTCGACCGTCTCGCGACGCTGGTCAATGCCCATCCGCGTATCCGGATCGTGATTCTCGACCAGTCGTTCAAGCTGCGCTGGCAGCCGCTGCGCGCGATCCGCGATGTATTGCCCTCGCATTGCACCCTGACGTACGACGCGAGCCACGATGGCGGGCTCGTGATGGGAGGCTGGTTCGACTCGCCGCTGCGCTGCGGCGCCGATGTCGTTCACGGCAATACGCACAAGACCATCGCCGGCCCGCAGAAAGCCTACGTCGCGTTCGGCTCGGCGGAGCATCCGTTGCTGACGGATACGTCGATCTGGGTGTGTCCGAACATCCAGAGCAATTGCCATGCCGAGCAGTTGCCGTCGATGTGGGTGGCGCTGAAGGAGATCGAGACATACGGCCGGGCCTATGCGGCGCAGGTGGTGCACAACGCGGCCGCGCTTGCGCGCGCTTTGCATGCGCGCGGCCTCGACGTATCCGGAGAATCGTTCGGCTTCACCGAGACGCATCAGGTGCATTTCAGCGTCGGCACGCCGGAAGCGGCGCTGGAGATGTGCCGCGACGTGCTGCATCGCGGCGGTATCCGGACCACGAATATCGAGTTGCCCGGCAAGCCGGGCGTACACGGCATTCGCCTGGGTGTTCAGGCGATGACGCGCCGCGGAATGGTCGAACGCGATTTCGAAGCGGTCGCCGGCTTCATCGCCGCGTTATGCACGCGCGAGCGGACGCCCGAGGACGTCGCGTCCGAAGTCGAAACGTTCCTCGGTGATTTCCCGCTTTCGCCGCTCGCGTTTTCGTTCGACGGCGGAATGACGGACGAACTGCGCGCCTCGCTCCGCCAGGGAGTGATGCGATGAGCATGCCGGCGTTCGAACGGCCGGATGACGGCGCAGCATCGCTTGCCGACGAACTGGTGAGCGTCGGGCGGATCGTCGGTCGCGAACTCGTCGACGCGGGCATCGGCGACGTGTTTTGCATTCCCGGCGATTTCACGATGCAGCTATGCCGGGAGTGGCTCGCCGTGCCCGGATTGTCGCTGCGGACCCTGTCGCACGAATACGGCGTCATGCTGGCCGCGCTCGGTAACGCCCTGGCCGCCGGCCGGCCGGCGGCGGTGTGCTTTACCTACGGCGTCGGCCTGATGAATGCGATGAACGGGATCGCGCAGGCCTACGTCGAACGTGTGCCCATTGTCGTGATCAGCGGCGCGCCCGGCGCACGCGAGCGAGGCGACCACGTATTTCCGCACCATACGATCGTCGATCACGGTACGCAGCTGCGCATGATGCGCGAACTGACCGTGCATCAGGAAATCGTATCGGATCCGCGCGACGTGGCCATTCAGGTTGCCCGGGCGGTGGCGGTGGCGCGCGACGCCAGCCGCCCGGTGTATGTCGAGCTGCCGCGGGATCTGTACCGTCTGGAGGTGCCGTACCGTCCGGCGCATCGCGAAATAGTGCGCACGGTGGGCGGCGGCCCGGAAGAGCGTGTCGCGGCCCGTGCCGCGGCGCGTGCCGCGCTCGCGCTGTCGTGCGCCGCGCGCGCGCCGGTGTTCGCGCCGGGACTCGAGATCAAGCGCTTCGGGCTTGCCGGCGAAGTGCGGGCGCTCGTGGAGCGGCTTGCGCTCGACTGGGTCGCGAGCCCGATGTCGCGCCAGGTGCTCGATCCGACCGTGGCGGGTTACCGCGGCGTTTATGCCGGTCCCGCGTCGCCGTCCGCCGGGACGCGGACGCTCGTCGAGACATCGGATTGCCTGTGGGTGATCGGCGAGCCGAATTCCGACGTCAACATGGGTCTGGCCGGCCGCGTGCCCGCCGGCGCGTTGATCCACGCGCACGATGGGTGGGTGAGTGTCGCCGGCGAACGGTATGCCGCCGGCACGCCGGCGTTCGTGGATGCGCTGGTCGAATGCGTCGTCGTCGACAGGGTGGCGCCGATTCGCGAAGCGCGGCCCGCCATCGCGCCGGTGCCGCCGGGCAACCCGGCCCCGCCGCCCGATCCGGCCGCGCCGCTGACGCCCGACGTGTTCGTCGCGGCGATGCGCCGGTATTTCGAACGAGAGCCTTCGCGGGTGCTGGTCGCCGATTGCGGCGATGCGTTTTTCATGTCGCTCGGCATGGAACCTCGCGATGTGCTGACTTCGTCGCTGTACATGAGCATGGGCATCGGGGTGCCGGGCGCGATCGGCTGGCAGCTCGGCTGCGCGTCGCGTCCGATCGCGCTCGTCGGAGACGGAGCGTTTCAGATGACGGGACTGGAACTGATGCACGCGCGCCGGTTCGGCGCGAGCCCGATCGTCGTCGTGCTGAACAACCAACGCTGGACGTCCCTGTCGTCGCAACCCGACGATGCGCCGCTCACCGCGCTGCCCGCCACCGATTTCATCCACATGGGCGCCTATCTCGGGGTGCAAAGCGCGCGGGCCGACACGGTTGCCGACCTCGAGCGTCTGCTCGCATGGGCGGACACGCTGGACGAACCGGTTCTGATCGACGCGCGCTTCGCGCCGGACACCCGCTCGACGCTTTGCGAGCAGTTCTTCGGCGCTGTCGGCGCCCAATACCATCTGTCGCCGCCGCGCTCGAGCGGCTCCATCACGGAGGCATGACGCAGCCATGCAAGCACGGAATCAGGTAGACATCCTGCCCTTGACCGCCGCCCAGAACGCCATCTGGATCGGCCACCAATTCGACACGGCGAGCAGCGCATACAACGTCGCGACCCAGGTCGGCCTCGACGCGGCGCTCGATGCCGATACGCTGCGCCGCGCGTTCGACGTCGCGGCGAACGAGGCGGACTGCCTGCGGATGCAGTTCGTGGAAAGCGACCCGGACGGTGAAGGCGTCGTTGGCCAGATACTCGCCGCGCGCGCGCAAGTCGCGTTCGTCGTGCGCGATTTGCGCGCCGAACCCGAGCCGGATTCGGCCGCACACGCGTGGATGGCGGCCGATGTGCGCCGCCGGATCGATCTATCCGCGGGTTGCCTCGTGCATGCCGCGCTGCTCAGGACCGGCACGCGCGACTATGTGTATCTCAAGAGCCACCACATTGCGCTTGACGGCTTCGGGCTGTCGATGGTTCTGCGTCGCGTCGCGCACGTCTACGGTGCGCTCGCGGCCGGCCGCGAGGCGGCCGCGCCGTCGTTCGGCCCGTTCGCCGGGGTGATCGAGGACGAGCGGGCGTACCGGGCATCGGCCGCCTGCGAAACCGACCGCGCGTACTGGCAGGCGTACTGCAAGGGATTGGACGATGTGCCGGCGCTGTGCGCCGGCACCGCGTTGCCGGCGGAGATCGCGGTGTGCCATACGCTGCCGCTGCCGGCGCCGTTCGTGGAGCGGCTGCATGGGTTCGCGAGCGAGTGCGGGACACACTGGGTCAGCGTACTGGTCGCCGCGTTCGGCGCGTTTGTCGGCCGGGCGACCAGCCGCCGCGACATCACGATCGGCCTGCCGTTGATGAACCGGTTGGGCGGCGCTGCCGCGTCGGTGCCGTGCACGATGGCGAACGTCCTGCCGCTGTCGCTCGACGTGCGCCCCGGCGCGTCGAGCGGCGCGCTGGTCGCCGCGGCCGATGCCGATCTCACTGCCATGCGGCGCCATCAACGCTATCGCGCGGAGGACATCCGCCGCGACTGTCATCTGATCGGCGACAAGCGGCGTTTGACCGGACCGCAGATCAACGTCGACGTATATAGCGATCCGATCGCCTTCGGCGCCGCGTCCGGGATGGCGCGCGTGGTGAGCGCGGGGCCGGCCGACGATCTGTCGCTGATGATCCAGCGCGGCGAGACGACCGGATCGCTATCGATTGTCGGGATGGCGAATCCGGCGCTGTACCGGCCGCACGAGCTGGTGCTCTGGATCGAGCGTTTCGTTGCGTTCGCCGGCGGTTTCGTTGCGGACGCGAAGCGCCCGGTCGGGCAGCTCGATGCCTGCTTGCCCGGCGACGGCGCCGGCGCGCGCGTGCCCGAACCGGTGGAGCGAAGCCTCGGCGCGACGCTCGTCGAGGTATTCGAACGACGGGCGACGGAGCGCCCCGACGGGCGCGCGGTGACCCTCGGCGATACGACGTTGAGCTACGCGGAGCTGGATGCGCGGGCGAACCGGCTCGCCCGGCATGTCGCGGCGATCGTCCCCGCACGCGGCAACCTGCGCGTCGCGCTGTTGCTGCCGCGCACGCTGGACGCGATCGTCGCGATTCTCGCGACGCTGAAGTTCGGTGCCGCGTATGTCCCGATCGATCCCGACGCGCCCCGCGAACGGATACACGCGATCATCGACGATTGCGACGCCGCGCTGATCGTGACGACGGCCGGGCTTGCCGGGCAGATCGACGCATCCGGGCGCCGGCTCGTCGTGCTCGACGCAGCGGAGACGATCGCGGCGGTTTCCGCTGCGTCAGCCGCGCGACCGTCGCGCGACGAAGGCATGGCGCCGGGTGCGGACGATCTCGCGTACATCATCTTTACGTCGGGTTCGACCGGCAAGCCGAAGGGCGTGAAGATCACGCACCGTAACGTGATCCGGCTTTTCGAAGCGACCGACGCATGGTTCCACTACCGGGACGACGACGTGTGGACGATGTGCCACGCGTATGTGTTCGATGCTTCGGTATGGGAAATGTGGGGCGCGCTCCTGCATGGCGGTCGGCTGGTGGTCGTGCCGCCGGAGACGACGCGCGCGCCGGATGCGCTGCTCGAACTCGTGGTGCGCGAAGGCGTCACCGTGTTCGGGCAGATTCCGTCCGCGTTCTATCGCTTCATGGAGGCGCAGGCGGACAATCCGGCGTTGCGTCAGGGGCTCAGGCTTCGATATCAGTGCTTCGGCGGCGAGGCGCTGGACCTCAGCCGGCTCAAGCCGTGGTTCGACTGGCATCGCGACAGCGGCACGCGTCTGCTCAATATGTACGGCATCACCGAAACGACGATCAACGCGACCTATCGCTTCATCGACGAGCGCGATGTCGACGTCGGACGCGGCAGCCTGATCGGCGAGGTCTACGCCGACCTCGGAATCGTCGTGCTCGACGACGCGCTGCGGCCGGTGCCGGCGGGGGCGTACGGGGAAATGTACGTGACGGGCGCGGGACTGGCGCAGGGCTACCTGAACCGCCCCGATCTCGATGCGGTGCGATTCGTGGCGAATCCGCACGGCCCGGCAGGCACGCGCATGTATCGCAGCGGCGACGTGGCCCGCCTGCATGCGGACGGCGTGCTCGAATACGTCGGGCGAGCCGACCATCAGGTGAAGGTCCGGGGCTATCGGATCGAAATGGGCGAGATCGAGTCGCGGCTGCGCGAGCACGCGTCGGTATCGGATGCGGTCGTATCCGTGCGGCGGGATGCGGTGGGCGATGCGCAGCTCGTCGCGCACGTCGTTGCGCGCCGCGGCGGGCGCATCGAGGCGGAAGCGCTGCGCGACTATCTGCGCGAGCGCGTGCCCGCCTACATGGTGCCCGCGGCATTCGGAACGCTCGATGCGCTGCCGATGACCCGCAACGGCAAGGTGGACCGTAAATCGTTGCCCGAGATCGCGACGGAAGCGGCGCGCGTCGTCGAACCGCCGCGCGATGCGCTCGACGAGCAGATCGTCGATCTCTGGCGCGAGCAGTGCGGCGGCATCGCGATCGGCATCGACGACAATTTCTTTGATATCGGCGGCGACTCGATCAAGGCGATCCGGGTGGCGCGCGCACTCGACATGCCGGTGATGGCGCTGTTCGACGCGCCCACCATTCGCGCGTGCGCCGACTATCTGAGGACGGCGCGCGCCGAAGGCGGCAGCGAAGCGGGCAACCGTGCGCTTCATCATTTCAAACGGCCCGGCCACGCGCGCGTGCATCTGGTCTGCGTACCGTTCGCGGGCGGCAGTGCGTTGTCGTATCGCGAGCTTTCACGGGCGCTGCCGGACGGGTTCGCCTGCTCGGCGCTGCAATTGCCGGGACACGATCCGGCGGCGCCCGACGAGGCATTCGTCGATCTCGGCACGGTGATCGCGCGCGCGGTCGATGCGCTGCGCACGGAAGCGGTAGCGCCGATCGTCGTCTACGGCCACTGCGCCGGCAACGCGCTTGCGCTCGCGCTCGCGCGGCGCCTGATCGACGCCGGCACGCACGTGAGCGGCCTCGCGATCGGCGGAATGCTGCTGGACGAGGATGCGGATGCCGTGCTGGCCGAGGTGGGCGTGCGAACCGGCGAGAACATCGTCGACTTCCTGCGGCAGATCGGCGGCTTCAGGGACGTGCTCGACCCGGACACGCTGGCGGCGATCGCGCGGATGACCAAGCACGACGCGATGCAGGCCGCGACGTTCTTCGCCGCGGAGGCCCGTGGCCTTTCGCGGCTGGACGTGCCGCTGCATGTCGTGATCGGAGGCCGGGATCCGCTGACCCCGGATTACGCGCGCCGCTATCGCGATTGGCTGCGCTACTCGGACGCGGTCGACCTGGACGTGATTCCCGAGGGCGGCCACTACTTCGTCACCGAGCACGCCGACGCGCTGGCCGGGTTGCTCGCCGCGCGTTGGTTGCCGGCATCGAGCGCACCCGAGCGTGACCGGCAGGCGCTGCGCGCGTTCCTGAATCCGTTCGACGATGAAGACGAGCAGCACTATCTGCTGTCGAACGACATCGGCGCGTACTCGCTGTGGCCGACCTTCGCGCCGGTGCCGGAGGGCTGGCGAATCGTCGTCGGAGCCGCGTCGCGCAGGGCATGCCTCGACGCGCTTCCCGATCAACCGGCGGGCGCATGGACCGCCGCCCGCGACATCGCGGAGCAATGCATATGACGACTTTCGACGATTTTCCTCGCTATCCGGAAGCGGAGCGCTACCGTTGCGACGGCTTCTGGACCGGCGAGACACTCGGCGCGATGCTGCGTCGCGCCGCGCTTACGCGGCCCGACGCGCCGGCCGTCCTCGACGGCGGGCGGCGGGTGACATACCGCGAGCTGGATTCGACGGTCGATCGCATCGCGAACGGACTGGCGGCGGCGGGCCTGCGCGCGGGCGATCGCGTCGTCGTGCAGTTGCCCAATTCGATTGAGTTCGTCGAGGCGTTGTTCGGGCTTGCGCGAATCGGCGCGGTGCCGGTCATGGCGTTGCCCTCGGACCGGATCGGCGAACTCAAGCATGTCGCGGCCGGCACGGGAGCCGTCGGGTACTGGATTCAGGATCGGATCTTCGCCACGGACTACCTGCCCATCGCCGCCGAGCTGATCGATGCGGTCGATACGGTGCGGCACGTGTTCGTGGTGGGCGAGGCGGGGCGCTATCGCACGCACGCGTCGCTATATGGCGCCGAGACACGGCACCCCGAACCGGAGGCGAGCGCCGCCGCGCTCGTGATGCTGTCGGGCGGCAGCACGGGGCTGCCCAAGTTCATCGTCCGCACGCACGAGGATTACCTCTACAGCGTGCGGCGCAGCGCCGACGTGTGCGAACTGTCCGCGCGCACCGCTTATCTCTGTGTGTTGCCTGCCGCGCACAATTTCACGATGAGTTCGCCGGGCGTGCTCGGCGTGATTCATGCGGGCGGGTGCATCGTGATGCTGCGCGAGCCGAGCGGGCACGCCGCGCTCAACGCGCTGGCGTTCCTCGAGCCCGGCCGCGAGGCGTTCACGTCGCTCGTGCCGGGCCTGGCCCAGGCGTGGCTCGAAACCACACCGCCGCGCGCGTTTGCCGCGCTCGATTTCGTGCAGATCGGCGGCGCGGCGCTGAGTCCGGATGTCGCGGCACGCGTCCTCGAGCATTTCGGCTGCGAATTGCAGCAGGTGTTCGGCATGACGGAAGGCATGGTCGCCTACACGCGGCGCGGCGATCCTCCGGAACGGGTGCTGCACACGCAGGGGCTGCCGATGTCCATCGCGGATGAGATCGCGATCGTCGACGACGACGACCGGCCGGTGCCGGACGGCGAAACCGGCCATCTGCTGGTGCGCGGCCCTTACACGATTCCCGGCTATTTCCGCGCGTCGCCTCAGGCGGCGCTGGCGTTTACGCGCGACGGCTATTACCGCACGGGCGACCGTGTCTGCCGGCGCGCCGACGGCTACCTCGTGGTCGAGGGGCGTGTGAAGGATCAGATCAACCGGGGCGGCGAGAAGATCGCCGCCGAGGAGATCGAGTCCCATCTGCTGGCGTCCCCCTGCGTGTGCGAGGCGGCGGTCGTCGGCTTGCCGGACCGTTACCTGGGCGAGGTGTCGTGCGCGTTCGTCGTCGTCGCGGGCGAGACGAGGGACGCGCGCGCGCTTGCCGGTCAACTGCGCGCATTTGTGCGCGAGCGCGGCGTGGCTTCGTTCAAGGTGCCCGACATGGTGCGGATCGTGCCCGCGCTGCCCAAGACGACGCTCGGCAAGATCGACAAGAAAGTGCTGCGCGCGCGCTTCATACCCGAGTACGAAACCGCGCTCGGGGTCGCGTGAGCCGCGCGTCTAACGGAACATTGCCCGCCGCGGGGCGGGTCATCACGAAAGGGGATTCGTCATGGCATTACCCAGCATCAAACACTACGATCCGCCGGTGCAACCGGCGTCGCAGCGCGCCGGCGCGAATTGGCGCGTCGATGCGGGCCATACGGCGCTGCTGATCCACGACATGCAGCGCTATTTTCTGCGCGGCTACGAATCGGTCGAATTCGTCGAGCGGTTGGTCGGCCGGATCGTCCGGCTTCGCGCGCAGTGCGATGCGCTCGGCATTCCGGTCTATTACACGGCACAGCCGGGCGACCAGCGCCCGGAGGATCGCGGGCTGCTGTGCGATGTCTGGGGGCCGGGCCTCTCGTCGCGCGACGAGGACGTGTCGATTGTGGACGCGCTCGCGCCGCGTCCGCATGACGTCGTCATGACCAAGCACCGCTACAGCGCTTATGCGAAGAGCGATTTTCTCGACCGGTTGCGCGCGGCGGATACGCGTCAGCTCGTCGTGTGCGGCGTCTATGCGCACATCGGCTGCCTCGTGACCGCGACGGAAACGTTCATGGCCGACATTCAGCCGTTCTTCGTCGCGGATGCACTCGGGGATTTCTCCCGTGAGCACCATCAACTCGCGATCGACTATGTCGCCAGCCTGGCCGGCCGCGTGTTGACGACGGATGCGCTGTGCGCCGAGTTTGCGCGGGCGCGCGGCGAAGCGAAGGAGATGGTGTGATGACGGCGTCCTCGACGACATCCCCACTGACCCGCGCGCGCTTCCTCGCCGACGTGGCGACTGCGGCACGCATGGACGTCTCGTCCCTGTCCGACGATCTCAATCCGTTCGAGGCGGGCCTCGATTCGCTACGGTTGTTGCTGCTGATCGACGGCTGGCGCAAGCTCGGCACCGAGCTTGGCTTCGGCGAACTGGCCGAGCGGCGCACGCTCGGCGACTGGTGGGCGCTGATCGAGGCCCGTGAGCAGGGGGGCGCGTGAACGGGGCGAACTCGGACGGGCGTTTCGCCGACAGAACCTTCATCGTCACGGGGGCTGCGCGCGGCATCGGCGAGGCGGCCGCGCGGCTTCTCGCCGACGAGGGTGCCCATGTTCACGCGCTCGACGTCGCGGCGGATGCGCTGCACGCGTGGTGCGGCGCACTCGATCCGGCCACCGCGCGCCGCATCCGCCCGCACGTGGCGGACATCCGCGATGCGCAGGCAATCGGCTCGCTCATCGCGGCGCTCGACGACGAGCGGCCGATCGACGGTCTCGTCAACGCGGCGGGCGTGTTGTCGGCGGGCGCATTCCTGTCCACGGACGCGGACGCATGGCGGCGCATGCTCGACATCAATGCCTTCGGCACGCTCGTCGTGACGCAGGCGGCGGCCGCGCGCATGACGACGCGGCGGCGCGGCGCGATCGTGACCGTCGCATCGAACGCCGGCGCGACGCCCCGCTTCAATCTGACCGCCTATTGCGCGTCGAAGGCCGCCGCCGCGATGCTGACCCGCTGCGCCGGGCTCGAACTGGCGGGGTACGGCATTCGCTGCAACGTCGTGTCGCCCGGCTCCACCGATACGCCGATGCTGGCCGAGGTGGCCGGGACGGGGCCTGAGCGCGACGCGCGCTCGATCGCGGGCGACCCGGCCATGTTTCGCGGGGGGATCCCGCTCGGCAAGATCGCGACGGCGCGCGATATCGCGCAGAGCATTGCGTTCCTGCTGTCCGACGAGGCTGGCCACATCACGATGCGCGAGCTGGTGGTGGATGGCGGCGCGACTTTTTGAAGCGGACCGATGATATTGGCGACGAGGACAAGCATGACGAACGAAAGCGGCGAGATGTTGTCATTGCGATGGACGACGGGCACGGCCGTGCCGGATGGCGCATGGCCGCGCGCGGCGCAGGCGCTGGCGGCCGGCGGCGCGATCGCGTTGGCCGTCGAGGGCGACGCGCCGGATCTGGACGGATGCGCCGTCGACACGCTGCAGCGCTATCTGGCATTCATGTCGGGCATGACCGTACTGCGCGGCGACGCGGGGGCCGCCCCGGGGGATTCGCCGGCATTGCGCGTACCCCGCGGCACCTCCGCCGACGCGATCGCCGAGCATGCCCGGCGAGCCGCCGCCGCGGGACATGAGGCGCTGGTCTGCATCGCGGCGCGTGGCGACGGCGAGACGGATCTGTACGAAACGCTCGATGGGCTGCGCGACGTACCGCTGCGCACCGTCTGGCTCTACGACGCGCGCGACGGCGAGGGCGATGTCGCCTGGACGCAGGCGCTGCATCGCCGCTGCGGCCGCTCGCTGAACGGTGTCGCGGTGGCGGGGGGCTTCGAGGCGGCGTTGCGGGCATGCAGTCACTTCATTCACGGCACCCGGGGGCATCATGAGCGTTGAATGTGAATTCGCGACCGATTTCGATCTGGCGGCGCTCGTTCGTGCGCCGCTTCCGGCCGTCGTGACCGGTAGCGCGCTCAAGCCGTTTGCCATCAGGCTCGCGCGCCGGCTCGCGGGGCTGCGCGAGGACTACGCGCGGGAGTTCCTGTGCGTGTTCAGCCGCGAAACCACCCGAGGCCCCGAAACGATCGTCGCCATTGGCAGTGCGCTCGAGATCGACGCACGGCGCGAGGGCGATACGATGCATGTGTCGCTGCGAGAGGCGGGACGCGTGCTGTCGTCATCGTGCTTCGTCATTGACTGGAGCACGGAATTCCATCGGCAGATTTTCGATCGGCTGTCGGCGTTGGTTCGTCAGGCCGGACGCCGGCTGCCGGATGTGGCCGCGCTCGGCGGCTGGCAGTGCGCGACCCGCCCGGACACCCTGGCCCAGCCCGCGCGCTTCACGGTGCCGCGTATCGCGATCGAATTGAGCGACATGGGCGGCTTTCTCGTCGCGACGCCTGACGACGCGCCCGTTGCGGCCGCTGCGCTCGCCGGCTCGTCGGCCGCCGCCGACGAGCCGGCGAGCGGCTGGCGCGTGAGCGCGCGGACGAACGTGCCGGACGCGCCGGCCTACATCGACAGCCTTGTCGCCATGATCGGCGAGATGTCCGGAGAGGCGCGCGACAAGGTGGTGATCGGGCGCGAGGTACGCCTCGCGATCGACGGCGACATCTGTCCGCTGGCGCTGCTCGATTCCGTTGCGCGGCAGCAATCCAATCGCTACGAATACCTGTTTCGCTGGGACGGCGGCGATGCGTGGATCGGCATCTCGCCGGAAACGCTCGTGCGCGTTTCCGGCGGCGAGGTCTGCGTGGAGCCGCTGGCCGGCACGCGCAAGGGCAGCGGTATGGCTGACCGGCATACCCGCTATCGCAACGAGCTGCTGAGCGATGCGAAGGAAATCGAGGAGCACGAGACCGCCGCTCGCATGTTCGAGGATGCGCTCGGCCGCGTGTGCGTGCCCGGCACGCTGACGGTCGACCATGCGCGCGACGTGCTGGATCTCGGCTACGTCCAACACTTGCGCAGCAAGATGACTGGTCGGTTGCGCGCGGATACCGACGTGTTCGGCGTGCTGGCGGTTATTTATCCACCGGCCACGATCTGGGGGAAGCCGATCGGCCTGTGCGGAGAGCGGCTGCGTCGCTTCGAGCACATCGACCGCGGTTTCTTCGCGGGGGGGCTCGGGATGATCCGGCTCGCCGGCGATGCCGATTTCGCGCTGGCGATTCGCAGCGCGCGCGTGACGGGCCGCGAAGTGCGTATTTACGCGGGCAGCGGCATTGTCAAGGGTAGCGATCCGTATCGCGAATGGCTGGAAACGAGCAGCAAGATGCGTCCATTCCTCGAGAACGCCGCGTTCGAGCGCACATAACATTCGAAAATGCACGGGATATATGATAGTTTCAGCAACTCGCCGGAGGATGTCGCATTGATGCGGCGTCTGTAATGCAATTTTCACGATTATTCAACTCCCATGATTTCAATCGCTCTCCCCGACGGTAGCAAGCGCGCCTTCGACCACCCCGTGACGGTGGCCGCATTGGCGGCGGATATCGGCCCCGGGCTCGCCAAGGCGGCGCTCGCGGGCAAAATCGACGGCAAACTCGTCGACCTCGATTATCTGATCGGCACCGATTCGACAGTGGAAATCGTGACGGAGAAGCATCCGGACGCATTGCCGATCATTCGCCATTCGTGCGCGCACCTGCTGGCGCAGGCCGTGCAGCGGCTCTATCCGGCCGCGCAATTCTCGATTGGACCGGTCATTGAAAACGGTTTTTATTACGACATCGCGATTTCGCCGCCGCTGTCGGAAGACGATCTGCCGCGCATCGAGGCGGAGATGCGCGCGATCGTCGCCGAGGCCATTCCCGTGTCCCGCGCCGAGCTGTCGCGCGACGACGCGATCCGGTTCTTCTCCGACCGGGGCCAGACGTACAAGGCGGAGATTGTCGCAAGCATCCCCGAGAACGAGCGCCTGACGATCTACACGCAGGGCGAATTCTCGGATCTGTGCCGCGGGCCGCACGTACCGAGCACGCGCGCGCTGCGCGCGTTCAAGCTGATGAAAACGGCGGGCGCGTACTGGCGGGGCGATTCGAATAACGAGATGCTTTGCCGCGTCTACGGCACCGCGTGGCTGAACGACGCCGATCTGCAGGCCTATCTGCATCAGCTTGCCGAGGCGGAGCGGCGCGATCACCGCAAGATCGGCAAGCAGCTCGACCTGTTCCATATTCAGGAAGAAGCGCCCGGCATGGTGTTCTGGCATCCGCGGGGATGGAACGTCTGGCAGGCGGTCGAGCAGTACATGCGGCGGGTCTACGTCGAATGCGGTTACCAGGAAGTCAAGGCGCCGCAGGTTGTCGACGTGTCGTTGTGGAAGCGCTCCGGGCACTGGGACAACTACAAGGAGAACATGTTCTTCACCGAATCGGAGAAGCGCGAATATGCGCTCAAACCGATGAATTGTCCCGGTCACATCCAGATCTTCAAGCATGGGCTGCGCAGCTATCGCGATTTGCCGCTGCGCTACGGCGAATTCGGCGGCTGTCATCGCAACGAGGCATCGGGCGCGCTGCACGGCATCATGCGAGTGCGCGCGTTCACGCAGGACGACGGTCACATCTTCTGCACGGAAGCGCAGATCGAGGACGAGGTGGCCGCGTTCCATCGGCAGGCGATGAAGATCTATCGCGATTTCGGCTTCGACAGCGACAGCGTCGCGGTGAAGATCGCGCTGAGGCCGGAGTTGCGCCTGGGTTCGGACGACGTCTGGGACCGGGCCGAAAATACGTTGCGCGACGCGCTGCGCAAGTGCGGGGTCGAGTGGGAGGAGCTGCCGGGCGAAGGCGCGTTTTACAGCCCTAAGGTCGAGTACCACCTGAAGGATGCGATCGGCCGCGAATGGCAGGTCGGCACGATCCAGGCCGACTACCTGATGCCCGAGAAGCTCGGCGCGGAGTATGTCGACGAGCACTCGGAGCGCAAGACGCCGGTGATGCTGCACCGGGCGATCGTCGGCTCGATGGAGCGCTTCATCGGCATCCTGATCGAGCACCACGCGGGGCAACTGCCGGTGTGGCTCGCGCCGATCCAGGCGATGGTGCTGAACGTGACCGACGCGCAGCGCGAGTACGTGCATGACGTGCGTCGCGCGCTGATCGGGCACGGCGTGCGCGTCGACGTCGATGTCCGCAACGAGAAGATCGGCTACAAGGTGCGTGAACACGTACTGCAGAAGGTACCTTACCTGCTGGTCGTCGGCGAGCGCGAACGGGAAACGGGCATGGTATCGGTCCGCGCACATTCGGGCGAGGACCTCGGCACGATGACGATCGACGCGTTCGCGGCGCGGGTGCGGGACGAACGCCCCGCCTGAGCATTGCCGCAGGGTCAGGGCGGTTCGACGGCACACGTCCGGTCAGGCGGCTTCGGCCGCCGTGTGATCGTGTTCGTGCAGCGCGGCGGCGAGGCCCGGGATCCGGTAGAGATGCGACAAGGACTCCGCGACGTCGATCCACAGCGCGATCGGCGTCGATGCATCCGCGTCGCCGTGCCGGTCGAAGCGGCGGGATGCGACGCCGAGATGGCGCAGCATCCGCTCGATGGCCGGAGTCGTCACGGTGACGTAGCGCGTGATGCCCGATCGATGCGCATAAGAGAGCACGCTTGCGATCGACATCACGGTCGGATTCGAAAAACCGAACCGGCGCGACGCGGTTTCGTTGGCGAGCGCGAAGCGGCTCAACTCCCAGATGTCCGGAGCGTTCGGCGCGGGCTGATCCCCCAGCAGGTGCGTGAATGAATTCTTCAGCATGTACGGGCCTTGTGTGCTCAGGATGCGCCAGCAGCCGCACAGTTGGCCGTCGTCGGCGCGGACCGTCAGATATCGAGGCTCCAGCGCGTCGTAGCTGTCGACTTCCATGCCGTCGAACACATCGACATCCCAGTTCAGACGCTGTCTGAATACGCGGGCGCGCAGCCGAAATATCTCGTGAAGTTCATCCGGGCGAAATACGTCGCGATGCCCGATTTTGATCAGCGGTTTCATGCCAACTCCCGTTCAACAAAGGTGCGCCTATTCTTAGGGAGTGCAGTCGCGGCGAATACTAGAACATCTGATAGGGTCCGGCAGCGCAGCCCGATACATCGTCATACGACGACCCATCCCTCCATCAGGCTTTTGGCGATCGCTTGCTGACGATTTATTACGCCGAGTTTCTTGAGAATGTTTGAAACGTGAAAGTTGACGGTAGCCTCGGAGCAGACCAGGATCTTCGAGATTTCCCATGATGTCTTGCCGCTCGTCACCCATTTGAGACATTCCGATTCCCTGGGCGTCAGCGGCGATTTACACGATTTCTGGGTATCGGGCGGAATGAGTCCCAGCCCGGATTCGAACACCAGATCGCGGGTCAACGCCAGGGTGGAGACGCTCGCCAGCATGTCGGCGTGGCTGAGCCTGTAATCGGACGCAAAACTGAGCAGGCCGAATTCTCCTTTTGTACCGTGAATCGGCAGCGTGATGCCGACCTTCAAGCCAAACCCTGCGGCCTGTTCGTACAGAACGCATTCGTGGTGCGTGCGGAAATTCGCCTGGTTCCAAAGCAGGGGTTTCAGGTGATGCAGCGCATGGTTGACCGTAGGATCGACGAGATGAAGCTTGTCCTGCTGATACAGGTTGCGCCACGCCGGCGGGTAGTTGGTCAAAATCAGCGCATTTTCATAGTGGGTGGCCTTGCTCGATTTCAGTCCTAATAAAACCGATGTAAAACCATATTCTCTCGCGATCGAATGAAGCGCTTCGATCAGAGATTCGTTGCTGTCGCAGGCTGAAATTCTCTCAAGTTCATGAAGTGACTTCATTTAATTTGGATCTTGATGGCGGCCACGTCATGTTGATGTAACTTTGGCTGCGCAGGTTCTCGGAACGGCGATTGTCTCGGAATCTCGCTTTCGATTCAATCATTGCTATATGACAGCATTTTGTATCAGTGCGGCAGGTTCGGTGGCGATTTAAATCTTTGCTCACGTTTGAACAGCGGATAGCGTGGCTATTCGTCTGAGTAATGGCTTGCGCTTAATCCACGATATATGTCGTTGTCAAGTTGACTTGTTTCAATTTGAAAGCATCCGATGACGAATCGAAAGTATTTTGAAATGAATAAACGTCGTCGTTCTTCGTAAATGAACGTGAATTCCGACCATTCGACCATTCGACCATTCGGCAATTGGGTCGATGCGCGGCGACAGGGGCCGCCCGTTACTCGAGGGCGGTCTCTCGTCGGGATGACGCGTGCGTTGCGCGTCGACAGGGCGTCAACCGCGCGCTGAGTCGAGGAGCCAAAGCGGTGCTCGAACGAAACGAGAAATTCACCGAGCCTATCCGCGTCGGCCTCGCGGATTGTCGATACCGGTGCTCGCCCTGAGCATGAACCGCGATCACGCGGGATGCCCTCCGCGGCAATGATCGAGCCTGCTTCGGCGAGGCCGGTTGCACCATCGCGGCGCGCGGTCGGCTATCGAACCCTCATGACCGATGAGCCATTCAAATGAAACCGGATGTCGTCAATCGTTTGCAGTTCGTAATCATCTGTTTTAAAGTCGTCAGTCAATAATCTGACACATTGACGATAACAAGGAGACACGGATGAATCTGAAACGCTCGATTCGATCGTTGCATATGTTCGCATTCCTAATCATGGGCCTGTCGGGATGCGGAAACGACGACGGCACCAGCACCCGGCCGCCTGTCGACGGCGGTGCTTCGTCGTCGCTGCAGTTCAGGATAGACGAGGGCGGCCAGATCAATGCGTTCTTCCGGCAGGACCGGGTCGCCGCGCACCTGCTGGCGCGCTCGTCCGCGAAGCCGCGCCTGCTCGCGGTGTTTCCGGCCGGCAATAGCGGCACCGGCCTGTGGTTCGCCGACACCGCGCGGCCGGTGAACTGGACGCTCGACGCGCCCGTCGCGCCGGTGACGAACAAGGACGCGCTGGGCCGCGATCTGTACGGCATCGGCGCGGATCTTTCGGTCGATATCGACCGGCTTGCCGTGCGCGCGGCGGTGCTCAGCTCGGTGCGCTTCCTGCGCGACTACAACGGCGGCGCCGCGATTCCCGATGCGATCGGCGCGACGCCGACGATCGCCGGCAATACGGTGACCTGGGCGCGGCACCGCGTCGACGGCGCGCCGGGCTATGCGCTGCGCGTGTCGATGCGCGACGGCGGGCGCGTGTCGGCGGGCCCGGACGGCCAGCCGCTGTTCCAGGCCGCCTCCGGCGCATCGACGCTGCGTATGCACATGGAGGCGCTGAGCGGCGAGACGCCGTTGCGCGCGATCGCGAAGCCGGACCTGTTCACGTCGTTGGTCAATCCCGACGAGCGCAGCCAGAACGTGCTGGCCTTCCTGAGCTACGAGGACAAGCTGCTCGCCGGCTCGTGGCAATACGACACCTACTTCGGCCGCGACACGCTGGTGTCGCTGCGGATGCTGATGCCCGCGCTGCAGCCGGTGGCGATCGAGGCGGGCCTGAGCGCGGTGCTGGCCCGGCTGTCTCCGGAAGGCCGTGTCGCGCACGAGGAGGGCATCGGCGAATTCGCGCTGATCGACAACGGCAGGCACGGCCGGCAGAACGATCCGACGCCCGCCTACGACTACAAGATGATCGACGGCGATTACCTGCTCGCGCCGATCATGGCGGCCTGGCTGATCGACGATCCGCGCGGCCAGGCGCGCGCGGAGGCCTATCTCGCGGCGACCGGCGGCGACGGGCTGTCGAACGGCAGCCGGCTCGTGCGCAACCTGCTGCTGGTCGTCAACAGCGCGAGCGCGTTCGCGCAGCAGCAGAGCACCGCCAATCTGATCCGCCTGCGCAGCGGCGAGATCGTCGGCAACTGGCGCGACAGCACCGACGGCCTGGGCGGCGGCGTGTATCCGTACGACGTCAACGCGGTGCTGGTGCCCGCCGCATTGCGGGCGGCGAGCGGCTTCCTCGGCAAGGGGCTGCTCGACCCGTACCTCGATGCGCAGCAGCGCGCCACGCTCGCGGCGGCGGCCGGCGCCGCGAGCGTGTGGGAGGCGGCGGCGCCGCCGCTGTTCCAGGTCACGGTGCCCGCGGCGCAAGCCGGCGAGCGGCTGACCCGCTACGCGGCGCAGGCCGGCGTGCCGGCCGGGACGATGCCGAGCGCGCCGCTGTCGTTCTACGCGGTGTCGCTCGATGCGCAGGGCAAGCCGGTGGCGGTGATGAATTCCGACGGCGGCTTCGCGCTGCTGTTCGGCAGTCCGTCCGCCGACGTGCTCGAACGCATCGCGACCGACATGATGCGGCCGTTCCCCGCCGGACTCGCGACGGACATCGGGATGCTGGTCGCGAACCCGGTCTACGCGGACGAATCGCTGTGGCCGAAATTCTCCAGCTCCGCGTATCACGGCACGGTGGTGTGGTCATGGCAGCAGGCGCTGTGGGCGGCGGGCCTCGACCGCCAGTTGGCGCGCCAGGATCTGCCGGACGCGGTCCGTGCGCAGCTCGAGCAGACGCGCACGCGCCTGTGGGAAGTGATCGAGAACGCGAAGGACATGCGCGCGTCGGAGATGTGGACCTGGTCGTATGTGAACGGCGGCTACCGCGCCGATGCGTTCGGCACCCGCAGCACAGACGTCACCGAATCGAATGCCGCGCAGCTGTGGAGCACGACGTATCTCGCGATCCGCGATCCGAAGCAGCGCGCCGGACGATACTGGTGGTCGATGGAGCGGGGCGGGGCGCAAAGCTACGCGTCGCTCGGCGCCGGATCCTGACCGGCGAGGACGGCGTGCCGGATCCGGCACGCCGTCGCGCGTTCATCCGCGGCGGCGTCGGGGTGCGGCCCCGCCGCGCCGATTGAACGAGATTTGAACGATAGGCGGTTTTGCCTGTCTGTCTGAACGGCGCGGGGTGAGGCGCGCCGCGCCGCCCGATGCCGGTTCGCCGTCATTCCCTTCGCTTCATCCCATCCCGTTACGACGCGCCGGTCCGGCGCATGCCTTTCCATCCATCCTGTTGCGGCGTTCGCCGCGAGGTCAATTCAGACACGGACTTTCATGCAAGAACTTCTTTCCCATATTCATCCCGACCGCTGGACCTTCCTGTGGAACGCGCTCTCCACGTTCGCGATCAGCGCATGCACGAGCGCGCTGATCCTCGTGATCGGCTGGTGGATTTCGAAGCGCGCGGGCCGCTGGCTCAATCGCGCGTTGACCAATCAGGCGCGGATGGACGACACGCTGCGCCCGATCATCTGCGACGTCAGCGTGTGGAGCATCCGGATCGTCGCGATCGTCGGCGCGCTGTCGCAGCTCGGCATCCAGACCGCGAGCATCGTCGCGGTGCTCGGCGCCGCGGGTCTCGCGATCGGTCTCGCGCTGCAGGGGACGATGCAGAACATCGCGGCCGGGATCATGTTGCTGCTGCTGCGCCCGTTCAAGGTCGGCGACTACATCGACGGCGGCGGCGGAGCCGTCGCCGGGACGGTCGAGGAGGTCAGCCTGTTCACCACGCGGCTGACCAAGCCCGACGGCATTTGCGAATACGTGCCGAACAGCGCGCTGTGGAGCAATTCGATCCGCAACTACACGCGTAATCCGACCCGCCGGCTGGATCTCGAGGTGGAGGTGTCGATGCGCGACGACGTCAATCGCGCGATCGAGGCGCTGCGCCGGCTCGCCGCCGGTTACGCGCATGCGCTGCCCGATCCGGCACCGCAGGTGATGGTGATGCGCTTCGACGACAGCACCGCGGTGCTGAACGTGCGGGTCTGGTCGAAGACGGATGCGTTCTGGGACATGCGCTGGGATCTCGCGCGCCAGATGCGCAAGGCGCTCGACGACGCGCAGTGCGCGCTGCCGGTGCGCACGCGCGAGCTGCATATCGTGAAGGAGGCGGGCGGCGCGCACTGACGCGCGGTTCGTCGCGCCGGACGCCGTCGTCGAGGCGGCGCTCGGTACCCGATATCCGGAGCGAGCGCACGGCCGGGCGAGCCGCCGCGCGCACGACCGGTCAGCCGGCGGCCTTGCCCTTTTTGGCCGGCGTCCGGGCTTTCTTCGCCGGGGTCTTGGCGAGCGCGTCCGACGGCTTCGCGTTCGCCTGCTGGGTCACGGCCATGTGCTCGCGGATCAGCTCCGTCTGGAAGCGCGTGATGGTGTCGGGATCGGTGATCACGCACGCGGTGTTGTTCTGCGCCTTGTAGCCCTTGCCGCCCGGCGCCGGAACCTGGACGCCGCCGGTCGGGATCAGGAAGGTGCCCTCGCCCGATTGGGACCAGTTCGTCGACCCTTCCAGCGCGACTCGCCCGTCGGCGACGAAACCCTTGGTGTGCGTGATCTGATGCGTCGGCGATTCGCCGATCGCGAAATGCGTATTGAAGGCCGGCGCATTCTTCAACAGATCCTGATTGAGAATGCCGCGCTCCGTGAGGCCCTTGGCCTGGCTGCTGTCGAGCGTCACGAGCATCGTGACGGTCGGATCGACGGCGAGATCCATCAGGATGGCGTTGAGTTCCGGATCGTCGTAGCCGAACATGTTCAGATACAGCGACACGCTCACGCGCGACAGGATGTACTTGAGGATGTCGTGGACGTCGTCGCGCCCCACGTAGAAAAGATGGACATCCGCGCTGGCGTCGGTCGAGTAGGCGTGTTCGTAGGTGTACTGCGCGAGATCCGCGAGCGTGAACGTCTGCAGCGTTTTCGACGGATCGCTGATCACGTTCGATGCGCTGGTCCGGGTCTTCGTTTTGCTCGCCTTCTTCGATGTAGCCATCTGCACGCTCCGTGACAAGGGGATGACACTGGATGGAACGACCGGGGCCGCCCTTCGGCGACCCCGGCCACTCTGTCACGCGGCGAGGGGGCGGTCAAGGCGGTCGCGCGCAAGCTGACGGCGTGCTTTCCGGCGCATGACGGATGCCCCGCGAAGCGCGCGTCGTCCGTCATGCGTTGCCGGGCGGAACCCGCGCGCCGCAATTGCCGGCGACGGGCTGACCGTTCATCACCTTGCGGATGAACGGCAGCGAATCGACCCGCGACGCGTTGACGGTGCCGTCGTGCGTGAGGCCCGGATAGTCGTGCCATTCGACCGTCGCGCCGAGCGCGCGACGCCGTTTTCGTGCCTCGCCTACGCCGGTGCGATCGAACGATCCGGTCGCGGCCGGAGTGTGAAATGATCGCGGATCGACAATCGAAGAGGGCACACGCGATGACGCAATTGGCCGGCAAGGTGGTGTGGATTACCGGGGCATCCGGCGGAATCGGCGAGGGCCTCGCGCTGCGCGCCGCGAGCCGCGGCGCCAAACTGATCCTGTCGGCGCGCCGCGTCGACGCGTTGCAGCGGGTGCGCGCCGCCTGCCCGCGCCCGGAGGAGGTCGCGGTGCTCCCGCTGGATCTCGAAGCGCTCGACGATCCGCAGGCGGCCGTCCGGCAGGCCGAAGCCTGCTTCGGCCCGATCGACGTGCTGGTGAACAATGCGGGGTTGTCGCAGCGGACGCTGACGCTCGACACGGCCGTGCGGGACTACCGCCGCCTGATGGAGGTGGATTTCTTCGCGCCGGTGGCGTTGACCAAGGCGCTGCTGCCCGGGATGCTCGCGCGCGGCGGCGGTCACGTCGTGACGGTGAGCAGCGTGTTCGGGCATATCGCGATGGCGCGCCGTTCGGGCTATGCGGCGGCCAAGCATGCGCTGCACGGATTCTTCGACTGCGCGCGGATCGAACTCGGCGGGCAGGGCATCCGCTTCACGACGGCGTGCCCGGGCTTCGTCGCCACCGACGTGTCGGTCAATGCGCTCGGACCGGGCGGCCTGCCTTTCGGACAGGTCGATCCGGACATCGGGCGCGGCATGGACCCGGCCGCTTGCGCGGAACGCATCTGGCAGGCGGTGGAGCGCGACCGGCAGGAAGTGCTGATCGCCGGCCGCGAGCGCATCGCGGTGTATTTCAAGCGCTTTCTGCCGCTGCCGTGGTTTACCGCGTTTGCCAGACGTCTGAAGGTGAATTGAGCGCGGCGGCGCGTGGGTTCGGGTGCAAAGGTGATGGGACGCGGGTTCGCGACGGCGGAGGCGGGGTCGCTTGGCGCGTGGTTCCCCGCGTTTCGCGTTGCGCGTGCGGAGGGCGCGGCGGAGCAAGGCAAGGCAAGGCAAGGCAAGGCAAGGCAAGGCAAGGCAAGGCAAGGCAAGGCAAGGCAAGGCAAGGCAAGGCAAGGCAAGGCAAGGCAAGGCAAGGCAAGGCAAGGCAAGGCAAGGCAAGGCAAGGCAAGGCAAGGCAAGGCAAGGCAAGGCAAGGCAAGGCAAGGCAAGGCAAGGCAAGGCAAGGCAAGGCAAGGCAAGGCAAGGCAAGGCAAGGCAAGGCAAGGCAAGGCAAGGCAAGGCAAGGCAAGGCAAGGCAAGGCAAGGCAAGGCAAGGCAAGGCAAGGCAAGGCAAGGCAAGGCAAGGCAAGGCAAGGCAAGGCAAGGCAAGGCAAGGCAAGGCAAGGCAAGGCAAGGCAAGGCAAGGCAAGGCAAGGCAAGGCAAGGCAAGGCAAGGCAAGGCAAGGCAAGGCAAGGCAAGGCAAGGCAAGGCAAGGCAAGGCAAGGCAAGGCAAGGCAAGGCAAGGCAAGGCAAGGCAAGGCAAGGCAAGGCAAGGCAAGGCAAGGCAAGGCAAGGCAAGGCAAGGCAAGGCAAGGCAAGGCAAGGCAAGGCAAGGCAAGGCAAGGCAAGGCAAGGCAAGGCAAGGCAAGGCAAGGCAAGGCAAGGCAAGGCAAGGCAAGGCAAGGCAAGGCAAGGCAAGGCAAGGCAAGGCAAGGCAAGGCAAGGCAAGGCAAGGCAAGGCAAGGCAAGGCAAGGCAAGGCAAGGCAAGGCAAGGCAAGGCAAGGCAAGGCAAGGCAAGGCAAGGCAAGGCAAGGCAAGGCAAGGCAAGGCAAGGCAAGGCAAGGCAAGGCAAGGCAAGGCAAGGCAAGGCAAGGCAAGGCAAGGCAAGGCAAGGCAAGGCAAGGCAAGGCAAGGGATGTGGACCGGGGCAGTCCGCCGGCGTTCCGGCTCATCACGGATGAGGGGCTGTCCACCGTGTTGTTCCCGGAGCATTCCGCCATGCCCGCCGCCGGTTTCTCCCGGGGGCAGTACCCGATGATGAGCAAACGCTCGAACGCGCCGGCTGATCGTCGCCGGGCGGCCAAACGCCTGAGCGTCGCGGCTCGCCGTTGGCTGATATCCGGCATCGGCCGTCCCGCCGTACCCGGCCCGGGTTTATCCCCGGTCCGGGCGCGAGCCGCCGACGTGGCGCGGCTCGCGCCCGACCCCTACGTATTCTTACGTACCTGCAATACGTAGTAATCCGCTTGTTAGCACCGCGCCGAAAGCGAACAATACCCGGCCATCGCTTCGCTCGATCGAAGCGGGACACTTGCCTTCATCGAGCGCGGCCGAGCGCCGCGCCCATTTCAATAAATAGACAGGAGACGCCATGAATCGGGCTTCCGGATTTCTGCTCTGGACGGCGGTCGCGCTGCTCGGCGCGTTCGCGTTCGGCACGATCGCGCTGGGCCACGGCGAACGGGTCAGCGCGCTGTGGATCGTGATCGCCGCCGTGTGCGTGTACTTGATCGCCTATCGCTTCTACAGCCGCTTCATCGCCAGCAAGGTCGTGCAGCTCGACGGCCTGCGGATGACGCCCGCCGTCAAGTACAACGACGGGCTCGACTACGTGCCGACCAACAAGTACGTGCTGTTCGGCCATCACTTCGCCGCGATCGCCGGCGCCGGGCCGCTGGTCGGTCCCGTGCTCGCCGCGCAGATGGGCTATGCGCCCGGCATGCTGTGGATTCTCGCGGGCGTCGTGTTCGCGGGCGCGGTGCAGGACTTCATCGTGCTGTTCATCTCGTCGCGCCGCGACGGCCGCTCGCTCGGCGATCTCGTGAAGATGGAGCTTGGCACGGTGCCCGGCGTGATCGCGCTGTTCGGCGCGTTCCTGATCATGGTGATCATTCTCGCGGTGCTCGCGCTGATCGTCGTGAAGGCGCTGACGAATTCGCCGTGGGGCACCTTCACCGTCGCGGCGACGATTCCGATCGCGCTGTTCATGGGCGTCTACACACGCTACATCCGCCCGGGCCGGATCGGCGAAGTGTCGATCATCGGCTTCATCGGGCTGATGGCGGCGATTTCCTACGGACAAGTCGTGCACGATTCGCCGACGCTCGCCGCGTGGTTCACGTTCAGCGGCACGCAGCTCACGTGGATCCTGATCGGCTACGGTTTCGTCGCGTCGGTGCTGCCGGTGTGGCTGCTGCTCGCGCCGCGCGACTACCTGTCGACCTTCCTCAAGATCGGCACCATCCTCGGTCTCGCGATCGGCATCCTGATCGTCGCGCCGGAACTGAAGATGCCCGCGCTGACGAAGTTCGTCGACGGCACCGGCCCGGTGTGGTCGGGCAACCTGTTCCCGTTCCTGTTCATCACGATCGCCTGCGGCGCGGTGTCGGGCTTCCATGCGCTGATCGCGTCGGGCACGACGCCCAAGCTGCTCGACAACGAAACCAACGCGCGGATGATCGGCTACGGCGCGATGCTGATGGAATCGTTCGTCGCGATCATGGCGTTGGTCGCCGCGTGCGTGATCGAGCCGGGCATCTACTTCGCGATGAACGCGCCCGCCGCCGTGCTCGGCACGACGCCCGAGGCGGTCGCGCAGACGGTCACGCAGTGGGGCTTCGTGCTGACGCCCGAGATGCTGACGGAAACGGCCAAGGCGGTGGGCGAGACGACCATCATCTCGCGTGCCGGCGGCGCGCCGACGCTCGCGGTCGGGATGGCGCACATCCTGCACCAGGTGATCGGCGGCCCGGCGATGATGGCCTTCTGGTACCACTTCGCGATCCTGTTCGAGGCGCTGTTCATCCTGACGGCGGTGGATGCCGGGACGCGCGCGGGCCGCTTCATGCTGCAGGATCTGCTGGGCACGTTCCATCCGGCGCTGAAGCGCACCGAGTCGCTGCCCGCGAATCTGGTCGCGACCGGGCTGTGCGTCGCGGCCTGGGGCTATTTCCTCTATCAGGGCGTGGTCGATCCGCTCGGCGGCATCAACACGCTGTGGCCGCTGTTCGGCATCTCGAACCAGATGCTGGCCGCGATCGCGCTGGTGCTGGGCACGGTGGTGCTGTTCAAGATGAAGCGCGAGCGCTACGCGTGGGTGACGATCGTGCCGACCGTGTGGCTGCTGATCTGCACGCTGACGGCCGGCTGGCAGAAGATCTTCGACGCGAATCCGAAGGTCAGCTTCCTCGCGCACGCGGCGAAGCTGCAGGCGGCGGTGGACGAGGGCAAGGTGCTCGCGCCCGCGAAGTCGATCGCGCAGATGAAGCGGATCATCTTCAACGACTACATCGACGCGGCGCTGGCGGGGCTCTTCATCCTGGTGGTGCTGAGCATCGCGGTGTACGGCGTGCTGGCGGTGCTGCGCGCGCGGCGCGAGGCGAAGCCGACGTCGCGCGAGACGCCGTTCGAGCCGATGCCGGCCGGGCAGGCGCTCGGCAGCGGCCGGTAACGGAGGCGGCGATGTTCTCCGATCTCGGCGGCGAACTGCGGACGGCGGGCCGGTATCTCGGGCAGGCGCTGCGTTTGATGGTCGGCGTGCCCGACTACGATACGTACGTCGCGCATATGCGGGCGACACATCCGGAGCGCGACGTGATGACCTACGAGGAATTCTTCCGCGAACGCCAGAACGCGCGGTACGGGTCGGGCGCGGGAAAGTGCTGCTGATCCGGCCGATCCGCCTCGCGCGGTGATCCGCGACCAACGCCGTGACCCGAGGTCACGGCGTTTTTTATCCGGCGGGAACGGATGCGCGGCCGTTTCCGGGCATTCGTTCGTCCTTGCCCGGCATCGTCCCGGGGGCGGGTGTCCTGCGCGCTGCACGCAGGTTTGGCGAGCGTCGGCGGGCAGGCGCCGCAAGCCGGCGCGAAACGCCTGTACCATGCGATTCACCCGGGTCGGGCGACCCGCGCAGCGCGAGCCCGGCTTGGTCTCAATCGACCCTGTCGACCCACTTCCGGATCGTTCCTATGATCGAAGATCGCTACATCGCGCGGCTGCAGCGGCTGGCCGTTGACGGCCGGCGCCGCATTCTCGGGCTGGTCGGTGCGCCGGGCGCCGGCAAATCGACGCTCGCGCAGGCCTTGCTCGACGCGCTGCCGGGCCGCGCGGTGGTCGTGCCCATGGACGGCTTCCATCTGGCGAACCTCGAACTCGCCCGCCTGGGCCGGGCCGCCCGCAAGGGCGCCGAGGATACGTTCGACAGCGCCGGATACGTGGCGCTGCTGGCCCGGCTGCGCGCGCAGCCCGACGACGAAGTGATCTACGCGCCGGCCTTCCGTCGAGAAATCGAGGAGCCGGTGGCCGGCGCGATCCCCGTGATGCCGGATCTGCCGCTCGTCATCACCGAAGGCAACTATCTGCTGCTGGAGCGCGGCCATTGGAAGGCCGTTCGTCCGCTGCTCGACGAGGTCTGGTATGTCGACGTCGATCCGGCGCTGCGCAGGCAGCGGCTGGTTGCCCGCCACATGCTGTTCGGTCGCGACGAGGCGGCCGCCAGGCACTGGGTCCGGGAAACCGACGAAGCCAACGCGGCGCTGATCGAGTCCACGCGCGCGCGGGCCGATCTCGTGTTCGAGTGGCCGCCGTCGGCGGGCTGATGCGCGCCGGGCGCGGGTCGCCCGAGTGCCGATCGTGCGCGAGCGACGCAGCGCGCCGGCCGTCGGTCCGTGCCGGTCCGACGTGACTCGATGCCGGAGGGCGCATGACGCCCGGGACGCAGCCGGCTCCGCTCCCGATCGCTTGCGAACGCGCCGGATTCCGGGCATCCGATCGGCTAAGATGTGCGCCCCGACTCAACGGAGTGTTCCAGTGATTCAACCGAGCAACGTATTCAAGGACAACCTCGCCCACCTGCCCGCCATCGACGGTATCGAGCGCATCGATCTGGTCGACGGCGGCGGCACCGTGGTGGCGAGCATCGCGAACGCGCCGGGCAAGCAGGGCTCGCTGGCGGTTTATCACTATCTGCGGCAGGCGTTCGGGACGCTGGACGCCAGGGCGGCCGAGCATGGCCTCGCGGTGTTCGGCGAGCATACCGCCGACGCGCGCAATCGTCCGGGCGCGCATCCGAACGTCGATCGCCTGCTGGCGATCGCGGCAGGCGGAGAAGCGCTGCGCATCGACGTCGTCGCTGCCGCCTGAGCGCCCTTCGCGGCGCCGCGCATGCCGGCGGACGATTGCGATACCGTGCGCGCTCCCGCGCGCCCTCAACCGCGCCGGGTTCGCGTGCTCAAGCTGCGCCGATGCGTCGGCGCGGGCCGCGCCTTCTCCAGGCCGATGCGGCGCAAGCAGCGGGCGGCGCGGGCCACGCGACGCGCCGGCGGGGCCGGTATCATGTGCCATTTGCCGTAACGAACCCGAGCGGGAGGACAACGTCGTGCATGTCGGAGAGCGTTTCAACAGCATTACCCACCTCGTCGGCGCGGTCATGTCGGTGGCGGGGTTGGCAACGCTCGTGACGATGGGTGCGCTCGAAGGCGATGCTTACAAGGTCGTGAGTTTCAGCGTATACGGCGCGATGCTGTTCCTGCTCTACGCGATCTCGACGCTTTACCACAGCGTGCGCCGTCCGCGCCTGAAAGCGATCCTGCAGAAATGCGACCATTCGGCGATCTACCTGCTGATCGCCGGCAGCTATACCCCGTTCACGCTCGTCACGCTGCGCGGACCGTGGGGTTGGTCGCTGTTCGGCGTGAGCTGGGGGCTCGCCGCGCTGGGCATCGCGCAGGAACTGACGCTCGGGCGCCGCACCCGCGCGGTGTCGATGGCGCTGTACGTGCTGATGGGATGGCTGGCGCTGGTGGCCGTCCGTCCGCTGATCGCCGCGCTGCCTGTCGAGGGCACCGCGTGGCTCGTGGCGGGCGGCGTCATCTATAGCGTGGGCATTTACTTTTTCATCAACGACGAACGCATCCGCCACGGGCACGGTATCTGGCATCTGTTCGTGCTGGCGGGCAGCCTGTGCCAGTTCGTCAGCGTCGCGCGCTACGTCGCGTGACGCCGTTCGGCGCGCGAGGCCGCCGAGCCTGAACGCACGCCCGGCCGCGGCGCTACTGCGGCCCGGTTCGCGCGCGGCGCGGAACCGTCATTCCAGTCCGGCGAGGTTCAGCTCATACGAGCGGCCGATCCATGCGGCCGAGTCGCGATGGTCGCGCAGGTCGTCGCCGGTGTTCGGATGCAGGAATACGTCGAGCTCGCCGTGATTCAGCACGAGCCAGGGCACGATTTCGGCGAAGTGGGCCGGGTCGAACGCGAGCTGATAGGACCAGGCGGGATGCGGTCCCACGGGCTGTTCGTGGAAGCGGCCGAGCTGCAGCAGCGTGCCGAAGCGCTGGTCGACCGTCTGGCGAAATGCCCATGCCAGGTCGCGGCGGGACGCGTCGAAGTAGATGTGGGCGTGCCAGCTGGTGATGGCGGTCGTGTCGAGGAGGGTCATGGCAATGATCGAGAAGAACGTGCCCGTAGCGCACCGGGAACGTCGTAGCGTACCTGACGCCCGAGCCGTTCGCCAGCGCGCCCGAAGCGGCTCGACACGTTTGATCCGGTGCTCCGGTGTCGACGGAGGCAAGGCGCGCATCGGAAGAGAGGGGGTCCTCCGGTCGCGGCAGCCGTCGGGATCGAATCCCGGTGGCGGCCGATCGCGCGGATCGCCGCCCGGCGGACCGGAACCGGATGGATGCCGACCGGGACGGGTCGCTTGAGTCGACGCGGAGCGAGGCTCGGGCTGCGTCGGTCCGCCAGGCGACCGGAGCGTGCGCATCCGGCTGTCGTGGCGCCTTGAAAAGGCTTTACTCTCCTACCTTTGCGGCAGGCCTGCCTGCTGTCTGACGCCTCAATCCAATCAAGCAATGAACATGAAGGTGCTCACCTTTTCCGGTCGTCCCGGTTTTCACGTTGGCGCGCGCGTTGCCGCAATGCTCTTCTGCGCCGTCGCGGCATGGCAATCCGTATCCGCGCGGGCGGCCGATCTCGCCGCCCACGCCGCACCGGCATCCGCTGCTGCGGCAGCGGCCCGCTCGTCCGGCGTATCCGGCGTATCCGGCGTATCCGGCGTATCCGGCGTACCCGGCGTACCCGGCGTACCCGGCGTACCCGGCGTACCCGGCGTACCCGGCGTACCCGGCGTATCCGGCGTATCCGGCGTATCCGGCGTATCCGGCGTATCCGGCGTATCCGGCGTATCCGGCGTATCCGGCGTATCCGGCGTATCCGGCGTATCCGGCGTATCCGGCGTATCCGGCGTATCCGGCGTATCCGGCGTATCCGGCGTATCCGGCGTATCCGGCGTATCCGGCGTATCCGGCGTATCCGGCGTATCCGGCGTATCCGGCGTATCCGGCGTATCCGGCGTATCCGGCGTATCCGGCGTATCCGGCGTATCCGGCGTATCCGGCGTATCCGGCGTATCCGGCGTATCCGGCGTATCCGGCGTATCCGGCGTATCCGGCGTATCCGGCGTATCCGGCGTATCCGGCGTATCCGGCGTATCCGGCGTATCCGGCGTATCCGGCGTATCCGGCGTATCCGGCGTATCCGGCGTATCCGGCGTATCCGGCGTATCCGGCGTATCCGGCGTATCCGGCGTATCCGGCGTATCCGGCGTATCCGGCGTATCCGGCGTATCCGGCGTATCCGGCGTATCCGGCGTATCCGGCGTATCCGGCGTATCCGGCGTATCCGGCGTATCCGGCGTATCCGGCGTATCCGGCGTATCCGGCGTATCCGGCGTATCCGGCGTATCCGGCGTATCCGGCGTATCCGGCGTATCCGGCGTATCCGGCGTATCCGGCGTATCCGGCGTATCCGGCGTATCCGGCGTATCCGGCGTATCCGGCGTATCCGGCGTATCCGGCGTATCCGGCGTATCCGGCGTATCCGGCGTATCCGGCGTATCCGGCGTATCCGGCGTATCCGGCGTATCCGGCGTATCCGGCGTATCCGGCGTATCCGGCGTATCCGGCGTATCCGGCGTATCCGGCGTATCCGGCGTATCCGGCGTATCCGGCGTATCCGGCGTATCCGGCGTATCCGGCGTATCCGGCGTATCCGGCGTATCCGGCGTATCCGGCGTATCCGGCGTATCCGGCGTATCCGGCACATCCGGCACATCCGGCCAGGCGCCGTCCGCGCCGAGCCCGTCCTGCACGGCGGACGGTGGCCCGGGCGGACGGCCGTCGATCGGCCTGGTGCTGTCGGGCGGCGGCGCGCGTGGCTACGCCCACCTTGGCGTGCTGAAGGTGCTCGAAGCACATCGCATTCCGATCGACTGCATCGCCGCCACCAGCATGGGCGCGGTCGTCGGCGGCCTCTACGCGAGCGGGATGACGGCGGAGGAGATGGAAAGGAAGCTGTCGCACGTGAACCTTGCCGACATCGCGTTCGACGTGACCGACCGCGCCGACCTTCCGCAGACTCGGCGCGAGGATGAGCAGCTGTATGCGACCGGCTTGACGATCGGCTTCGGCTCGAAGGGCTTCAAGGCGCCCGCCGGACTCGTGCAGGGCAACCGCCTGCAGGCGCTGCTGGCGAGCTGGACGGCCGCCGTGCCGACCAACCAGCCGTTCGACCAGTTGCCGATCCCGTACCGCGCGATCGCCACCGACCTGCAGACCGGCCAGATGGTCGTGCTCGACCACGGTTCGCTGCCGCTCGCGATTCACGCGAGCATGGCGCTGCCGGGCCTGTTCGCGCCGGCCGAAATCGACGGCCGCACGCTGGTGGACGGCGGCCTCGTCTCCAACCTGCCGGTCGACACCGCGCGCGCGATGGGCGCGAACGTCGTCATCGCCGTGGACATCGGTTCGCAACTGAGGCCGCTCAACGCGCTCGCGTCGCCCGCCGACGTGATGCAGCAGATGATCGGCATTCTGATCCGGCAGAACGTGTCGAGCCAGCGCAAGCAGCTTACGTCGCGCGACGTGCTGCTCCAGCCGGCGCTCGGTTCGCTGAGCTTCACGGATTTCCAGACCGCCAGCCAGGCGATCGAAGCCGGCGCGGCGGCGGCCACCGCCGCACTGCCGAAGCTCGAGCAGTATGCGCTGACGCCCGAACAGTACGCCGCGTACCGCGCGTCTCATACCGAGCCGCCGCCTCAGCCGCTGCATATCACGTCGATCGACATCCGGATGAACGGGCCGGTGCCGAAAAAAATCGTCAGCAACGCACTGCACGTTCGGCCGGGCGACGTCTACGATCCGCAGGCGGTGAGCCAGGATCTGCTCGCGTTGACGACGAGCGGCAACTTCGAGAGCGTCACGCAGCAGGTGGTCAGCGATGGCGACGCGCACACGCTCGTGATCGATGCGCGCGAGAAATACTGGGGGCCGAACTTCCTGCTGTTCGGCCTCGGCATGTCGAGCAGTTCGAGCGACGAAGGCGGCTTCCGCCTGCACGTCGGCTACCGGCGGCCGTGGCTCACGCAATCGGGGCTCGAGTTCCGCGCCGACACCACGCTCGGCAGCGATCTGCAGTCCGGACACCTCGAACTGCGCCAGCCGCTGTCCGACAAGGTCGGCTTGTACATCGCGCCTTACGTGGAAGCCGAGCGGCGCTACGCGAATCTCTACGACGAGAGCGGGGAAAACAAGCAGAATCAATACCGTTTGCTGACACAGCGGGCGGGTATCGATTTCGGCGTGCCGATCGGGCGCCTCGGCGATTTCCGTATCGGGCTCGCCTATACGCGTGGAACGGGCTCGCCCAATTACCAGAGTCCGATTGACGAGGTGGGTAGCGATCTGAACAATATCCTCACGACGTCGCTTCCGAGTCTTTCCTCGCAGGCGCTGAGTGTCCGCGCGCGACTGGTGATCGATCAGCTCGACGATCACCTGTTCCCGCGCAAGGGCTATTACACGGAGTTCCAGGTTGAACGGTCGCTGGCCACGAGCACGCGTGATACCGGTGTGGACGATCCCGACATCGACCGCACGCCGTACACCACGGCGCGCGGCAAGGCGATGATCGCTCAGCAGTTCGGGCGGCACAGCTTCAGCGCCGGCGTGGAGGCCGGCAAGAGCTTCGGCGGACGCACCATCTTCAACGCGTTCGACTTCACGCTGGGTGGCTTCCAGCATCTGGCCGCCTATGCGGCCGACCAGTTGAACGGCGATGCGCTCGTCTACGGGCAGATCACCTACATGAACCAGTTGATGACGTTCAATGCGTCGCCGATCAAGGCGCTGTACCTTGGCGCGAGCGCGGAAGTCGGCAACGTCTGGTCCGACAGTGTCCGGGTGGGCGGCGGCGCGCTCAAGCAGAGCTATACGCTCTTCACCAGCCTCACGACATCGTTCGGGCCGCTGTATATCGGTGTCGCGCTCGCGCCGGGCGGCCGCCGCAACCTGTACTTCCAGCTTGGGCGCACGTATTGACGGCGGCGGGGATGGCGGGAAATTTCGTCTCGGGCACCCGGCGTCGGGCGTTGGGGGATGAAGAACCCGCTGTCCGAAGCGGATGAATGCGAGCGTGATCGAATCCGGTCGGCGAGGTGGCGAGGTCGAGGCGGTGACGTGCCGGTGCGCGGAAGGCGGAGTGTGACCGACGCGACGCAGGGCCGATGCGCGCACGACGCGCGGCGCGTCGTCGGTCGCGAGGCCAGTCTCTCGTTGTCCTCCGGCGGGCCGTTCGGACGCCGACCGGCCGCATCAGGCTGCGGCCACGCACTCAGCGCCGCCGCGCGACTTCCCACAAAATACAAAAGGCGCCACGGACTGGGTCCGTAGCGCCTTTCTTACACAGCGAGGCGGTGCCGGCGCACCGCCCGTCAACCGGCTCAGGCCGCCGCTGCCGGCTTGGCCGCCTTTTGCAGCTTGCCCTTGCCCGCGCGCTGGATCTCGTCGAGCTTGATCTCGACGTGGCGCGAGAACACGTACTCGGCGGGACGCTGGTTGTCGATCGGGATATCCGGCGCGAACTGGCCGGTGGTCTTGATCCCGCCCAGGCTGACGCGCAGCGCCTTCAGCGGATGCGCGACGGTGTCCATCACGGCGGTGGCCTCGAAGCCGCAGTGGACCATGCAGTCCGCGCACTTCTCGTAGTTGCCGACGCCGTAGTTGTCCCAGTTGGTGTCTTCCATCAGTTCCTTGAAGGTCTTCACATAACCTTCGCCGACCAGGTAGCACGGCTTCTGCCAGCCGAACACCGTGCGCGCGGGGTTGCCCCACGGCGTGCACTTGTAGGTCTGGTTGCCGGCCAGGAAGTCGAGGAACAGCGACGACTGGCTGAACGACCAGCGCTTGCCGCCTTCGCCGCGCTTCAGGATTTCGCGGAACAGGTTCTTGGTCTTGTCGCGGTTCAGGAAGTGCTGCTGATCCGGCGCGCGCTCATACGCGTAGCCCGGCGACACGGTGATGCCGTCGACGCCGATCGGCTTGAGCGTGTCGAAGAACTTCGCGACGCGCTCGGGCACAGCATCGTTGAACAGCGTGCAGTTGATGTTGACGCGGAAGCCGCGGCGCTTCGCTTCCTTGATGGCCGCGACGGCCTTGTCGTACACGCCTTCCTGCGATACCGAGTGATCGTGCGCCTGCTGGTCGCCGTCCAGGTGGACCGACCAGACGAAGTACGGGCTCGGCGCGTAGTCGTCCATCTTCTTTTCCATCAGCAGCGCGTTCGTGCACAGGTACACGAACTTCTTGCGCTTCATGATGCCCTTCACGATCTCCGGCATTTCCTTATGCAGGAGCGGTTCGCCGCCCGCGATCGAGACGACGGGCGCGCCGCATTCGTCGACCGCCTGCAGGCATTCCTCGACGGACAGGCGCTGGTTCAGGATGGGGTCCGGATAATCGATCTTGCCGCAGCCGTTGCAGGCGAGGTTGCAGCGGAACAGCGGCTCGAGCATCAGCGCGAGCGGGTAGCGTTTATTGCCGGACAGGTGTTGGCGCATGATGTATGCGCCGACGCGGGCTTGCTGGAGCAGCGGAATAGACAAGAGATGTCCTCCTTAAACTTCGCGGGCGACAGCTTGCAACAGCTTCGCCGGCAACTTGAATTCGACTTTTTCTTCCCGGCCCGCCATCGTGATGACGTCGACGGGGCCCAGCGCGCGGAGCGCGCCGATGACATCCTCAACCATTTCTTCCGGCGCCGACGCGCCGGCCGTCAGGCCGACCGTCGTCGCGTTCGCGAACCATTCCGCGCGGATCTCGGAGCCGTCGGCGACGAGATAGCTCGGGACGCCGCTTTCGGTGCCGATCTCGCGCAGCCGGTTCGAGTTGGAACTGTTCGTCGCGCCGACCACCAGCAGAACATCCACCTGCTCGCTCAGCTCGCGCACCGCCGCCTGGCGGTTTTGCGTCGCGTAGCAGATGTCGCGCGTGTCCGGACCGATGATGTCGGTGAACTTGCGCATCAGCGCTTCGATGATGCCACGCGTGTCGTCGACCGACAGCGTGGTCTGCGTCACGTACGCGACGGGGGTGTCGACGGGCAACGTCAGCCCCTCGACCTCGGTCTCGCTCTGGACGAGGATCACCTCGCCCGGAATCTGGCCGATCGTGCCTTCGACCTCCGGATGGCCCGCGTGGCCGATCAGGATCAGCCGGCGGCCCGCGGCCACGTATTGACGCCCCTGCACGTGCACTTTCGTGACGAGCGGGCACGTGGCGTCGAGGACGTCGAGGCCACGTGCCTCGGCATCCCGCTCGACCGTCTGCGCGACGCCGTGCGCGCTGAAAATCGCGACGGCGCCGTGCGGCACTTCGTCGAGCTCCTCGACGAATCGTGCCCCTTTATTTCTCAGGTTTTCGACCACGTGCCGGTTGTGGACAATTTCATGCCGCACATAAACCGGCGCGCCGTGCTGCTGTAACGCCCGATCGACGATCTCGATCGCACGGACAACCCCCGCACAAAAGCCACGGGGCTGGGCAAGGATGACTCGCATATTTGGGCGAACTCCGACGACTGACGCGGGGTTCGAGAGAGCCGCAAAGGCCGGCCCGATCGCCCCAACTTAGATGTTATGAATGCGGGAACTGACCCGGCACCCCGAATTAATCGCGCATTTTAACCCTATCGGCTTCCTCGTGCTTTACCGTTCCTGACGATGTTGCAATTGGCGCAATCCCCGGCTCCGGCGCCGACCGGCGGGGAACCCAGTAAACTAGGCGGTTTTGCAACCGTTCGCGCGGCCGTCCGGCGCCGCGCGCATCCGAAGGCGGGGTTGATGGAAGTCGATCGTTTCGAGAAGGTCCCGGCCGCGCCGGCGGCCATGGAGGGCGGCGTATGACGCTGGTTGTCGTGTTTTTGCTGTCTTGTCTGTCCCTGATTATCTGGCTGGTGCTGCTGTTCGCCCGCGGCGGCTTCTGGCGCGCCCGCCCGGCGGGGCGCCTGTCGCCCGACGCGCGCGGCGCGGCGGTGCGGGAAGGCTGGCCCGCCGTGGTGGCGGTGGTGCCGGCCCGCAACGAGGCCGACGTGATCGCGGAAGCGGTCACATCGCTGCTCGAGCAGGGCTATCCCGGCGCGTTCCACCTGATCGTGGTCGACGACCACAGCACCGACGGCACGGCCGATGCGGCCCGCGCGGCGGCGCTCGCGCTGGGCCGCGCCGAGCGCCTGACGGTGCTGGCCGCGCAGCCGCTGCCGGCCGGCTGGTCGGGCAAGGTCTGGGCGCAATCGCAGGGGATCGCCGCCGTGCGCACGCACGGGCTGCCCGCCGACTACCTGCTGTTGACCGACGCCGATATCGGCCATCCGCCGGACGCCGTCACGCAGCTCGTGACGCGGGCGCAGGCCGAGCAGCGCGATCTGGTGTCGCTGATGGTGCGGCTGCGCTGCGATTCGTTCTGGGAGAAGGCGCTGATCCCGGCGTTCGTGTTCTTCTTCGCGAAGCTGTACCCGTTCTCGTGGGTCAACAATCCGCGCCGCCGCACGGCGGGCGCGGCGGGCGGCTGCATGCTGGTCCGCCGCGCGGCGCTCGAGGAGGCGGGCGGGATCGAATCGATTCGCGGCGCGCTGATCGACGACTGCAGCCTCGCCGCGCAGATCAAGCACCGCGGCGAAGGCCGCCATCCGATCCGCCTCGATCTCGCGGAACGCAGCGTGTCGCTGCGGCCCTACGACAGCTGGCGAGACATCTGGAACATGATCGCGCGCACCGCTTTCACGCAGCTGCACTATTCGCCGCTGCTGCTGGCCGGTACGCTGTTCGGGATGGCGATCATCTACCTGCTGCCGCCCGTCGCCGCGCTCGTCTACGGCGCGCGCGCGTGGCCGGCATGGCTCGCGTGGGCGTCGATGTGCACCGCCTATGCGCCGATGCTGAGCTATTACCGCCGTTCGCCGCTGTGGGCGCTGGCGCTGCCGCTCGTCGCGCTGTTCTACGTGGGCGCGACGTTCGCGTCGGCCGTGCGCTACTGGCGGGGCAAGGGCGGGCAATGGAAGGCGCGCGTGCAGGCGCCGGTGCAGGACCGCTGAACCCGGGCCGACGCGGCGCGACGCCGCATCGCGAGGGCGGCGCGCGCTGCGCCGCCCGGCCCGCTCACTTCTGGGTGAGCATCATGTAGAGCTGGATCGCGGCGTCGGGCGAGAGCGTGAACGGCACCCAGCCGTAGCCCGTATGCCGCGCGATCAGCAGGCGGTCGCCGTTCGGCTGCTTCTGGACCACCATCATCGGATTCCGCGTCGATACGAAACGCCAGCCCGGCGGCACGCCGGTCGGCTGTTCGATCGTCATCGACGCGCGGGCGTGCGACAACTCCTCGATCAACTGGCTCAGCTGGACAGGGTGCAGCGACACCGTCCGTCCGTCGATCGTCACCGTGATTTCGTCCTGCGACGGGCGCGCGACCTGCAGCGTCGGCCGGGCATCGGCGGCTTGTTCGCCGGCCGGCGGCTCGGCGGGCTGCCGCGCGGCGGCGTGATGCGCGGCGTCGAGATCGGCGGCGGCCTGTCGAGCGAGCGATTCGGCCGCGGCCTTGTCGGCCGCAGCCTGGGAGGCGGCGGCTTCGGCGGCTGCGCGGTCGGCGGCGGCCTGGGCCGCGAGCGCTTGAGCGGCGGCCTTGTCGGCCGCGGCTTGTGCGGCGAGCATGTCGGCGGCTGCGCGGTCGGCCGCGGCCAGGTGCGCTTGGGTGTCCGTCGCGGCGTGGCGCTCGCCGGCTGTCTGCGCGGCAAGCACTTCGGCGGCCGAGCGATCGGCCGCGGCCTGCGCGGCGGCGGCTTCGGCGGCGGTACGGTCGCGAGCGGCCTGCGTGGCGAGCGCCTGCGCGGCGGCCTTGTCGGTCACCGCTTGCGCGGCGGCGGCCTCGGCCGCGGCCTGGACCGCGCCGGCCTGCTCGGCGAGCGCTTCGGCGGCGGCTTTGTCGGCCGCGGCCCGGGTTGCGGCGGCTTCGGCCGCCGCGCGGTCGTGCGCGGCCCGATCGGCCCGGTCGGCGGCCGGCGCCGGGCGGGCGTCTGCGTCGGTGGACTGCGCGGCGCGGGCGATCGTCCGCGCCGTATGGATGAGCTGATCGATGCCGCCATCGAGCGCATCGATCTGATCGTTCAGGTTCATGCGGAATATCTCTACGTAAGACCCGGGATTTTACCCGCTGCGGATCGGCAGGTCCGGGAGCGGCGTGTAACAAAGTGCTCGGCGCGCCCGCCGCACGGGCGTGCGGAGCGTGCCGGCGGGCCGCGTCAGGCGTTCAGGTAGCCTGCGCCGCGGAACCACGCAAGCGCGTCCTCGAGCCCTTCGCGGTAGGGGCGCGCACGGTAGCCCAGCTCGCGCTCCGCCTTCGCCGACGTGAAGTACATCTTGTTCTTCGACATCTTGAGACCGTCGACCGTGATGAACGGTTCGCGCTTCGTCACCTTCGCGGCCATTTCCGCGCCGAGCGCGAGCGGATACAGCGGCCAGCGCGGCAGCGCGAGCGTCGGCGGCTTGCGCTCGGTCAGTCGCGCGATGTCGGCGAGCATGGCCTGCAGCGGCAGGTTCTCGCCGCCGAGGATGTAGCGCTCGCCGATCCGGCCGTGGTCGAGCGCGAGGAAGTGGCCGTTCGCGACATCGTCGACGTGCACCAGGTTCAGGCCGGTGTCGACGAACGCGGGAATCTTGCCGGTCGCCGCCTCGACGATGATGCGGCCGGTCGGCGTGGGCTTCACGTCGCGCGGGCCGATCGGCGTCGACGGGTTGACGATCACGGCGGGCAGGCCGTCCTCGGCGATCATCTTCTCGACCGCGCGCTCCGCGAGCACCTTGCTGCGCTTGTAGACGCCGATCGCCTGGTTGGCCGCGAGCGGCGAGGTTTCGTCGGCGGAGCGGCCGGAATCGGTGACCTTCAGCGTCGCGACGCTGCTGGTGTAGACGATCCGCTCGACGCCTTCGGCGAGCGCCGCGCGCATCGTCGCGACCGCGCCCTCGAGGTTCGCGCGCTCGATCTCGAGCGGGTCGGGCGCCCACAGCCGGTAGTCGGCCGCCACGTGCAGCAGATAGCGCACGCCGCGCAGTGCCTGGCGCATCGACGCCTCGTCGCGCATGTCGCCCGTGACGATCTCGGCATCGAGGCCCGCGACGTTGGTGCGGGGGCTCGTCGCGCGCACCAGCACGCGCACCGCATAGCCTTTTTCCTGCGCGATGCGCGCGACGGCGGAGCCGACGAAACCGGATGCGCCGGTGACCAGAACGAGATCGCGGGGTGTATCAGTCATGCCTGTCCTCTTGGCCGCGCGGCGGTTCGCGGCGCGGCGGGTTGTGCGTCGTGCGAGATTGTACGTGTTTGTCCGGAGGCGGCCGCCTCACGCCGTTCGCGCGGCGCGACTACAATGCCGGGCTTGGACGATATCGGGACAGGGGATGGCGATGAGCGGCAACGATCTGGATGAACGGATCGAGACGTATTACGTCAAGGTGCGCGGCACGGTGCAGGGCGTCGGCTTCCGGCATGCGACGGTGCGCGAGGCGCATGCGCTGCGGCTGCGCGGCTGGGTCGCCAATCTCGAGGACGGCACGGTCGAGGCGATGATCCAGGGCCCGGGGCCGCAGGTCGACCGGATGCTCGCCTGGCTGCGGCATGGGCCGCCGGCGGCGCGCGTGACCGAAGTCACGTTCGAGGAGCGGGCGACCGACAAGCGTTTCGAGCGCTTCCAGCAGCACTGAACATGGCGACCGATCGCGGCGGCGCGGGGCGCGGCATCGCGCTGTCGGTGAGCGCGTCTGCGCTGTTCGCGCTGATGTCCGCGTATGCGAAGCTGCTCGCGCCGCTCACGGGCCTCGACATCTTCGCGTGGCGGGTGGTCTGGACGGTGCCGTGCGCGCTCGCGCTCGTCGCGCTGCGCGGCGGCTGGCCCGAACTGGCCGCGCTCGGCCGGCGGGCCTGCGCGGACCGGCGGCTCGCGCTGGCGCTGACGGTCAGCGCGGCGCTGCTCGGTGTGCAGCTGTGGCTTTTCCTGTGGGCGCCGCTGCACGGCCGGATGCTCGACGTGTCGCTCGGCTATTTCCTGCTGCCGCTGACCATGGTGCTGGTCGGGCGTTTCCATTACCGCGAACACCTGAGCGGGCTGCAATGGCTCGCGGTCGCGTGCGCGGCCGCCGGCGTCGCGCATGAAGTGTGGGCGACCCGCGCGTTCGCGTGGCCGACGCTCGTCGTCGCGCTCGGCTATCCCCCTTACTTCATGCTGCGCCGCCGGATCCATGCCGATTCGCTCGCGGTGTTCGCGATCGAGATGCTGCTGCTGTTGCCGGTAGCCGCGGCGACGCTCGCGGCGAGCGCGACGCCCATCGCAGCGCGGCCGGCGCTCTGGCTGCTGCTGCCGGGCCTGGGCTTGCTCAGCACCCTCGCGCTCGCGAGCTACCTGAAGGCGAGCCGGCTGCTGCCGATGACGCTGTTCGGCATCCTCGGCTATGTCGAGCCGGTGCTGCTCGTGCTGGTGGCGGTGCTGTTTCTGGGAGAGGCGCTGTCGCCGGGACAGCTCGCGACCTACGGGCCGATCTGGATCGCGGTCGCGTTGACCGCGTGGCACGGCGCATGGCTGATGCGGGAGCGGCGGGCGGGCTGACGGCGCGCGCGGGCCGCATGCCCGGGCAGCGGATGAAGCGATGCGCGATACGGCAGAGGGATCCGCCGGCAAAAGCCGGCCCGCTGCGCGGAAAGGCGTGTTGCCGTCGACCGGAGAGATGCGCTGGATGAAGCGCGGGAAAAACGGGAAGCGGATGCGGCTAGTGAGGTGAGCCGATACGGGAGCGGACGGTCAGCGCGGCATCGTCGAGCCGCACTGCCTCGTCCTCGTCCGGATCGCGTTCCGCGGGCTCGGCGAGCACCGCGTCCGCTTCGGCCGCGGCAGCGGCGGCGCGTAGCGCCGTGCATCGCTGCGCATGCCGGATGTCCGACAGAATGCGCAACAGCCGCGTCGTCCGGTTCTTCATCGAAGTCTCCCTGCCAGCGCCGTCCAACCCGAAGGGGTTTCTTCAGTGTAGGTCGGACGCGCACAATTGACAGGGGAATGTGGCGCGCAGATCACGCGCCGAGGGATTTCACTGAGTCGCGGCGGCTTGCGTGTCGCGTTGCTCGTTCACGCAGCGATGATGTTCGCGCGACAGCTTGCGCATCAGCGGCAGCAGCAGCAGCGAGATCGCCATGCCGCCCGCGGCGAGCCAGCCGAGGCCCGTGAAGAGCCGGATGTAGAGCGGCAGCGACGCGGTCGCGGGCAGATCGTGCGACGGCATCTGCGCGAAGTTCGCGACCACGCTGCCCAGATATTGGGATACGCCCGTCGCGACGAAGTACGCGCCCATCATGAAGCCGCTCATGCGGGCCGGCACGTAGCGCGCGATCATCGCGAGTCCGAGGCCGCTCACGAGCAGCTCGCCGAGCGAGTAGAGGCCGTAGCCCCACACCATGAACCACGACGACACGCGCCCGTCCACCGCGAAACGGCCGCTGATCGAGAACACCAGGTAGCCGATCGCCACCGAGCCGAACCCGACCGCGTATTTCACCGCGACCGGAATGTCGTGACCGGCTTTCGCGAGGCGGTTGTAGAGCAGCACCAGCACCGGGCTCAGCAGCATGATCCAGATCGGATTGAGCGCCTGGAATTGCGCGGCGCTCCACGTGAACAGCGTCGTGCCGAACAGAATGAAGCGCGGATCGACGTTGCGCAGCGCGAACAGCGTGAGCGACGTCGACATCTGCACGTAGAAGATGAAGAACAGGATCACCTGCGCGATCAGCACCAGCGCGGCGATCAGGCCCGCGCGCTCGGAGCGGTCGGATTTCGCGATCATGTACGCGAAGATCGCGAGGATCGCGAACGCGGCCGTCCACACCGTCGCCACCGCGAGCGCCTTGTGCTCGAGCACGTACATCGTGATCAGCCCCAGCGCGACGCCGCCCGCGACGACGGCGAGCAGCCGGCGCCAGCGGACCGGCTCGGCATCGGGCGGCGAGCCGATGTGCGCGAGCGTGCGGTGCATCAGCACGAAATTCAGGATCGCGAGCAGCATGCCGCCGCAGCAGACCGCGAACGCCGCGTGCCAGCCCCAATGATCCTTGATCCACGGCGTGGCGAGCATCGACACGGTCGAGCCGATGTTGACGGCCATGTAGTAGATCGTGAACGCGCTGTCGATCCGGCTGTCGTCGCCTTCGTAGATGCGGCGCACGAGGTTCGCCGCATTGGCCTTGAAGAGCCCGTTGCCGACCACGATCACGCCGAGCGACGCATACATATAGGCCAGGTGCTCGTTCGGCACCGCCAGCATCAGGTAACCTGCGCACAGCACGACCGCGCCGGCGATCATCGTGCGACGGGTGCCGAGCACCTTGTCGCCGATCCAGCCGCCGATCGACGGCGACGCATAGACGAGCGCGGTGAAGGCGCCCCAGGTCAGGTTCGCGTGGCTGTCGGTGAAGCCGAGCTGGTTGACCATGAACAGGACGAGCAGGGCCGCCATCCCGTAATAACCGAAACGTTCCCACATTTCGATCAGGAAGACCGTCGTAAACGATCGTGTCTGCGAGACACGTGTATCCATCATGTACCTCAGGTTGAAACGGCAACGCTGTCGCGAATCGACGCGACAGGCCGTGAAGGGTGCGTCGGACGGCGCAACGGCGCAAGGCTGCCGGGGCGTCGCGAGACGGGCGCGTGAACGGGCGGGCGGAGGCCGCCGCTAGCGGTGGGGTGGGTCGGCGTTGGTACGGAAGCGCAGTGGCGCGCGCGGCGAGGCCGGCGCGGCGGTGCCGAAGCAGGGGCGCGCAACAGGCGCCGGACGAACGAGAACGATCATTTCAGTGCAACTGCCGACGGCGCCGGATAGCGGCGCGCTGGAAGCCGTCGCGCGCCGCGGTCAGCCGCGCGCTCGAGCTTGTAAAACGGGAACGGATCCCAAGATTGTTGCGATCCGCCGAACGGCCGCGATTTTCGCGGCGGGTGGTCAAATCGTCACTCAGGGTAATCCCCGAATTGATGAACGTTGTCGACAATATTCATATCAATAGGCGGTTGAAAGCTTGTCGTCATCGAGTCCCACCAAAACCCTCAAACCCACACCGTGCATGCCTGTGAAGGTTTTGAGTCTGGCAAGATAGCGGGTCGTCCCCACTATGATGCATCGGTTTGCGCGTGGATCGAACGTCAATGACGCCCCTCAAAAAGACGAAGACTAAGCCATATCTATCAAACTTAGTTATTTTCCATCAAACAATTTTTGACGATCAGATTTCGGCCTGCTATGGTTCCTTCCACTGAAAATACGCGGCCCGCAAATGCGGCAGCGGCACTTGGGGGCAAGATTCGGGCGTTGCGACAGCGATTGAAGCGCACGCTCGACGAGACCGCCACAGTCGCGGGTATTTCCAAACCGTTTTTATCGCAAGTCGAGCGCGGGCTCGCGTCGCCGTCCATCACGTCGCTGGCCGGCATCGCGCATGCGCTGGGCGTCACGGTGCAGTATTTCGTCGAGACGCCCAGCGAAGAGCGCTCGGTTTGCCGCGGGGATCAGTTACGCTTCTTCAGCTTCGCCGATTCGGCGAACCTGTTCGCGCGCCTGACCAACGTGCCGGAAGGGCGCCAGCTCGAGGCGATTCTCGTGCGGCTGCCGCCCGGGCAGAAACGCTCGGAAGTCACCACGCATGCGGGAGAGGAATTCCTGTATGTGATCGACGGGGAGGTGTCGCTGACGCTCGAGGGCAAGACCTTCACCCTGCATGCCGGCGACAGCGCGCATTACCAGTCGACGGTTCCGCACAGCTGGGTCAACACCGCGAAGATCGAGTCGGTGGTGGTCTGGGTCGGAACACCGAGGCTGTTCTAAGGATCGGGTATTCCCTCATGTTTTCGAATGAGAGGCCCGCCGAAAGGAACGTAAGGAGTACGAAAATGAGACATCAGCACCAAGGGCCACCTCTTTCTCTACAGCTGTAAGCGTTCCCAGCGCCGGGCGCCGGCATCATGCTACGCCCGCTCTCCCCCTTACCTCAGCCAACTGCACACGATGAAATTTACGCATGCCACCGCGGCCGTGCTGGCCACGCTCGCCTTCGCGGCGATCCCCTCCGCATTTGCCGTGACCGTCCCGCCGAACGTCGCGCTTGCCGCGCAACAGGACCTCACGCGACAGGTGCCCGCCGAGATCGAGTCGCTCGATCCGGCGCACATCGAATCGTGGACCGGTAACACGATCGGTCTCGACCTGTTCGAGGGGCTGGCGCGTATCGGGGCGGACGGGCAGGTGGTGCCGGGCGTGGCGCAGTCGTGGGAGCACAAGGCGCCGGACACGTGGGTCTTCAAGCTGCGCCACGACGCGAAGTGGACCAACGGCCAGCCGGTGACGGCCGCCGATTTCGTGTACGCGTGGCAGCGCGTCGTCGATCCGAAAACGGGGTCGAAGTACACGATCCTGGTCGAGTTTATCAAGAATGCGAAGGCGATCATCGCCGGCAAACAGCCGCCTTCGGCGCTCGCCGTGCGGGCGGTGGATCCGTATACGGTCGAAGTGACGACCGAAGTGCCGGTGTCGTACTTCCCCGAGCTGACGGCGATGGTGCCGCTCGCGCCGGTCAACAAGGATGCCGTGGCGAAGTTCGGCGATGCGTGGACGCGCCCCAAGAACATCGTTACCAACGGCGCGTATTCGCTGGTCGACTGGCAGCCGAACAATCGCATCCTGATCACGAAGAACGACAAGTACTGGAATGCGCGCAACGTCGTCGTCAAGAACGTGACGTACCTGCCGATCGAGAGCGACGAGACGGCGATGCGGATGTATCAGTCGGGCCAGATCGACTACACGTACTCGATCCCCGCCGGCGTGTTCAACCAGGTCAACAAGCAGTTCGGCCCGGAGCTGCGCCAGGGCCTGCAGCTCGCGGCGTACTACTACTACATGAAGAACAGCGATCCCGCGTTCAAGGACAAGCGGGTGCGCCAGGCGCTCGCGATGGTGCTGGATCGCGACATCCTGACGTCGAAGCTCACGCAGGCGGGCGAGGTGCCGATGTACGGCCTGATGCCGAACGGCATCAAGGGCGCGGCGCCGTTCAAGCCGGACTGGGCGTCGTGGCCGATGGCCAAGCGCGTCGACTATGCGAAGAACCTGCTGAAACAGGCCGGCTACAGCGACGCCAACCCGTTGACCTTCACGCTGACCTACAACACCAACGATCTGCACAAGAAGGTCGCGCTGTTCTCGGTCTCGGAGTGGCGCACCAAGCTCGGCGTGACGGCGAAGCTCGAGAACGTCGAGTTCAAGGTGCTGATGAAGCTGCGTCATGACGGCAAGGTGCAGATGGCGCGCGACGGCTGGTTCGCCGACTACAACGACGCGATGACCTTCTTCGATCTGATCCGCTGCGGCAGCGCGCAGAACACGGTCGGCTACTGCAATCCGAAGGTGGACGCGCTGGTCGACGAGGGCAACCGCAAGCTGGACGAAAAGGAACGCACCGCGCTGCTCACGCAGGCGCACGATCTGGCGATGAACGACTACCCGATGCTGCCGCTGTTCCAGTACTCGGCGGATCGTCTGGTGAAATCGTACGTGGGCGGCTACTCGCTCAAGAACTTCATCGACATGCGCGCGTCGCAAGACATGTATCTGATCAAGCACTGAGCGGAGCGCATCATGCTGGCCTACGCACTGCGGCGCACGCTCTGGGCGATTCCGACGATTCTCGCGGTCATCACCGTCTGCTATCTGCTGCTGCACTTCACGCCGGGCGGGCCGTTCGACAGCGAGAAGCAGCTGTCCGCCGCGACGCTCGCGAACCTGAACGCGAAGTACCACCTCGACGAGCCGCTGTGGAAGCAGTACCTGCTGTACCTGAACGCGCTGCTGCACGGCGATCTGGGGCCGTCGTACCGGTACGTCGACTGGTCGGTCAACGATCTCGTGCGCAAGGCGCTGCCGGTCAGCCTCGGCGTGGGCGGCGTGTCGATTCCGATCTCGATCGGGCTGGGCGTGCTGCTCGGTACGGTGGCGGCGGTGCGGCGCGACAGTTTCGTCGACCGCATCGTGATGCTGATCGGCAACTTCGGCAACGTGATCCCGCCGTTCGTGCTGGGTCCGGTGCTGGTGCTGATCTTCGCGATCCTGCTCAAGACGAGCGAAGGCAACGGCTGGCTGCCCGCCGGCGGCTGGGGCGAGGGCGGCTGGCGCTACCGCGTGCTGCCGATCCTGCTGCTGACGCTGATCAACGTATCGCTGCTGGCCCGCGTGATGCGCGGCTCGATGATCGAGACGCTGTCGAGCAACTACATCCGCACCGCCCGCGCGAAAGGCCTGCCGGGCAGCACGATCGTGATGCGCCATGCGCTCAAGCCGGCGCTGATGCCGGTGGTGTCGCTGTTCGGCTCCGTGTGCATTTCGTCGATCACGGCGGCCGTCGTCACCGAATCGGTGTTCGCGCTGCCGGGCCTCGGCCAGCTGGTCGTCAACGGCGCGATCAACCGCGACTACACGCTGGTGCTCGGCCTGGTCGTGCTCACGACCGTGTTCGCGGTGCTGTTCAATCTGCTGGTCGACCTCGCGTATGCGTGGCTCGATCCGCGCATCCGTTATTGAGGAGGCACACATGCTGCCTGCTTCCACGCCTTCCGTCGACCTGCCCGAGCCGACCGACGCGCCGCCGCGCTCGCGCACGCCGCTCGAGCTGGCCGCGCAGCGTTTCGTGCGCAACGGCGCCGCGATGCTGAGTCTCGGGATCCTGGCCGTCATCGCGATCGCGTGCGTGTTCGGGCCGATGGTGCTGCCGAACGACCCGACCGCGAGCGACTGGTCGTCCATCAGCCTGGCCCCCACGCTGGCGAACATGCACTGGTTCGGCACCGACGAACTGGGCCGCGACCTGCTGGTGCGCACGCTGGTCGGCGGGCGCGTATCGCTCGAAGTCGGCGTGCTCGGCACGCTGGTGTCGGGGCTGTTCGGCGTGGCCTGGGGCGCGGCCGCGGGCTTCGCGGGCGGCCGCACCGACTCCGTGATGATGCGCATCGTCGACATGATGTACGCGATTCCGTACCTGCTGATCGCGATCCTGATGATGACGCTGTTCGGGCGCTCGTTCATGCTCGTGGTGCTGACCATCAGCGCGTTCTCGTGGCTGGACATGGCGCGCGTGGTGCGCGGCCAGACGCTGTCGCTGCGCACCCGGGAATTCGTCGACGCGGCGCGCGCGATCGGCGTGACGCCCACGGCGATCGTGCGGCGCCACATCGTGCCGAACCTGCTGGGCGTGGTGGTGGTGTATGCGACCGTCAGCGTGCCCGGCATCATCCTGACCGAATCGGTGCTGTCGTTTCTCGGGCTGGGCGTGCAGGAACCGATGACGAGCTGGGGCGTGCTGATTCAGGACGGCGCGCAGAAGCTCGATGCGATGCCGTGGCTGCTGCTCGCGCCCGCGATCCTGCTGTGCGTGACGCTGTATTGCGTGAACTTCGTGGGCGACGGCCTGCGGGATGCGCTGGACCCGAAGGATCGCTGACATGGCACTACTCGAAGTCAACAATCTCGGCGTGCGCTTCACCCGCAGGGAAGGCGCGCCGGTCGACGCGGTTTCCGGCGTGTCGTTCAAGCTCGAGGCGGGCAAGACGCTCGGCATCGTCGGCGAATCCGGATCGGGCAAGAGTCAGACCGTGATGGCGATGCTGGGGCTGCTCGCCGGCAACGGCTCGACCACGGGCGAAGCGCGTTTTCACGGCGACAACCTGCTGGCGATGAACACGCGCGCGCTCAACGCGGTGCGCGGCAACCGGATCGGCATGATCTTCCAGGATCCGATGACGTCGCTGAATCCGTTCCTGACGATCGAACGGCAGATGACGGAAAGCCTGCAGCTGCATCAGAAGCTGTCGCGCAAGGCGGCGATCAAGCGCGCGATCGCGGCGCTCGACACGGTGCGGATCCCCGACGCCGCGCGGCGCATCCGGATGTATCCGCACGAGTTCTCGGGCGGCATGCGCCAGCGCGTGATGATCGCGATGGCGCTGCTGTCCGAGCCGGAGATCCTGATCGCCGACGAGCCGACCACCGCGCTCGACGTGACCGTGCAGGCGCAGATCATCGAGCTGCTGCGCGAACTGAACCGGGAACACGGCACGTCGATCGTGCTGATCACGCACGACATGGGCGTGGTCGCGGGTCTCGCCGACGACGTGATGGTGATGTACGCGGGCCGCACCGTCGAATATGCGAGCGCCGAGGCGATCTTCGCCGCGCCGTCGCATCCGTACACGGTGGGCCTGCTGAACGCCTTGCCGCGGCTCGACGGCCCGGACGACGCGCCGCTGATCGCGATTCCCGGCAATCCGCCGATGCCGGGCCACACCGCCCACGGCTGCGCGTTCGCGAAGCGCTGCACCTACGCGTCGGAGCACTGCCGCACGGATCGTCCCGAGCTGGCGCGCTATTCGGAAGCGGGCGCGGTGCGCGCCTGCCATCGGCCCGTTGCGGAAATCACCGGAGGTCTGCGATGAGCACGACCGATCTCGTTTCATCCTCTTCGTCCGACGTGCCGGATGCCGACGTGCTGCTGTCGGTGCGGGATCTGAAGGTGCACTTCCGGGTGCCGATGGGCGGCTATCCGTGGTCGCGCAAGGGCACGCTGCGGGCAGTCGACGGGGTGTCGTTCGACGTGCGGCGCGGGGAGACGGTCGGCCTGGTCGGCGAATCGGGCTGCGGCAAGTCGACGCTCGCGCGCGCGCTGATCGGGCTGGCGCCGGTGACGGCAGGCAGCGTGCAGTGGCGCGGCGAAACGAAGGTGAGCAGTTCGCGCCGCGATGCGCGGACGATGCGCCGCGAAATGCAGATGATCTTCCAGGATCCGCTCGCGTCGCTCGATCCGCGCATGACGATCGAGCAGGTGGTGGCGGAGCCGCTCGTCACGCATCAGCCGGGCATCGGCCGCGACGAGATTCGTCTGCGCGTGCGGACGATGCTTGAGCGGGTCGGGCTCAACGCCCATCATCTGCTGCGCTATCCGCACGAATTCTCGGGCGGACAGTGCCAGCGGATCGGCATTGCGCGGGCCTTGATCGGCGAGCCGCGCCTCGTGATCTGCGACGAGCCGGTGTCGGCGCTCGACGTATCGATCCAGGCGCAGATCGTCAATCTGCTGCGCGATCTGCAGCGGGAGCTGTCGCTCTCCTATCTCTTCGTAGCGCACGACCTGGCGGTGGTGAAGGCCATCAGCCAGCGTGTGCTCGTCATGTATCTCGGCCGCGTGATGGAGTTCGGCACGCGGCGCGACGTGTACGGCGTGCCGCAGCACCCGTATACGCGGGCGCTGCTTGCGGCGGCGCCGGTTCCGGATCCGGCGCGCGAACGCGCGCGGCGGTCGTTGCTGTTATCCGGCGAGATGCCTTCGCCGCTGAATCCGCCGTCGGGCTGCGCGTTTCGTACGCGCTGCCCCGATGCGATCGATGCCTGTTCGCACGAAACGCCGCGCCCGGAGATGCGCGGCGGATCGCCGGCGAGCGTCGCTTGCATCCGAGCGGGAGCGCGCTGAGACAACAAACATAAGGCAGGTCAACAGGGGTGTGGGCGGCGCGAAAGATCTTCGCGCCGTTTGGGAAGGCGCGTTCGCATGCCGGGACGCGTCGTGGGGTGTGGCCGGCCGCCGATCGCGGCCGGCTACCTGGTGGTCTATATAAAAAGAGAATCGTGATGAAAACAAATCAATCGATGAAGGTGGCATCGAGGGCGGTGCTGTTTGCGTGGGGGCTGCCGGCGCTCGCCGGCTTGTCCCTGACCGGAACCGCGTGGGCGGACGACCCGCCGGTTCAGGTCGCGCAGGCGGCGCCGGCGCCTGGCGCAGCCGCGCTCGCGCAGCAGGCGACCACGCCGAACGCGCTCGTCAACGCAGAAGCGAATCAGCAGGTCGTCCCCGCGGAACCGCCGTCGAAACAGTCGCAGTCGAACGGCTTCATCGCCGACAGCCATCTCGACTTGTTGTTCCGGAATTATTCGGACGCGCTCGACGCGAAGGGCGGGCCGCATCGCCACGCGTGGATCCAGGGCGTGATGGCGAACTTCGAATCGGGCTATACGGCGGGCCTGATCGGCTTCGGCGTCGACGCGTCGGTCTATGCGGCGCTGAAGCTCGACGGCGGCGCGGGCGCGGGCAACATGGTCCACGTCGCGAAGGGCGGCGGCGGATCGAACCAGCTCGCTTGGGCCTACCCCGGCATCTACGACGTGAAGGCGCGCATTTCCAACACGGTGGTCAAGTACGGTCTGCAGGCCGTCGACAATCCGTTCATGGAGCAGCACGACAACCGTGCGCTTCCGCCGACCTTCCTCGGCGCGACGATCGTCAGCAACGAATTCAAGAACGTGATGCTCGAAGGCGGGAGCTTCACGAAAACGGACGCGCGCGGCCGCACGACGCTCACCAACCTGACGACGCAGTACGGCGGCACGCGGGTCGATCGCCTGACCTATGTCGGCGGCACCTGGGACTACTCGCCGACCGGCTCGCTGTCGCTGTACGCGGATCAGGCCGACGACGTCTGGCGCCAGTACTACGCATCGGTGAAGCAGAGCTACGGCTCGCCGCAATCGATCAAGTGGACGGGCTTCGGCAACGTCTATTCGACGCACGACACGGGCGACGCGCGCCAGGGCAAGATCGACAACAACGCGTACAGCCTGTCGCTCGCCGCGCAGCACGGGCCGCACGAGCTGCTGCTCGGCTATCAGCAGATTCTCGGCGACCAGTTCTTCGACTACCTGAACGAAACGAACGGCATCTTCCTCGTCAACTCGATGGACGTCGACTACAACGCGCCGCACGAAAAGTCGCTGCAGCTGCGCTACACGTTCTACGGCAAGGACGCGGGGCTGCCGGGCTTCAAGGCGATGGTGTGGGGCGTCACGGGCTGGGGCGCGGACGGGTCGGCCGGAGCGGCGCTCGATCCGAGCCGCTCGGGGATCTACTGGAAGGACGGCGCGCCCGTGCAGGGCCGCCACCACGAGTTCGGCTTCATCCCGTCGTACACGATCCAGGGCGGCAAGTTCAAGGACACGAAGATCACGTTCATCGCGATGTGGCACTTCGGATCGACGCACTACTCGGACAGCGGCAACCAGGAATACCGGCTGGTCGTGAACGTGCCGGTCAAGGTGTTCTGAACGGCGCATGAGCGTACGGCGGCGCGCTCGCGCCGCCGCTTCGCGGGCCGATCCGTCCGGACTGCGAAAGGCGTATCGCGCCGCGCCGGTCCGCGCGCATTCCGCTTGATCGATTGGGGGCGTTGTCTGACGGGCGGGCCGTCGTCCGGCCCGATTCCCCGCCGCTTGCCGTTCAGCGGCAAGCGCTCGTCGTTCATCGCGCCGCGCGTATCAAGCCGTTCTCGGCGTCATGCCTTGCGCATGCGCCGGCTCCGGCTCCAGCACCGTGACTTCCCGTCCCGTGCCGCGCCACGCATCGAGGCCGCCGCGCAGCGCGAGCGCATCGGTGAAGCCCGCCTGGGTCAGGCGCTTCGCCATCAGCGCCGCCGTCACCTCGTTCGGGCACGAGCAGTAGACCACGAACTTCTGCGTGGCCGGATAGCGCGCGCGCAGCGCGTCCATGTTGCGTTCGTCGGGAAATTGCGCGCCGGGAATCGCATACGGATCGAGCTTGCGGTGCTCGGCCGAACGCATGTCGAAGATCACGGGCGCGGGTTCGCCTTGCAGCAGGTGATCGAGTTCGTCGACGTCGATGCGCGCGTTCGAGAGCTGCCGGATCAGCGCGCGCCGGCGCGCCCAGCGCACCGCGGTGTAGAGCGCGAGCAGCGCGATCACGACGACGAGCGCCGCGCGGCCGAGCCGGCTCGCGCCGGCGAACAGCCAGTCGATCTGCTTCGAGAACACGACGCCGACCAGCAGGCCGCAGACCGTCCACAACAGCGCCCCGAGCGCGTCGTAGCCGACGAACGTCCGATAGCGGGTGCCGAGCGCGCCGGCCATCGGCACGGAGATCAGCGACAGACCGGGAATGAAGCGCGCGACCGCGAGGACGCGCACGCCCCAGCGGCCGAAGAAACTCTCGGTTTTGCGCACGCAGCTGTCGCGCGACAGCGACAGCCGGCAGAGCGTTTTCAGCGTACGGCCGCCGAACCGCCGGCCCGCGGCATACCAGACCGTGTCGCCGATCAGCGCGGCGAGCACGGACAGCAGCAGCACCGGCCCCAGCTGCGCGCCGATCATGTCCGGATGCAGCGCCGCCATCGCGCCGAACAGCACGAGCGTCGGCATGGCGGGCACGGGCAGGCCGATCGCGGCGGCGAGTACGTTGACGAACACGATGAGCGGCCCGTAGCGGGCGACGAGGTCATGAAGCATGGCGGCAGGAATGAGGTTGGCCAATGCGCGCGATTCCGAATGCGCAGATGGGCCGATTATCGGCCTTTTTCAAGACGGGGGAGTGGGGGCAAACGACGACGGTGAGCGCGGGGATGAAGCGCGCGCTCACCGCAAGGGAAGAGGGTCAGATAGTGCTGCGGGCGAGCGTGGCGGCGCCGTGCGATTCGCCGGGCAATTCGGCGCCGTGCGAGCGGATGGCCGCGATCAATTCGGCGGGCGTGATCTCGTAGCGCACCTCGCGATGAATGCCGGGTTTGCGCTCGTCGACCTCGATCAGCAGCACGCTTTTACCGTCTTCGGTCGCTTCGAGGCGCAGCGAGCGTAGCTCGCGGCCGTCGGCCGGATCGAATTCGGTCAGCAGGGGCATGGCGCCGGAAGAACCGGAGGTGCGCATCGAACATGTCCTCGTATCGTGGTTTGGAAAATGTCGTTTTGCGAACGGCTTCGACGCAGTTTAACGCGAACTGCGCGTCTGCAATGAGAATTTCGAGATGCACTCAAACGGTGCGTTTCGGGGATAAGTCAGAGGGTTGCCGGTGCCGTTCCGGGCGTCGCCGCGTTATCCGTGAAACACACTGTTGCCGCGTCGTTCCGGAAAGAATCGGCCCGGCTGCTTCGCGATGCGAAGCAGCCGGGTCGGCGCGGCGTCAGGGCGTCAGACGAGTCCCGTCATGTAGTAGACCGCGATCACGAAGAACACCGCGAGCGTCTTGATGATCGTCACCGCGAAGATGTCGCGATACGACTCGCGGTGCGTGAGGCCCGTCACCGCGAGCAGCGTGATCACCGCGCCGTTGTGCGGCAGCGTGTCCATGCCGCCGCTCGCCATCGCGACCACCCGGTGCAGCACTTCCAGCGGGATCTGCGCGGCCTGCGCGCCCTTGATGAACAGGTCCGACATCGCCGCGAGCGCGATGCTCATGCCGCCCGATGCCGAGCCGGTGATGCCCGCGAGCGAGCTGACCGACACCGCCGCGTTGACGAGCGGATTCGGGATGCTCTTCAACGCATCGCTGACGACGAGGAAGCCCGGCAATGCGGCGATCACGCCGCCGAAGCCGTATTCGGACGCTGTGTTCATCGCGGCGAGCAGCGCGCCGCCGACGGCCGTCTTGGTGCCGGTCGCGAAGCGTTCGCTCACGCGTTTGAACGCGGTGAGCACGACCAGCAGGATGCCGAGCAGCAGCGCGGCCTCGACCGACCAGATCGCGACCACGGTCTTGATCGACGTCGTTACGGGCGCATGCACGCCCGGCAGCACCTCGGGCGGCACCGTGTACGACGTGCCGCCGTACCACACCGGGATCAGCTTGGTGAGCGCGAAGTTCGCGACGCCGACGAGCACGAGCGGCGCGATCGCGAGCAGCGGATTCGGCAGCGATGTGGTTTCGACGCGCTCGGGCTCGTTGACGAGCGACGTGCCGTAGCCTTCGCCCTTCGCCATCGCCGCGCGGCGGCGCCATTCGAGATACGACAGGCCGACGACGATGATGAACACCGAGCCGATCGTGCCGAGCCACGGCGCGGCCCATGCGGTCGTCTTGAAGAAGGTGGTCGGGATGATGTTCTGGATCTGCGGCGTGCCCGGCAGCGAGTCCATCGTGAACGAGAAGGCGCCGAGCGCGATCGCGCCGGGCATCAGACGTTTCGGGATGTTGCTCTGGCGATAGAGTTCGGCGGCGAACGGATAGACCGCGAACACGACCACGAACAGCGAGACGCCGCCGTAGGTGAGCAGCGCGCACACGGCGACGATCACCGCGTTCGCGCGCGAGCGGCCGATGTAGCGGATCGCGGCGGCGACGATCGACTCGGAGAAGCCGGACAGCTCGATGACCTTGCCGAACACGGCGCCGAGCAGGAAGACCGGGAAGTACAGTTTGACGAAGCCGACCATCTTCTCCATGAAGATGCCGGAGAACACCGGCGCGACGGCGGCCGGATCGGTCAGCAGGACCGCGCCGAGCGCGGCGATCGGCGCGAACAGGATCACGCTGTAGCCGCGATACGCGGCGAACATCAGGAACGCCAGCGCGGCGAGGACGATCACGAATGACAAGGGAAGTCTCCTGGTTCTTGGTTGTTGTGCGGACCCGCGGCGACGAGCGGCGCGGCGGACCGTGGTCCGGTCGTGCAGGTTTCGTGCCACCGGCCGTGCCGTCTCGCTGCGGGCCGGCCGGCGGCGCGGCGCCGCATCGCGCCGGGGCAGGCTGCGGACGATTCTACCGAAAACGTCTCGACCGGGAGACGAACCCGGCCCGCGGCGGCGCCGCGCGGGCCGCCGAGCGTGGTGCGGTGCGCCGTTGCGGGCCGTCTCCGAAATGAGATAATCCGTCCCGGTTTGGAGACAGACACGATAGCCGGAGACCAAGACACGATGATGAACGACTGGGCGGATTTGCCCGTCGACTATGGCGACGTCCTGCGGCGTGCCGCCGAGTCGCTGTTCAAGACGTTCGAATACTCGAGCGCGGGCACCTTGATCGTCGACAAGGAGGCGCGGGTCGTGTGGATCAACAAGCGCTACGCGGCGCGCTTCGGCTTCGCCGATCCCGGCCAGGCGATCGGCCGCGATTGCGAGGCGGTGATCCCGCACAGCCTGATGCGCGAGGTGGTCGCCACCGGGCGGCCGATCCTGCTCGACATCATGGAGACCGGGCGCGAGCCGCTGGTCGTCACGCGCCTGCCGCTCAAGGACGAATCGGGCGAGACGGTCGGCGCGATCGGCTTCGCGCTGTTTGACGAACTGAAGACGCTGACGCCGCTGTTCTCCCGCTACGTGCAGGTCCAGCAGGAACTGATCGCGACGCAGCGCTCGCTCGCGCAGGCCCGCCGCGCGAAATACACGTTCGCGAGCTTCGTCGGCACCAGCGCCGCGAGCCTCGAAACCAAACGGCAGGGCCGGCGCGCGGCGCAGGTGGATTCGCCGGTGCTGCTGCTCGGCGAGACCGGCACCGGCAAGGAACTGCTCGCGCACGCGATCCACGCGGCATCGGCGCGCGCGCTCAAGCCGCTCGTGACGGTGAATGTCGCGGCGATTCCCGACACGCTGCTCGAAACCGAATTCTTCGGCGCGGCGCCGGGCGCGTATACCGGCGCGGACCGCAAGGGCCGGGTCGGCAAGTTCGAGCTGGCCGACGGCGGCACGCTGTTTCTCGACGAGATCGGCGACATGCCGCTGCCGCTGCAGGGCAAGCTGCTGCGCGTGCTGCAGGACCAGGAATTCGAGCCGGTCGGCTCGAACCGGATCGTGCGCGCGAACGTGCGGATCATCGCGGCGACCTCCGCCGATCTGCCCGCGCTGGTCGATGCCGGGCGCTTCCGCGCCGATCTCTATTACCGGCTCAACGTGCTGGCGATCCATGCGCCGCCGCTGCGCGAGCGGGCGTCGGACATCGAGACGCTGGTCTATGCGACGCTCGAGGAACTGGCCGCGCAGCACGGCCGCGCCGCGCATTGCGAACTGACCGACGACGCACTGCGGCTGCTGTGCGCATACCGGTGGCCCGGCAATGTGCGCGAGCTGCGCAACACGCTCGAGCGCGCGCTGATGCTGTCCGACCGCGCGGTGATCGACGCGCGCGCGCTGGCGCCGTTCATCGGACCGGCGCGCGACGTCGCGTCGCGCGGCGGGGACGATGCGCGCGAGACGGCCACATCCGGTACCGCCGATGCGCCCGTGTGCGCCTCCTATGCGGATGCGTTCGAAATGTGGGAGCGCCGCTTCCTCACCGAGGCGCTCGCCGCCTGCAACGGGCGGGTGACGGAGGCGGCCGCGCGGATCGGTATCGGCCGGGCGACGTTCTACAAGAAACTGGCCGCGCGGGGTATCGCGACGTAGCGGGCGGGATGAGTGGAGGGCGCGGCGAACGCGCGGTGCGATGCGACGACCGCCCGGTTCGTATCGCCCGGCATCGCGCGCCGTTCATCGAGGGCGCGCGAACATGGATGCGCGCGGGTATCGCGGCGCGATGTCCCGGCGGAAACCGGCCGCGTTCGGCGCCGCGCCGCGCACGGTCACTGGAGGAGGCGGACATGAAGCGGGCACGCATCGTCATCTGGGGACTGGCGGCGGCCCTCGCCGGCCGCGCGGCGGCGCAGACCATCGCGCCGGCATCGGCATCGGCATCGGCATCGGCATCGGCATCGGCATCGGCGGAGCGGCGCAATTGGTACAACGATCCGTTTATCGAATTGTCGAATGCATTTCCCGGTTGCCCGGTGCCGCTGGGGCCGCTGATCACGCATGCGCAAATGGAAACCGATGCGCATTACCGCGTGGAGCAGGGCACGTCCTGCTGGCTCGCGCACGAATGCAGCAAGCCGAATTCCTATTTATATGACGCACCGATTGCCGAGGCGGCGCGGGTGCGATTTTCCGGCGATCCCGTATTGAATGGCACGAGTCTTTGGCTAACCATTCAGCGTCGTTTTATCTATGCTGAAGGATGCGCGGACGCATCGTTCGATCGCGTGGCCTTCCAGCGCCGGCTGGAGGCGCTGCCCGACGTCCAGCACGTGTACCTGCGGATCACCGGCGATCCGCGCGGACGCCCGCCATACAAGACGCTTGCGGCGCCGGATTGACGCACGCGGCGGACTGCATGGCATACTCCCGTCGTTCAAAAAGAAGATTGACAGGAAGGCTCATGAAATACGCGCTGGTATGGGTATCGTCACGACGCAATGCGTTCTCGCAGCTGTTTTTTTCAATTGCTTTAATTGCGGGGCTTTCAGCCTGTGGCGGCAGTGCGCCGTTGTTCACGCCGGACGGCCGGACCACCACGCTCGTGGAGTGCCCGGAGGGCGGTCCCTGGGATACCTGCATGCAGAATGCCCGCGGCATTTGCGGTGGCGATTTCGATACCATTCAGCAATCGGTCGACAACGGCGTGCGAAAACTTCTCTTTGCATGCAAACCCCAAAAAACTTATTGACGTCGGGCTTGCAGTGAACGAAAGCCGCATCAAAAAAATACACGATTGAAGTCGATTTAATTCATATACTTCCAGTCATAAATAACGAGACGGAGCTTTATCCATATGGCGACCTATAGGCAACTGGCTGTTCAGCTCGAGAAACTTCAGCAGAAAATCGACAAGGAGCGCGAGAAAGCCATCTCGGACGCGATTGACGACATCAAGGCGAAGATCGAGGAATACGACATTACCCCGGAAGAGCTCGGCTTTAGGAGCGTCAGCGCGACGGCAAAGCCGAAGCGCCCGCTGCCGCCGAAATACCTGAATCCGAAGACGGGCGAGACGTGGAGCGGCCGCGGCCGCGCTCCGGCTTGGCTCGGCAAGAATCGCAACCGTTTCCTGATCAAGGACTGATCCCGAAAACCCTCACCTTTGGCGCCTTGAACGACGGTGCGATCGGCCATGCCGCCGATCGCACCGTTTTGTTTTGAGATTCGCCCGACCGGCGTGAAACATTTTTTTATTTTGTTCCTCGGCGCCGCCGTCCAGATAATCCCCCGCCTTTTTCCCTGATTTAACGGTCTAAATCGCGCTTTTTGCCGGGTTGTACCCGCTTGCGAGCCGGGACCGCCGACGTGACGGCGCGCGACTTCAATGGTGGCCCGATTATCGAATCCGCGCTCACCATTCGCGTTTTTTCGCGCCGTCCGCGCGAATCCCCGAAAACCCTCACCTTGGCTCCCGAAAACCCTCACCTTGCCCGCGAGCGAAGCCGAGCGCGGCGGGACTCCGGTATTACCCGGAGTTGAGCGGACCTCATACCCCGATCAGAAAACATCGATTCATGCGGCCGCATCGCGCCGCGCACAATCGGCGCACCTCAACTCGATCGACGGAATCCCGCGATGAACGCAGCGCACCACCCCCCGCTTTACATCGGCGAAGGCTTCGAAGGCCCGGGCGTGAATCTCGCCCATATCAACGTCCTGGTGGGCCCGCGCAGCGGACCGGCCGGGCAGGCGTTCGCGACCGCGCTCGCGACGCCGTCGGCGGGCCATGCGCCGTTCGTCGTGATCGCCCGCCCGGGCGTGCCGACCAAACCGCTGACGCTGTACGTGAACAAGGCGCAGATCGAAGGCGAGTTCCACGGCAACGCCACCTGGGGCGCGTCGCAGGCGGGCATCGCGAAAGCGGTGGCCGAGGCGCTGGAAAGCGGCACGCTGCCGCCCGAAGCGGACAACGAGTGGGTGGTGGTGTCGGCGAACTGGGTCAACCCGAAGGCCGACGATCTCGATGCGGTATTCGAGAACAACTACCGCGCGTGCCGCCAGGCCCTCGTCGCCGCGATGGAAGGGCTGCCGCGCCGCGACGCGGTGTTCGCCGCCGCGCGGGAGGTGTCGAACCCGTTCTATACGCCGAAGCAACGCTGAATTGTCGAGCGGCCCTGCGAGCCGCGCATGGAGGAAACATGGAATACGTTCGCCTGGGCCAGTCGGGCCTCAAGGTGTCGCGCCTGTGTCTGGGCACGATGAACATGGGTACGCCGCAGTGGAAGCCGTGGATTTTCGATGAGGCGCAAAGCGAGCCGATCGTGCGCCGCGCGCTCGAGGCCGGCGTCAACTTCATCGACCTCGCCGATTTCTATTCGACGGGGGTCGGCGAGGAGGTCGTCGGGCGCATCCTGAAGCGGCTCGCGCGGCGCGAGGAGATCGTCGTCACGACCAAGGTCGGCTACGACATGGGCCGCTATCCGAACGCGGGCGGCCATTCGCGCAAGCACATCCTGGACGGGATCGATGCATCGCTCACGCGGCTCGGCATGGATTACGTCGACATCTACATGCTGCACTTCTTCGATACCCATACGCCGGTCGAGGAAACGATGGGTGCGATGCACGACATCGTTCAGGCGGGCAAGGCGCGCTATCTGGGCGTATCGACGATGAACACGTGGCAGTTCGCGAAGATCGTGCAGACCTGCGAGCGCCACGGCTGGCATCGGCCGATCAACATGCAGCTGCAGCTGAACCTCGCATATCGCGAGGAAGAGCGCGAGATGATGCCGTACTGCATCGATCAGGGGGTGGGCGTGTCGGTGTTCAGCCCGCTCGCGCGCGGTTTGCTGACGGGCGACGCGCAGTCCACCCGCAACCAGACCGATTTCTTTACCGCGCAGATGTTCGGCGACGACGCATCGCGCGCGATCGCCGCGTCGGTCGCGACGGTGGCGCAGCGGCGCGGGGTGCCGGCCGCGCAGATCGCGCAGGCTTGGGTGCTGGCGCGGCAGGGCGTGGCGAGCATGCTGGTCGGCGCGGATTCGGCCGCGCAGTTCGACGGTGCGCTGGGCGCGCTCGAAACCCGCCTGAGCGCGGACGAACTGCACGAGCTGGAGCGCAACTACACGCCGTGCGACCTGATCAACGACTACACGGCGGGCCAGCGGATCGGGCGCGCGCCGCGACCGGCGCAAGGCGCGTTCGCGACCCTCTGAGCACAGTGGAGAGAGACGACATGAGCGAACTGCTTCGAACGGGCCACTACATCGGCGGCGAATGGCATGCGCGCGACGGCGGCGGTACCTATGCGGTGCGCAATCCGGCGACGGGCGACGTGATCGCGTCGGTGGCGCGGGGCGGCGCGGAGGAAGCCCGCCAGGCGATCGACGCGGCCGCCCGCGCGCTGCCCGCGTGGCGTGCGCTGCCGGCGAAGGAGCGCAGCGCACGCGTGCGGCGCTGGGGAGAACTGATGCTCGAGCAGCGGGACGCGCTGGCGGAGCTGCTGACGCGCGAGCAGGGCAAGCCGCTTGCCGAGGCGCGCGGCGAAGTGGGCTATGCGGCGAGTTTTCTGGAGTGGTTCGCCGAGGAGGCGAAGCGCACCTATGGCGACGTGATCCCGAGCCCGAAGCCCGACACGAAAATCATCGTTCTGCGCGAGCCGGTCGGCGTGGTGGCGGCGATTACGCCGTGGAATTTTCCGCTCGCGATGATCACCCGCAAGGCCGGCCCCGCGCTCGCGGCGGGCTGCACGATGGTGCTGAAGCCCTCCGAGGAAACGCCGCTGTCCGCGCTGGCGCTGGCCGTGCTGGCCGAGCGCGCGGGCATTCCGGCGGGGGTATTCAACGTCGTGTCTGGCGACGCCGTCGCGATCGGCGCGGTGCTGACCGAATCCCCGGTGGTGCGCAAGCTGTCGTTCACCGGTTCCACGCGGGTCGGCAAGCTGCTCGCCGCGCAGTCGGCCGACACGCTGAAGAAGCTGTCGCTCGAACTGGGCGGCAACGCGCCGTTCATCGTGTTCGACGACGCGGATCTCGACGCGGCCGTCGCGGGCGCGATGGCGTCGAAGTTCCGCAATACCGGCCAGACCTGCGTGTGCGTGAATCGCTTCTATGTGCAGGACGGCATTTACGATGCGTTCACGCAGCGGCTTGCCGACGCGGCGCGCGCGATGCGGGTCGGCAATGCGTTGCTGGCCGAGGTCGAACAGGGTCCGCTGATCAACGAGGCGGCGCTCGACAAGGTGGAGCGGCATGTCGCCGATGCGCTGGCCAAGGGGGCGCGCGTGCTCACGGGCGGCAAGCGGCATCCGCTCGGCGGCACGTTCTACGAACCGACGGTGCTGGTCGACGCGACCGGGGGGATGCGGATTGCCGAGGAGGAAACCTTCGGGCCGGTGGCCGCGTGCTTTCGGTTCCGGACGGAAAGCGAAGCGGTGGCGGCGGCCAACGACACGCCGTTCGGCCTGTCCGCGTACTGTTACACGCGCGACCTGGGACGCGCGTGGCGGATGGCGGAGGCGCTCGAGAGCGGGATGGTCGGCATCAACGAAGGGGTCATTTCGACCGAGGTCGCGCCGTTCGGCGGCGTGAAGCAATCGGGCCTCGGCCGGGAAGGATCGAAGTACGGCATCGACGAATACGTCGAGCTGAAGTACCTGATGATGGCCGGTCTCGGCCGTTGACGCAGGCGGCGGCCATGCTCCGGCTCCGGGCATCCGGGGCGCGGGACGGCCGCGACGGGCGGTGCGCGAGGCGGGATGTCGCGCGCCGCCGCCCAACGATAAAGGAGACAGCGTGAACCCTACGAATTTTCCGTCCGGCGCGGCCGGGACGATCGCGGTGCCGCGTGCGCCGGCGCACGCGCCGCACGCGCGTGTCGCGCTCGACGACGTTCCGCTCAACCGCTTCCATATCAAGATTGCCGGGCTGACGTTCGGCGCGCATTTCACCGAAGGCTATACGCTCGGCACGGTCGGCTACGCGCTTGCCGCGCTCGGCAAGCAGATGCCGATCGATGCGTTCTGGATGGGAATGATCGGCAGTTCCGCGCTGATCGGCATCTTCTTCGGCAGTCTGGTGTTCGGCGCGTTGTCCGACCGCCTCGGGCGGCAGAAAATTTTCCTGACCAGCTTCGTCATCATCACGGCGGCGGCGTTCGCGCAATTCTTCGTGTCGTCGCCGCTCGAGCTGTGCCTGCTGCGCATCGTGATCGGGATCGGGATGGGCGGCGATTTCACGGTCGGTCACGCGATTCTCGCGGAGTTCTCGCCGCGCAAGCATCGCGGCGCGCTGCTCGGCTCGTTCAGCGTCGTATGGACGATCGGCTACGTGGTCGCCAACGTGCTGGGTCTGTGCTTCAGCGAAGCCGCGCCGGACGCCTGGCGCTGGCTGCTCGCGTCGGCGGCGGCGCCGGCGTTCGTCGTGCTGCTGCTGCGCATCGGCACGCCCGAGTCGCCGCGCTGGCTGCTCGGCAAGGGCCGCGTCGACGAAGCGAAGGCGATCGTGCTGAAGCACTTCGGGCCGCACGTCGCGGTCGACGGCCGTGCGGAAGGGCGAGACAACACCGGTTTCATGCGTCTGTTCCGGAAAGACCTGATCCGTCGCACGGTGTTCAACTGCGCCTTCTTCGTCTGCCTGGTGATTCCGTACTTCGCGATCTACACGTTCCTGCCGTCGATTCTGAAGACGATCGGCCTGTCGGAAGGATTCGGCGCGGATCTGCTGCTGAATGCGTTCCTCGTGATCGGCGCGCTGATCGGCATCTGGCTGACGATTCGCCTGTCGCGGCGCGCGTTCCTCATCGGCTCGTTCGCGGTGACCTGCGTGTCGCTCGTCGCGCTCGCGATCCTGCCGCAGTCCGCCTCGCTGGCGATGATCGCCGCGTTCGCGATCTTCACGCTGACGATGTCGGCGTTCAGCAACCTCGTCGGCGTGTTCCCGCCCGAGTGCTTCCCGACCGAGGTGCGTGCGCGCGGTGTCGGACTGGCGATTGCGTGCAGCCGGCTCGGCTCGGCCGTGGGGACGTTCCTGCTGCCGGTCGGCATTGCGACGCTCGGCTTTCACGCGACGATGTTCATCCTGGCCGGGGTGTTGCTGGCCGGCATGATCGTGTCGATCGCCTGGGCGCCGGAAACCCGTCACCTGACGCTCAACGAGGCGTCCGGCCACTGACTCGCCGGCGCGCGGTGTCGCTTCGATGCGATGGGCCGCGTCGGACGCGGGCAGGGCCTTGCTTCGTCGGGAAGAGGGCGTGGGCGGTGGGCTTCCGGCCCGAGCGATCGGTAGGGGGCGGCCCCGCGCTCACGGCCGCACGCGGGTCCGCATGCTTTCATATGCGGTCGGCCCGCGCCGGCCGATTCGCGTCGGCGCGGCGCGCGTTCACGATTTTCTGGCCGCCTCGTCTCTCAGCCAGGCGGCGAACGCTTGCACGTGCTCCAGCCCGGCGCTGGCCGGCGCGATGTCGAGCCAGTAGCCGTACGGCCCGATCGCCTGAATCGGCGACAGGCGTGCAAGGCTGCCTTCCGCGAGTTCTTCCTCGATCATGTTCTGATCGACGATCGCAAGCCCCGCCCCCTTGCGCGCAGCATGAATCGCCTGTTCGAGCGTCGAGAACTCGATGCCGTCGCCCATCTGCGGGGCGGCGAGCCGCGCCTGCTCGCACCAGTCGGGCCATAACGCGAGGCGCTTGCCCTCATGCAGCACGTGCAGCGGCGGCAGGCGCTCGAGCAGGGCCGCGAGCGGCTGATCCGCGAAGCGCGGTGCGCCGACCAGCGTGTGCCGCTCCATCATCAGCAGTTCCGAATGCATGCCGGCGCGCGCCGTGCGCCCGAAGCGGATCGTGCAATGGCAGTCTTCGCCCGGATCGGTGCGAATCGACAGGTCGACGTCGGGCAGCGCCTCCGCGAGCGTGCCGAGCCGCGGCGAAAACCATTGGGTGGCGAAGGTCGGCGGCAGCGCGAGCGAGAGCCGCCGCTTGCTGCGGCGCGGCGGTGCGGCGATCTGCTGGAGGCCGCGCTCGATCGCGTCGAACGCCTCTTCGACGAACGGCATCAACTGCCGGCCCGCCTCGGTCAGTTGCACGCCCTTGTGATCGCGCTCGAACAGGCGCGCGCCGAGCGTGTCCTCCAGCAGGCGGATCTGCCGGCTGACTGCGCCTTGCGTCACGCACAGCGCGACCGCCGCGCGCTTGAAGCTGAGGTGATGGGCGGTTTCCTCGAAAAAGCGCAACGCGATCAGCGAGGGCAGGCGTCGCATGGTGTCTGGTTCCTTTCGTCTCGGGTCGTATCCGGCGGCAAGGGCCGGCGCGCGGCCGGGCGCGGCAAACGGCGCGGGGCCGGCGCTGTTATCGCAGAAAATGCCCGCGCGCGGCAGGCGGTGAAACACTGAGTCGATGATGCCCGGTATTGACCGCGTCGGCCTGCTGTCCGTCCGGCATATAGGCAGCGTGACGCGCATCGCCTATGCTTAGAGCCTGTCGATCCGGCCCGCGCGCTGTCGAGCCGCCCGGCGGATGTCGCGGCGGGGCCCGGAGCCGGCGGCCGCTTTCGTCGGCGCGTGCCGTTCGTCATTTTCGTTGGAGCTACCGTGACCGTCCGCAATCTCGATGCGTTGTTTCAGCCGAAATCCGTGGCCGTGGTGGGCGCGTCGTCGCGTGTCGGCAGCATCGGCGCGATGGTCTGGGCGCGGGTGCTCGACGGGCGCTTCGGCGGGCAGGTCTGGCCCGTCAATCCGAAGTACGGCGCACTCGACGGCCACAAGGTCTATCCGCATGTCGAACATCTGCCGCACGCGCCGTCGGTGGCGATCGTCTGCACGCCGTCGTCGACCTGGCCGGGCATCGTGCGCAAGCTGGGCGGGCTGGGCGCGCGGGTGGCGATCATCGTGGGCGAGGTCCGCTCGAACGCCGACCGGGCCGCGCTCGAGCGCGCGCTTTCGGCGGCGAAGCCGCACGTGCTGCGGATCGTCGGGCCGGGCAGCCTGGGCGTCGTGTCGCCGGCGCTGAACGCGCACTTCGGCGCGCCGGCATGCACGGTGAAGGCCGGTGGGGTTGCGTGGGTGTCCCAGTCGAATGCGCTGACGAACGCGGTGCTCGGCTGGGCGCAGGCGCGCGGTCTCGGCTTCTCACACGCGGTCGCGCTGGGCGAGGAGGCGGATGTCGATGCGGCCGATGTGCTCGACTATCTGGCGAGCGATCCCGGCACGCGCGCGATCCTGCTCGAACTCGACACGGTGAAATCGGCGCGCAAGTTCATGTCGGCGGCGCGCGCGGCCGCTCGCAACAAGCCGGTGCTGGCGCTGCGCACGGGCCGCTCGGATGCCGGCGACGCGCTCTATACCGCGGCGTTCCAGCGCGCGGGGATGGTGCGCGTCGATGCGCTCGACGATCTGCTCGACGAAATCGAGACGCTCGGCGTGGGCCGGGTCGCGACGAGCGGTGCGGCCACGCTGGTCACGAGCGACGCCGGCGTCGCGAAGCTGGCCGCCGATGCGTTCGACGATGCGGGCGACGTGCTCGCGCAATGGCCGCAAGCGACCGCCGACGCGATCGCGCAGCTGCTGCCGCACGGAATCGCGGCGGACAACCCGCTGCTGCTCGGCGACGATGCGCGGCCCGAGTATTTCGGCGCGGCGCTGCAGGCGCTTGCCCCGCATCCGCACACGGGCACCGTGTTCGTCGTCCACGCGACATCGCACAGCGCGCCGTCCGGCGAAGTCGCGCGCGTGCTGATCGACGCGCGCCAGTTCGCGCATCGCGGCATCCTCGCGTGCTTTTTCGGCGGGGTCGACGCGGCGACGCGCGACGCGCTGCACGCGCACGGCATCCCGGTGCATACGACGCCGCAGCGCCTCGCGCGCGCGTATGCGCGGCTCGTCGACTACCGGCTCGGCCGCGAATTGCTGATGCAGACGCCGGAAGGCACGCCGCCGCAGCCGGCGGCGGCGGTCGCGACGGCGCAGGACGCGGCGCGCGCCGCGCTGGCTGCCGGGCGCGGCGAGCTGGACGGCCCGGTGGCGGCGCAATGGCTCGCGCACTTCGGCCTCGTCGCGGCGAGTGCGGAGAACGGCGGCGTGGGCGATGCGATCGTCGATATCGCGGTCGAACTGTACGACGACCCGAACTTCGGGCCGGTATTCCGCTACACGGTACCGCCTGCCGACGGTTTCTCGGCGCCGTTCGTCGTCTACGGGTTGCCGCCTTTCAACACGGTACTGGCGCGCGCGGTCGTGCAACGCTCGCCGTATGCGCGCCGCGCGGCGCCCGAGCCGCTGCTCGAGGCGTTCACCGAGCTGTCGCAGGCGGTGTGCGACGTGCGCGAGCTGGTGTGGATGTCGGTCACGCTGCGCGTGCTGCCCGAGCGCGTGATGACGATCGCGCCGCGCCTGCGCTTCGCTGCCGGGCGAAGCCGGCTCGCGATCGTGCCGTACCCGCGGCAGCTCGAACACACGCTCGAGTGGCGGGGCGAGCCCATCACGCTGCGGCCCATCCGCCCGGAGGACGAAGAAGCGCATAACGCACTGCTGGCTGCGATGACGCCGGAGGATTTGCGGATGCGTTTCTTCGGCGCGGTGCGCAGCTTCGAGCATTCGCAGGTCGCCCGCATGACGCAGATCGACTACGACCGGGAAATGGCGCTGATCGCGACGTCCGACGATGCGCAGGGCCATGCGCAGACGCTCGCGGTGGTGCGCGCGGTGACCGATCCCGACAACGACACCACCGAGTTCGCGATCGCCGTGCGGCCCGACCAGAAGGGCAAGGGCCTGGGGCGCCTGCTGATGACGCGCATCATCGATTACGCGCGCTCGCGCGGCACGCTCTGGATGGTGGGCGAGGCGCTGCGCGAGAACGCCGCGATGATCGGGCTGGCGAGAGCGAGCGGGTTCACGGTGTCGGCGACGGAGGAGCCGTCGGTGGTCGGGCTGAGGATGAAGCTGCAGCCCTGACGCGAGCGCGAGCCTGGCGAGCGTCGGGAACGGCGCTGCGATGACGCGGCCACGAACCTGGAACGGTGAGCCTTTACGGGATGAAGCGTGAGGTTTTACGGGACACGATCTCAAGTGTGCCGATGCCGCACGTTCCGGCCTGATCGCTGATTCGATGGAACCCGATTCGATCCGCGCCGTCGAGCGCGCGGTTGCGGGCTTCCTGTTTTTTCTTTCGCGTTCAGCCAAGCGTACACGCGTTGCCGGATGCGATGCATGTGCGGTTCGGCATCGCGCGGGAAGCGACGTGTCAGGCCGATTCGACGATTGTCGTGCCTGCGCGGCTGTCGCCCCGAGTGCGTCGGCGCGCGTCATGCGGGTCGCGACCCGTTTCGTGCCACGAGCCCGCTGCGGATGCCGCATGCCGGAGCCGTTCATTCGCTCAAGGAGAACCAGCGTGAAATCAGCGCATCGGAAAGTCGTCGAAATGAATGGCTGGACGGTGGAGTCCGGTGCGGCTCATGCGCGGGGAGAATTGACTGCCCTTACAACGATAGCGAATGCCGTTGCGGAGAATGTTGTATCACCAGCGTGTGGCGCACACCGAGGAATCCGGGCAACCCCGCCAGGGCACTGAAGCGGGTCGTGGATCATGGCGCGATGAACCGGAAGCGGATCGATGCTTGCCGGGGCAAGCCGGACAAGGAGTCGTCATGGAGTACATCTTTACCCTCAAGTATCAGCTGTCGGCGCACGACTGCGATCAGCACGCGCATGTCGAGCGCTTGGGGGAAGCAGGGTGTGACGATGCGCTGGTCGGCATCGGGCAGCCGGGGCGGCTCGCGCTCGAGTTCTCGCGCGAGGCGGCGTCCGCCGGAGTCGCGCTGGCCGATGTCAAGCGTGCGGTTCCTTCCGCGAGGCTGATCGAGGCGGCGCCCGATTTCGTCGGCCTGACCGATGTCGCGGACGCGGTTGGCGTGATGCGGCAGAACATGCGCAAGCCGATGCTTTCGCATGCGTTGACGTTCCCCCCGCCTGTCCACGAAGGGAGCGCCGCCGTCCGGCATCTGGCCGACATCCTGGCCTGGCTGCAGGCGAGGGGCGCCTACGAACTGGAACAGACGCTGGTGGAGGTGGCGGCCACCACCATGCAGATCACTCTGGCGAAGGCGGTGCATCAGATGGTGCCGCGCGTGCAGAAGGAGGGCGCGCCCTGGTGGCCTGACCACCACGCACCCGTGGCGCGCAATCGCAAGCGCCGCCTCGGCGATGTCCTCCCCGTGCGAATAAGAACCTGCTTGCCTGCGCCGCGGTTGCCAATCCGCTCGACGTAAAAAAGCCCGGACAATGCCGGGCTTTCGCCGGGGCGGGCTGATTGCCGGGCGTTACGCCGCGAGCTTCATCGCCGCATCGTCGACCTGGCTGCGGGAGATCGCGAGTTCGTCGAGCAGCGCGTCGGCATAGACCGCGCCGGTCTCGCGCTCGAGGCGGGCGACCGTCAGTGCGCAGCGGGCGCCATCCTTGGGCATCGCCATGAAGCGCTTGATCGATTCGCCGCCCTTGAACGCATCGAACAGCGGCATGCGGACTTCGTCGGGCAGCGTCTTGGTCCATTGGTACGGCTTGCCGTTGAACGTCAGCGAAGGCGGCAGCGCGCGCTCCTTCTTGCTGGCGGAAATGAGGCCGTAGGTCCGAGCGGCTTCGCCGATCTGGTCCGGAGAAAAGAGTTCGTCGGGCGTGATCGCGAATTGTTCGATGTAGCTTTCGATCGCCTGCATCGCGGCGGAGCGGTCGTCGCGCTTCTGCTGTGCGCGCGCGACGATGTCGCGCAGTTCGTCGGCTTCCTCGGGCGTAATCGTGAAGCTTGCCTGCTTCTGCTGAAGTTCGGAGAAACGCTGGAATTCGAGATCGGTCAGAAGTTTGGCCATGAGATCCGTGAGACACGCCCGCCGCCGTGCGGCAGCGGGCGTTGTTTTGAAAAGGGTGGCTATTTTAACGCGCGTGCGCGCGACCGAGCCAGCCGCGCGATCGGCGGAGGTCGGCTCGCGCACGGCGCGCGCGGCGCACCGAGGCCGTGGAAGCTCGCCGCGCCGCGCGTCCGACGCGGTGGAATCTACCCCGCGTCGCGCAGCAGGCGATCGACTTCGCGCGCGATCGCCAGCAGCCGGCGGTCGCTGCCCGCCGGGCCCTCGAGCATCAAGCCGACCGGCGCGGGCGTCAGCCCGGGGCGGCTTGCCGGAATCGACACCGACGGCACGCCGCCGAGCGTCGCGGGGCTGGTCTGGCGGATCACGCGCGCAAACAGCGCGCCCGCCTGCGCGGCGTCGAGATCGTGCCGGCTGTCGGCGGCGAGCGGCGCGATGCACGCGACTGTCGGCAGCATCACGCAGTCGACGCCGGTGCGATGGAATGCCTGGTCGTACCAGCGGATCATCGCGTTGCGCGGGTCGAACGCGGCCGCATAGGCATCGGTCGACGGCGGCATGTCGAGCAGCCCCTGGAACAGGTGCCGGACATCGTCGCTGCCGAGTTTCGCGACGAAAGCGGCGAACGGCAGGCCGAGCCGCTCGGTGCTGAAGCGCCGCCAGTAGGCATAGGCTTCGTAGCCCGTCAGCGCAAAGCCGCACGCTTCGTCCGCCTCGTGCAGCGCGCGGGCGTCGAGCGGCACGAGGCGCGCGCCGGCGCCGGCCAGCAGCGCATGCGCGCGCGCCACGGCGGCCGAGACGAACGGATCGCATCCGTGCGCATAGGGGGTACCGGGTACGCCGATGGTCAGCCCCGCGAGCGGCGGCGCGACGGGCTCCGACGCGTCGCCCGTGAGCACGGTGTCGAGCAGCAGCAGGTCGTCGATGTCATGGGCGATCGGACCGGCGCTATCGCGGGTTCGCGACAGCGCGAGCACGCCTTCCGTCGAATAGCGGTGCAGCGTCGGCCGCAGCCCGTAGACGCCGCAGAACGCGGCCGGAATGCGCACCGAGCCGCCGGTGTCGGTGCCGAGCCCGAACGGGATGCCGGCCGCGACGGCGGCCGCCGTGCCGCCGCTCGATCCGCCCGCGAGGCGAGCGGGGTCGTGCGGGTTGCCTACCGTGCCGAAATGGCCGTTCGCGCTGGTGATGCCGAACGCGAGTTCATGCATGTTGGCCTTGCCGAGCGGTACCGCCCCCGCATCGAGCAACTGCCGCACGAGCGTCGCGTCGCCCGGTGCGGCGAAGCCGCTCAATGCGGGGCTCGCACCGCCGGTCGGCATGTCGGCGGTCTGGAAGTTGTCCTTGATGACGAACGGCACGCCGGCGAGCGGCAGCGTGCAGCCGCCCGCGATCGCCGCGTCGACGCGCTCGGCCGCTTGCCGGGCGATCTCCGGCGCGACGTGGGTCATCGCATTGAGCGGCGCGATCTGCGCGAGGCGGGCCAATGCCGCTTCGGCATGCTGGGCGGCGCGGGTGCGGCCGCCGTTGACGGATGCGGCAATGCTGCGCGCGCTGGCGGTCGAGACGAGTGCGGGCGGGGGGGATGACATCGGCCTTCTCTCCAATGGGTCCGCGCGCCGTCGGGGACGGCGCGCCGAGGATCGGAACAACGGGGCCTAGATCATTTCACACTTCGCTCACGCGGAGGCGCCGCGAAACATCGACAGGCTCTTCGCCGTGTCGTGCAGCATCTCGCTGATCGCATCGACGGACGGCGCGACGTATGCGTCGATCCGGCGCATGTAAGGGCAGGTCAGCGCGGCGATCGCCTGGCCGGACGGCCCGAGGATCGGATACGTGACGTCGGTCACGCCGAAGGTCTGGCGGCTTTCCTGCTGGATGTGGCCGATGGCGCGCAGCGCGTCGGATTGCCGTTCGAGTTCGCCGAGGTCGAACGCCGCCTCGCCCTTGACCTTCGTGTGTTCGGCCAGCATGTGCGCCCGCTGCTCCGGCGTCTGGAAGGCGAGCACTACCCGGCCGGACGCCGTGTCGACCAGCCCCACCCGCGAACCGAGCCGCACCGAGATGCCCCAGGTGCCGGGGCCGTCCACCTGCGCGATCACGAGCAGGTTGCCGCGGTCGTACACCGACAGATGGCACGACTGCTCCGCCGTATCGGCGAAGCGCTGCATCGGCGGCAACGCCTCGGCGATCAGCCGGTTCATCGGCGGATGGCGGTGCGCGAGCGCGAACAGCTTGAGACTCAGCGTATAGCGGTCGCCCCCCGGCGAACGCATCACGTACTGGCGCACGACCAGGCGCTCGAGCATCCGGTAGATCTCGCTGGCATTGCGGCCCAGCTCCTTGGTGATCTCGGTGCGCGTCAATCCTTCCTTCTGTTCGGCCAGCAGCTCGAGGATGTCGAGCCCCTTGTCGAGGGCCGGCGCGCGATAGCGCTCGGTGTCGTCGCCGTCTCGGGCGTCCTGGTCTTCCTGACTGGCGAGCAGATCTTTGGTGGTTCTCATGAGCAGACAAATATTGAGGATAGGGAAAGTCCGGAGCGATGGTGCGCCGCACCGTTCTTGACTTCAAAAAATCCGTATATGAATAATACGTTCATTCCTGAATGAGGCGGCTCCAACCAGAATAACAATACTCAATCGGGGTGTAACTGAAAGGCGTTTTACCGAAGATTACTAAACGCATATAGGAGACAGGCATGAGATCGATCAACCGTCGGCGCGCGCTGATTGCGTGCGGCGTCCTGGCATGCGCATTCGCCGGCTCGCCGGCTCGGGCCGAAACCGGCAAGGTGGGGCTCGATCTGCCGCTGCTGACCTCGCCGTTCTGGCAGTCGTACAACAATTATCTGCCGCGCTACGCGAAGGAAATGGGGATCGATATCCTCGCGCCGGTCAACTCGAACGGCGATCCGGTCCAGCAGATCACCGACATGAACAACCTGCTGAACCTGGGCGCGAAGGGCATCGTGGTCGGGCCGCTGGATTCGGCCGCGATCAGCCGGGCGCTCGACGCGGCCGCCGCGCGCAAGGTGCCGGTGGTCGCGGTGGACGTCGCGCCGACCCAGGGCAAGGTGGCGATGGTTGTGCGCGCCGACAACCACGCGTATGGCGAGAAGGCCTGCAAGTACATCGGCGAGCACGTGCCGAAAGGCAAGGTCGTGCAGATCATGGGCGATCTGGCGTCGGTCAACGGCCGCGACCGCTCGGAGGCGTTCCGCGCCTGTCTGAAGGGCTATCCGAACCTGTCGCTGCTCGAGATCCCGGCGGCGTGGAAGGGCGACGCGGCCGCCACCGCGCTCGACAGCCTGCTGACCGCGAATCCGGACGTGAAGGCGATCTACATGCAGGCGGGCGGGGTCTACCTGTCGCCGACGCTGCAGACGCTGCGCCGCAAGCAGATGCTGTTCCCGGCGGGCGACCCGAAACACGTGGTGATCGTGAGCAACGACGGCATCCCGCAGGAGTTCGACGCGATTCGCCGCGGCGACATCGACGCGACCGTGTCGCAGCCGGCCGACCTGTACGCGAAGTACGGGCTGTTCTACGTCAAGGCGGCGCTCGCGGGCCAGACCTTCAAGCCGGGGCCGACCGACCACGGCAGCACGATCGTGCAGCGCGCGCCGGGCATCCTCGAAGATCAGCTGCCCGCGCCGCTCGTGACGAAATCGAACGTCGACGACAAGAGCCTGTGGGGCAACACCATCAAATGAACCCGCTCTCCGCTCCGGGCGACGCGCCGGTGGTCGAGGCGCGCGCCGTGACCAAGCGCTTCGGTCCGCACCTTGCGCTCGGCGATGTCGACCTGTGCGTGCGGCCCGGCGAATCGCACGCGCTCGTCGGCCGCAACGGTGCGGGCAAATCGACGCTGGTCTCGATCCTCACCGGCCTGCGCAAGCCCGATGCAGGCGACGTGCGCTTCCACGGCGCGGAGGCGCCGCCGCTCGCGGACCGCGACGCGTGGCGCGCGCGGGTCGCATGCGTGTACCAGCATTCGACGATCATCCGCGAACTCAGCGTCGCCGAGAACCTGTTCATCAACCGGCAGCCGCTGAAGCACGGCGCGATCGACTGGCGCGCGCTGCGGCGCGACGCGCGCGCGCTGCTCGACCACTGGCGGATCGGCGTCGGCGAGGATGCGCGCGCCGGCGACCTCACGGTCGAGGCGAGGCAACTGGTGGAGATCGCGCGGGCGCTGTCCTACGGCGCGCGCTTCATCATCCTCGACGAGCCCACGGCGCAGCTCGACGGCGACGAGATCAAGCGGCTGTTCGTGCGGATACGCGAACTGCAGCGCGAGGGCGTGACGTTCCTGTTCATCTCGCATCACCTGCAGGAGGTGTACGAGATCTGCCAGGCGGTGACGGTGCTGCGCGATGCGCGGCACATCGTCAGCGCATCGGTGGCGGCGCTGCCGCGCGACGCGCTGATCGAGGCGATGACGGGCGAGCGCGGCGGCCTGTCGGTCGCCGATGCGGCGCTGCGCGCGCCGCTGTCCGACGGCGCATCCGTCGCCCTCCAGGTCGACGGCATCGCCGGCGCGGACTACGACGACGTGTCGTTCAGCGTGCGGCGCGGCGAAGTGATCGGGCTGGCGGGCGCGACCAGCAGCGGGCGCACCGCGGTGGCCGAAGCGATCGCCGGCCTGCGGGCGCCGCGCGCGGGCGCGATCCGCGTCGACGGCCTTGCGCTGCCGCCGGGCGACGTGCCCGCCGCGCTCGCGCACGGGATCGGCTGCGTGCCGAAGGATCGCCATCGCGAAGGGCTGGTGCTCGAGCAGTCGGTCGCGGAGAACGCGTCGATGACGATCGCCCGCACGCTGGGCCGCTTCGGTCTCGCGCCGCCGGGGAAGAAGCACGCGTTCGGCGCGCGGATGATCGACGCGCTCGGCATCGTCGCGCAAGGGCCGCGGCAGCCGGTGGCCGGGCTGTCGGGCGGCAACCAGCAGAAGGTCGTGATGGCGCGCGCGCTCGCGAACGATCCGCGCGTGCTCGTGCTGATCGATCCCACCGCGGGGGTCGACGTCAAGTCGAAGGAAGCGCTGCTCGCCGTGGTCGAGCGCGTGCGCGGCCACGGCACGGCGGTGGTGGTGGCGTCGGGCGAACTGGACGACCTGCGCACCTGCGACCGCGTGCTCGTGATGTTTCGCGGCCGCATCGTCGCGGAGTTTCCCGCCGGCTGGCAGGACCACGAACTGATTGCCTCTGTCGAAGGAGTGGAACTTCATGAAGCCTAGCCTGACGAGTCCCGCGCTGAGTGCGGGGGCGGCGCCCGCCGCCGGGCGCGGCGGCGCGCACCGGCCATTCGAAATCGCGCGGCTGCGCGACCTGGCGCTCGTGCCCGCGCTCGTGCTGTTGATCGTGATCGGCGCATTCGTGAGCCCGAGCTTCCTGACCCGCGCGAACCTGATCAGCGTGCTCGGCGCATCGGCCGCGCTTGCGCTCGTCGTGCTCGCCGAATCGCTGATCGTGCTGACCGGCAAGTTCGACCTGTCGCTCGAATCGACGGTCGGCATCGCGCCGGCGGTCGGCGCGATGCTGGTGATGCCGGCGGCGTCCGCCGGCTTCGGTCTGCACTGGCCGGCCGCGGCGGGCCTCGCCGCGATCGTGGCGGTGGGGGCCGCGATCGGTTTCGTCAACGGCTTCCTGGTGGTGCGGATGCGGCTCAACGCGTTCATCGTCACGCTCGCGATGCTGATCGTGCTGCGCGGGATGCTGGTCGGCGCGACCCGGGGCGGCACGCTGTTCGACATGCCGCCGTCGTTCTTCGCGCTCGCGACGACGATCGTGCTCGGCCTGCCGCTGTCGGTCTGGCTCGCGGCGGCGGCGTTCGGCATTGCCGCGTTCATGCTGCGCTATCACCGCCTCGGCCGCGCGTTGTACGCGATCGGCGGCAATCCCGAGGCCGCGCGCGCGGCGGGCATCCGCGTCGAGCGGATCACCTGGGGCGTGTTCGTGCTCGGCAGCGTGCTCGCGGCGATCGGCGGGCTGGTGGTCACCGGCTACGTCGGCGCGATCAACGCGAACCAGGGCAACGGAATGATTTTCACGGTATTCGCGGCGGCGGTGATCGGCGGCATTTCGCTCGACGGCGGCAAGGGCACGATGCTCGGCGCGCTGACGGGCGTGCTGCTGCTCGGCGTCGTGCAGAACCTGCTGACGCTCGCGCAGGTACCGTCGTTCTGGATCCAGGCGATCTACGGCGCGATCATTCTCGGCGCGCTGATGGTCGCGCGCGTCGCGGGCGGCGAGGGTCAGCAATGAGCCGCGCGAGCGCGACCCCCGCCGACACCGCCGTCGCGACCGATGCGCGCCTGCTGCTGCTGTCGCCAGACGACAACTGTCTGATCGCGGCCGCGCGACTCGAGGCCGGCGCGCGGGTGCGGATCGAAGGCGAGACGGTGGTGCTGGCGAGCGCCATCGAACTGGGACACAAGGTTGCGCGCCGGGCGCTCGCCAACGGCGACAAGGTGCTGCGCTACGGCGCGGCGATCGGCCACGTCGTGCGCGACGTCGCGCGCGGCGAACATCTCCATACCCATAATCTCGTCAGCGATTACCTGCCGACCTACACGCACGATGCCGGGCACGCATTCGTCGTGCATTGACGCGGGCATAACCGATCATTCAGGTGGACCATCATGTCAGTTTCCGTTTCCCGGCCCGCGCAGGCCGCCGCCGACCATCCGGATGACGAGCCGCGCGGCGGCATCCCCCGCGCGATGCTCGCGGGCTACCCGCGCGGCGACGGACGCAAGGGCATCCGCAACATCGTCGCGGTCGCGTACCTGGTCGAATGCGCGCATCACGTCGCGCGCGAGATCGTCGCGCAGTTCCGCGCGCCGCTGCGGTTCGCCGGCGACGCCGCGCCGCCCGCCGACGCGCCGCCCGTGCATCTGATCGGCTTTCCCGGCTGCTATCCGAACAGCTATGCGGAAAAGATGATGGAGCGGCTCGCGACGCATCCGAACGTCGGCGCGGTGTTGTTCGTGTCGCTCGGCTGCGAGAGCATGAACAAGCAATACCTGGTCGACGCCGTGCGCGCGAGCGGCCGCCCGGCCGGCGTGCTGACGATCCAGGAAGCCGGCGGCACGCTCAGTACCATCCAGGCCGGCGTCGAATGGATTCGCGACGCGCGCGCGCAGCTCGCCGCGCAGCAGAAGGTGCCGATGGCGCTCGACGAACTGATCGTCGGCACCATCTGCGGCGGCTCGGACGGCACCAGCGGCATCACCGCGAATCCTGCCGTCGGCCGCGCGTTCGACCTGTTGATCGAGCAGGGTGCCGCGTGCCTGTTCGAGGAAACGGGCGAGCTGGTCGGCTGCGAATATCACATGCAGAGCCGCGCGGCGCGCCCCGAGCTGGGTCGCGAGATCGTCGCGTGCGTGCAGAAGGCGGAACGCTATTACTCGATCCTCGGCCACGGCAGCTTCGCGGTCGGCAACGCGGACGGCGGGCTCACCACGCAGGAGGAGAAGTCGCTCGGCGCGTATGCGAAGAGCGGCGCGTCGCCGATCGTCGGGATCGTCAAGCCGGGCGACGTGCCGCCGACGGCCGGCCTGTACCTGCTCGACGTCGTGCCCGACGGCGAACCGCGCTTCGGTTTTCCGAATATCAGCGACAATGCGGAGATCGCCGAACTGATCGCGTGCGGTTCGCACGTGATCCTGTTCACGACGGGACGCGGGTCGGTGGTCGGATCGGCGCTCGCGCCCGTGATCAAGGTATGCGCGAATCCCGAGACGTTCCGCAAGCTCGAAGGCGACATGGACATCGACGCGGGCCGGATTCTCGAAGGCCGCGCGACGCTCGACGACGTGGGCCGCGAGGTGTTCGCGAAAACGCTGGCCGTCGCGAGCGGCGACGCATCGAAATCGGAAGCACTCGGGCATCAGGAGTTCATCTTGACCTACAAGACATTCGAACCGATCGGCCCGGCCTGCCTGCCCGTCGGCGGGCCGCGCGGCCGCCGCGCCACGCCGGCGCCGGCGCCGGCATGACGCCGGATCGGGGAGTCCTGCTCATGGCACACGATGCTTCCCGCGTGTTTTCCGCGCCCCGGCCGGCGGGCGCGATCGGCGTGCGCCGCGCGGTCGGCACGCGCGGCGTGACGCTGACGGCGCTCGGCCTCGGCACCGCGCCGATCGGCGGCCTGTATCGCGACGTGTCCGACGCGGACGCCCAAGCGACCGTCGACGCCGCCTGGCAGGCCGGCATCCGCTATTTCGATACCGCGCCGCATTACGGACACACGAAAGCCGAGCACCGGCTGGGCGCCGCGCTGCGCGCGTACCCGCGCGGCGAATACGTGCTGTCGACCAAGGCGGGCCGCCGCTTCGTGCCGCGCAGGACGCCCGACGACGGCAGCGAGGGGTGGGAGCGGCCGCTGCCGTTCGAGGCGATCTACGACTACACCTACGACGGCATCGTGCGCTCGTTCGAGGACAGCCAGCAGCGGCTCGGCATCGACGAAATCGACATCCTCCTGATTCACGACATCGGCCGCTACACGCACGGCGATCTGCACGACCATTACTGGTCGCAGCTGTCGGCGGGCGGCGGCTTCCGCGCGCTGGATGCGCTGCGCGCGTCGGGCGCGGTGAAGGCGGTCGGCCTCGGCGTGAACGAAAGCGCCGCGATTCTCGACGCGATGGCCGAGTTCGACCTCGATTGCGCGCTGCTCGCCGGCCGCTACACGCTGCTCGAACAGGGACCGATCGCGGGCCTGCTGCCCGAGTGCGAGCGGCGCGGCGTGAAGATCCTGCTGGGCGGCGCGTTCAACTCCGGTATTCTCGCGCGCGGCGTGAAGGGCGACCTCAAATACGACTACGGGCAGGCGCCTGCCAGCGTGATCGAACGCGTCGCGCGGATCGAGGCCGTGTGCGATGCGCATCGGGTGCCGCTCGCGGCGGCGGCGCTGCAGTTCCCGTATGCGCATCCGGCGGTCGCGACGGTCTTGACGGGGGCGGCCGGCGCGGCGGAGATTCGCGAGAATGCCGCGTCGTTCGCCACCCCCATTCCGTCCGCGCTGTGGCGCGCGTTGCGCGACGAGGGCCTGCTCGACGCCGCTGCGCCGACGCCATGAACCCGATCCCACCCCCCATTCCGGCCGGTCCGACGCCATACGTCGACGCCCATCAGCATTACTGGGATCCCGCCCGCGGCGACTACGGCTGGCTGACGCCGGCGCTCGCGCCGCTGTACAAGCCGTTCGGCCCGGCCGATCTCGCGCCGCTGCGCGCGGCTGCCGGCGTGACGCGCACGGTGGCGGTGCAGGCCGCGCCGACGCTTGACGAGACGCGCTACCTGCTGGCGCTTGCGCGCGCCGACGCATCGATCGCGGGCGTCGTCGGCTGGGCGCCGCTCGCGGACCGCGAGGCGCCGGCGATCCTTGCCGAGCTCGCGCGCGAGCCGCGCTTCAAGGGGGTGCGGCCGATGCTGCAGGATCTGCCCGACGACGCGTGGATCGCCGATCCGGCGCTGGCCCCGGCGATCCACGCGCTGATCGAAGCGGAGCTTGCGTTCGATGCGCTGATCCATCCGCGCCACGTCGCGCCGCTCGCGGCGTTCGCGCGGCGCTTTCCGCGGCTGCGGATCGTCGTCGACCACGGCGCGAAGCCGCCGATCCGCGCCGGTCGGGCCGCGTGGCAGCCGTGGGCGGACGGCATCGCGCAGCTCGCCGCGTTGCCGAATCTGCATTGCAAGCTGTCCGGACTCGCGACGGAGGCCGCGCCGGACTGGTCGGACGCCGTGCTCGCGCCGTATGTCGGGCATCTGGTCGACTGCTTCGGCGCGTCGCGGCTGATGTGGGGCAGCGACTGGCCGGTGTTGAACCTGAACGGCGACTACGCCGGCTGGCACGCGGCCGCGCGGCGCCTCACCGACAGGCAGGGCGGCGCGGCGCAGGACGCGATCTTCGGCGGCAACGCGGCGGCTTTCTATCGACTGACACCCGCGTCCGCTGCGCTGCAAGCGCAGTGAGCGCTGCAATACTCGTTATGTCTCCGACGTCATTTCACCGGGAGCTGCAGATGGTACAAAGACTCGCAGGAAAGACCGCGCTCGTCACGGCCGCCGCGCAGGGCATCGGACGCGCGAGCGCCGAATGCTTTGCGCGCGAGGGCGCGCGCGTGATCGCGACCGACATCCGCATCGATGTGCTGCGCGATGCCCCGTTCGAGGCGCGCACGCTCGACGTGCGCGATGGCGCCGCGATCGATGCGCTGGCGCGCGAGCTGGGCACGATCGACGTGCTGTTCAATTGCGCGGGTTTCGTGCATGCGGGCTCGGTGCTGGAAACCAGCGAGGCCGATTGGGATTTCGCGTTCGATCTGAACGTGAAGTCGATGTACCGGACCATCCGGGCGTTCCTGCCCGCGATGCTGGAGAAAGGGCGCGGGTCTATCATCAACATGTCGTCGGCCGCGTCGAGCGTGAAGGGGGTGCCGAACCGCTGCGTGTACGGCGCGTCGAAGGCGGCCGTGATCGGACTCACGAAGGCGGTCGCGGCGGATTTCGTCGCGCAGGGGATACGCTGCAACGCGATTTGCCCGGGTACGGTCGAATCGCCGTCGCTCGAGGCGCGCATCGTCGAGCAGGCGCAGGCGCAGCGCGCGACGGTGGATGCGGTGCGCGCGGCGTTCGTCGCGCGCCAGCCGATGGGGCGCATCGGCAAGGCGGACGAGATCGCGGCGCTTGCGCTGTATCTCGCGTCCGACGAGTCCGGCTTCACGACCGGGCATGCGCACGTGATCGACGGCGGCTGGTCGAACTGAGCGCCGCCCCGGTCGCCGTTCAATCGTTTTCGTTCGTCTCTGTGGAGAGGTCGCTAGTCATGAAACTGCTTCGTTACGGCCCCGTGGGCCAGGAAAAACCGGGTTTGCTCGATGCCGATGGGCGGATTCGCGATCTGTCGGCGCGGCTCGCCGATGTCGCGGGCGATGCGTTGTCCGATGCGAGCCTCGCGACGCTGCGCGGCGTCGATCCGGCATCGCTGCCGCTGGTGCCGGGCGAGCCCCGGATCGGCGCGTGCGTCGGGCGGATCGGCAAGTTCGTCTGCATCGGCCTGAACTATGCGGATCACGCGGCGGAGTCGGGCCTCGCGGTGCCGGCCGAGCCGGTGGTGTTCGCGAAATGGACCAGCGCGGTGTGCGGACCGAACGACGGCATCGAGATTCCGAAAGGGTCGGTCAAGACCGACTGGGAAGTCGAGCTGGGCGTCGTGATCGGCAAGGCGTGCAAGGATGTCGACGAAGCGCGCGCGCTCGACCATGTCGCGGGCTACTGCGTGGTCAACGACGTGTCGGAGCGCGAATGGCAGATCGAGCGCGGCGGGCAGTGGGACAAGGGCAAGGGCTTCGACACGTTCGGCCCGATCGGTCCGTGGCTCGTGACGCGCGATGAAGTCGCCGATCCGCAGCAGCTCGCGCTGTGGCTCGAGGTCGACGGCCACCGTTACCAGAACGGCAGCACGAAGACGATGGTGTTCACGGTCGCGCAGCTGATCGCGTATCTGTCGCGCTGCATGAGCCTGCAGCCGGGCGACGTGATCTCGACCGGCACGCCGCCGGGCGTCGGCATGGGCGTGAAGCCGTCGCCGGTCTACCTCAAGCCCGGGCAGACCGTGCGTCTCGGGATCGAGGGGCTGGGCGAGCAGCTGCAGCGCACGCGCGCCGCGCAGTAGGTGTCGAGATGGGGCGCGCGCCGCGGTGTGCCGTGCGGGGACCTCGCGCAGCGCGGGTTTCCCGATGCACGATAAAAGTGGCGCGCATTTTTTGCCGGCGCTGCGTTGTGCGCGGGTGCGCCGGTCAGGCGAGCTTGTCGACGCTGGGTGGCGGAATATTGTCCGCTTCCGGCCATAACCCGGGAAAGAGGAACCGCAGGCTGAAGAACGGCAGCGCCGGTTCTAGCGGCGCCACGCGACCCTTGCTCGCGATCAGCCGCAGCTTCAGGCGCGGCGAGATCACGCGTGACGCGGTTCGGTCGGACGCGCCGAGCATCGCCTTGAACTCGCCGCGCTCGAGGCGTCCGACCTGAAACGATCGATATAGCGCACGCCCCGGCATCTCCGGTTGCAGCATGCTTCGGTGATGCAGCATGTTTCGCCCGAAATCATGCCCGATCTGCAGGGCGAGACTTTGATCGCGATGTTCGAGCGTGTCGAAGGCCAACCGATCCGACATGAAGCGGACCTGATCGATGCAGATGTCGAGCCAGAACTCGAGGAAGGTGGTGGGGCCGCTCGAACTCAGATTGCTTCGGCCGTCCGTATCGTTGCGGCGCGTCTTGTCCGCTTCGCCGAGTGCCGCATAGTATTTGCTCTGAGCCCGTGCCAACCCTCGCATCGGAGACCAAAGCCCGTCGGTCGGCCCGAGATGGGGCAGCAGCAGATGATGCTGCAGCGGGCTGGCCCGGCCGTTTCCATCAGGGCATGGATGAATCCACGAAAGCCGATGCAGGGCGGCGCCGGCGGCCACGATCTTCTTGCTGATGCTGGACTGATTCACCCCGTAGCGAAATGCGAGTGATGCAACGGGTCCGGCAGCATGGCGGGAGGGGGCGCGCGATGAGCGCCCACGGTGATTTCTATGTTCCGCAGCATCCCTGGCTCCGGCGCACTGTGTTCGTTGCCCTGCGCATCCAGGATCATCAGTGCCGGTGGCGGGCGTGTTTGGTAGAGATCGCGGTGGATGCGGCAAATCCATTCCTCGCGGAACTGATCCGACCACGCTGACCGAATCGCGACGGGCTCAAGTTCGGTTTCCACCTGCATGTGCGCCACGGCGAGTTTCTGGCGCCGAAATGTCTCTTGTTCTACCGAAAAATTCTTCTCGATGGCGGCTTCCAGGCCGGCCGGGTAGGTGTGCTGCCCTTCGATCCTGTTCGTGTCATACGAGTTCATGGCACGCAATAGCGGTGCAAGCGCATTGCGCGAATCCCGTCCGACGCGGGCGGAAAGGCGCGCTGCACCTTCACGAAAATCCGCAACGGCGTCGAGGATCCGGACCCTCTCCCCGTCGTTCGGAAACGCGGGTTCGATCATGTTGCTGGCGTGCATTTGGCGAATCGACGGCCGATTGGCGGCGTGCGGCGAGAGCGCCGCCGATGCAGGGCGGGCGTCGTTCAGATCAGCAACGTCAACGTGTCGAACAGCGCGAGATCGTCCGCCTTCGCGGATCGCGCGTGCCGCCGGATGATCTGCTGCAGGCATTCGATGAAGCACAGCGCCGCGCTGCTCAGTGTGCTGTTGCGGCGAGTGACGATGCTGAGTTGTCTCGGTTCGAACCGCTCCTTCAGCGCCAGTGCGCGCATCCTCGACCGGAACGGCGGCACGCGGCTCAAGACGGTCGGACACCACGTACACATGCCCGCTGATTCGAGCATCGTCTGCAGTGTCGCGAGCGACTGCGCGCGCACGATGCGCCGATCGTCGATGTTTGCGCCGTGCCGCGTGAACAGATAGTGGATCAGCCCGGCCTGGCCGTCGGGCGCGAAATTGAGCACCCAGTCCTGGTCGAGCAGCTCGTGGATCGATGACGCGTGCTGCCTGGGGTGCCCCTCCCGCACCATCACCGACGTTTCGTAAGCGAGCATCGGCTCGCACGCGAACTCCTGCGCGGCGGCGGACGGCTGCAACTGGCCGATCGCGAAATCCATGTCGCCGCTGCGCAGCAGCGGTTGCGCGACCGCCATCAAGCTCTCGAACAGTTCCAGCCGCACCTCGGGCATGCGCTCGCGAAACAGCAGGACCGTCTCCGCAAGGAAGGTCATCGTGATCCACGGCGCGATGCCGACGCTCAGCCGCCCTTCGATGCGTCCGCGCATCTGGGCGAGATCGTTCTGCGCGTGTTCGAGCTGGTTCAACACCAGTTTCGCGTGGGTCAGCAGCGCCTTGCCGTAGTCCGTGAAGCTGATGCCCTCCGGCGCGCGGATCAGCAGCGGCAGGCGCTCGCTGGCTTCCAGTTCGCGCAGCGCCCGCGTGACCGCCGCCTGCGAGATGCCGAGCGCGCGTGCGGCCCCGCGGATGCTGCCGGCCTCGGCGCTCGCGACGAGCGCATGCAGTTGGTGGAGTTTCATGGAATAGGTTAGATACCCGACAACAATTGGTTGTCATCATAACAAAACTGCGGCTTCTCTCTCGCGTTTTCGCTACATACGATCCAGCCCACGAATTGCCGCCGCGTGTCTCGCGATACCGGCGGCACCCGACAACTCCGGCTGAGCGATTTTTCCCGAGACATGACTGGTATGAAGGCTGAATGCGTTTTACCCGAGGTGGCCGCGGTGCGGGAAGACATGGTCGCGTTGCGGCGCCGCCTGCACGCGCACCCGGAGTTGGGTTTCCGTGAACATGCGACGAGCGAACTGGTCGCTCAGTGCCTGAGCGACTGGGGGTACCGGGTGACGCGCGGACTGGCCGGCACCGGCGTCGTCGGTACGCTGGCGCGGGGCGCGGGGCGCTCGCTCGGCCTGCGGGCCGACCTGGATGCGTTGCCGATTCGCGAAGCGACGGGCCTGCCGCATGCGAGCCGGATCGAGGGCGTGATGCACGCGTGCGGTCACGACGGCCATACCGCGATGCTGCTGACCGCCGCGCGCTGCCTGGCCGGCCGCGCGCGTTTCGACGGCACGCTGCACCTGATTTTCCAGCCCGCCGAGGAAGGACTCGGCGGCGCCCGCAAGATGATCGAGGACGGCCTGTTCGAGCGGTTCCCGTGCGACGCGGTGTTCGCGATGCATAACGTGCCGGGCTTTCCGGTCGGCCAACTGGGCTTTTGCAGCGGCCCGGCGATGGCGTCGGCCGACGAGGTGGCGATCCGCGTGACCGGGCGCGGAGGGCATGGCGCGACGCCGCACAAGACGGTCGATCCGATCGTCGTGTGCGCATCGATCGTGATGGCGCTGCAGAGCATCGTGTCGCGCAACGTGAGCGCGCAGGACGCGGCGATCGTGACGGTCGGCTCGATCCACGCGGGCGCCGCGTCCAATGTGATTCCGCCGAGCGCGGAGATGCTGCTGAGCGTGCGGGCGCTCACCCCCGACGTGCGCGCGCTATTGGAGCGCCGCATTCGGGAGACGGTGCACGGACAGGCGGCGAGCTTCGGCGCACTGGCCGATATCGATTATCGGCACGGCTATCCGGTGCTCGTCAATCATCCGGACGAAACCGCCTTCGCGCGTCAGGTCGCGCTGGACTGGGCCGGTCCCGGCGCGCTGATCGACGATTTCGGACCGCACACGGCGAGCGAGGATTTCGCCTTCATGCTGGAGCGCTGCCCCGGCAGCTATCTGTCGATCGGCAACGGCGAGGGCGCGCAAGGCTGCGCATTGCACAACCCCGAATACGATTTCAACGACGATTGCCTCGCGTTCGGCGCGAGCTACTGGGTGATGCTCGCCGAACGATTCTTGCGGTAACGCCCTGCGCGGATATCCCGATTAGACCCCTGGAGGAGAGACTGACATGAAGAAATGGATGACGCTGTCTTTGGCATTGATGGCCGTATCGGTCGCGGCGCACGCGGCCGACTGGTCGGGCAAGGAGATCCGGCTTGCCGTCGACCCGACCTACCCGCCGCTCGAATACAAGACGCCGGACGGCACGCTGACGGGTTTCGGCGTCGACATCACGAATGCGTTGTGCGCGGAATTGCGGGCGCGCTGCGTGTGGGTGGAAACGAGTTTCGACGGGATGATCCCGGGTCTGATGGCGCGCAAGTTCGATGTGATCGCGTCGTCGATGACGATCACGCCGAAGCGGATGCAGCAGATCGCGTTCAGCGCCAGGATCTCCAATGCGCCTGCCCGCCTGGTGGTGAAGCGCGGTTCGGACCTGCTGCCGAGCGCCGCGTCGCTGAAGGGCAAGCGGGTGGGCGTCGAACAGGGCTCGAGCCAGGAGGACTACGCGCGTGCGATGTGGCAGCCGAACGGCGTGCAGATCGTGTCGTATCAGAATCAGGATCAGGTCTACGCGGATCTGACGTCGGGCCGGCTCGATGCGTCGTTCCAGGCATCGATCGCGGCGAGCGACGGCTTCCTCAAGAAGCCGCAGGGCAAGGACTACACGTTCAACGGCCCGGCGATCGTCGATCCGAAGTACTTCGGCCTCGGTGACGGTCTCGGCCTGCGCAAGGACGACGTCGCGCTGCGTCAGGCATTCGACCAGGCGCTCGCGGCGATCCTGGCGAACGGCACGTATGCGCGCATCAACCGGAAGTACTTCGACTTCGACATCTACGGCGCGAAATAGGCCGCTTCGATCGTGCCGGCCGGCCCCGGGTCGATCGGGGCCGGCCGATTCCGGCGGTGCGCCGCGCGCAACAGGTTTCGACGAGGAAGACGTTTCATGATTTTCGATGGATTTGGCCCGTCGCTGTGGGCGGGCGCCTGCGCGACGGTCTGGCTGGCCGTATTGTCGCTGGCATTGGCTATCGCGCTCGGACTGGCCGGCGCGGCCGCGAAGCTCTCCGCTCGGCCGCTGTTCAAGCGCGTCGGCGCGGCCTATACGACGCTGATCCGGGCGGTGCCCGATCTGGTGTTGATGCTGCTGCTGTTCTTCAGCATCCAGATGCTGCTGAACCGCGCGACCGACGCGCTCGGCGTCGCGCAGATCGATATCGATCCGTTCAGCGCCGGCGTGCTGACGATCGGCTTCATCTACGGCGCGTACTTCACCGAGACGTTTCGCGGCGCGTTCCTCGGCGTGCCGCGCGGCCAGCTCGAGGCGGGTGCGGCCTACGGCATGTCAGGCTGGCAGGTGTTCCGCCGGATCCTGTTCCCGCAGATGATGCGAATCGCGCTGCCGGGCATCGGCAACAACTGGCAGGTGATCGTGAAGGCGACCGCGCTGGTGTCGATCATCGGGTTGTCCGACGTGGTGAAAGCCGCGCAGGATGCCGGCCGCGCGACGCAGGATTTCTTCTTCTTCACGGCGCTCGCGGGCGCGATCTACCTCGGTATCACGACGATCTCGCACGGGGTGCTCGCCTGGCTGGAAGCGCGCTATGCGGCGGGCGCGAGGCGGGCGGCATGATCGACATCATTCGCGATTACTGGCAGCTCTATCTGTACACCGACGGCTATCAGCCGACCGGCCTCGTCGTCACGCTGTGGTTGCTCGCGGCGTCCGTGGTGCTGGGTTTCGCGCTCGCCGTGCCGCTGTCGATCGCGCGCGCGTCGCCGAACCGCTGGCTGTCGGCTCCGGTATGGCTGTACACCTATGTGTTTCGCGGCACGCCGCTTTATGTCCAGCTGCTGCTGTGCTACAGCGGGCTCTACGGTCTGGAGGTCGTGCAGGCGCATGCGCCGCTCGCGGACTTCTTCCGCAGCGCGATGAACTGCACGCTGCTCGCGTTCGCGCTCAACGAATGCGCGTACACGACCGAGATCCTCGCCGGTGCGATCCGCTCGACGGCCTACGGCGAAGTCGAGGCGGGGCGGGCGTACGGGATGTCGTCGTTCACGCTGTACCGACGGATCGTCCTGCCGTCCGCGCTGCGCCGCGCGCTGCCGATGTACGGCAACGAGGTGATCCTGATGCTGCATTCGACCACGCTCGCGTTCACCGCCACCGTGCCGGATCTCATGAAGGTGACGCGCGACGTCAACTCCGCGACCTACGCGTCGTTCCCGGCGTTCGGCATCTCGGCTTGCCTGTATGCGGCGGTCGCCTTCGCGCTGGTGGGGATCTTCCGGATGCTCGAAGGGCGCTGGCTGGCGTTTCTGAAACCCGCGGCCGCCGGCCGTATGCATTGAGGAACCGGAATGTCCCATCCGATTGTCTACAAGCTGGCCGTCGACAACGTGCACAAGCGCTTCGGCGAACACGACGTGCTCAATGGCGTGTCGCTGCGCGCACGGGCCGGCGACGTCATCAGCATCATCGGCTCCAGCGGGTCGGGAAAGAGCACGTTCCTGCGCTGCATCAACTTTCTCGAGCATCCGACGGCCGGCACGGTCGCGGTGAACGGCGACGAGATCCGGACCGTGCGCGACCGCTCGGGAGGGTTGCGCGTGGCGAGCGAACGGCAGTTGCGCACGATCCGCACTCGGCTCGCGATGGTGTTCCAGCATTTCAACCTGTGGGCGCACCTGACGGTGCTCGAGAACGTGATCGAGGCGCCGATCAGCGTGCTCGGCCTGCCGCGCCGCGATGCGCGCGACCGGGCGCGGCACTATCTGGCCAAGGTCGGACTCGGCGCGGATTTCGAGTCGCGTTATCCGGCGCATCTGTCCGGCGGCCAGCAGCAGCGGGTGGCGATCGCCCGCGCGCTGGCCATGGAACCGGACGTGCTGCTGTTCGACGAGCCTACCTCGGCGCTCGACCCGGAACTGGTCGGCGAGGTGTTGCGCGTGATGCGGACGCTCGCCGGGGAGGGCCGCACGATGGTGGTCGTCACGCATGAGATGGCGTTCGCGCGGGAAGTGTCGAATCGCGTGATGTTTCTCCATCGAGGACGGGTCGAGGAAGAGGGCGATCCGGCCGACGTGCTGGCCGCGCCGCGCAGTGAACGGCTCGCGCGGTTCCTGTCGGGCAATCTGAAATAACGGGATGCGTCGCGGCGGCCGCACCGTCGGGTGCGCGGCGGCGCGGAGGGTTCCCTGACGGATCTGCGCCATCCGGCTTGCGCTCGGATGGCGCAGGCGGAACCGTGGCCGGACTCTCGGCCGGCCACGGCGTGGAGATCGACAGTCGCGCGGCGACTGATAAACAATAAGGATTGCAAATGAAAGGGAGATTGATTGCCGTCATGGCGTTGTCCGCGCTTGCGGTGCCCGCGTTCGCGCAGAGCAGCGTCACGCTGTACGGATTGATCGACGCGGGTGTCGATTACACGAGCAACGTCGGCGGCGGGCACGTCTATCAGATGGCGAGCGGTTTCGCGCAGGGCAGCCGATGGGGGCTCAAGGGAACGGAGGATCTCGGCGGCGGCAACAGCGCGCTGTTCCAGATCGAGAGCGGTTTCAATGCGGGCAACGGCGCGCTGGCGCAGGGCGGCCGGGCGTTCGGGCGGCAGGCTTATGTCGGGCTCGCGAACGAGCGTTTCGGCACGGTGACGCTTGGCCGCCAGTACGACGCCGTCGTCGACTATCTGGCGCCGGTCACGGCGAACGGCAGTTGGGGCGTCTATCCGTTCTCGCATCCGTTCGACAACGACAATACCGGCAACACGTTCCGGGTCAACAACACGATCAAGTATGCGAGCCCTGCGTTCGCCGGGTTCTCGTTCGGCGGCACCTACAGCTTCAGCAACGATACCGGCTTCGCGAACAACCGGCAGTGGAGCATCGGTGCGCAGTACGCGAACGGCGGGCTGCTCGTCGCGGCCGCATTCCTGAACGCCGACAATCCGGGCGCGACGTCGGGGGGCGCCATCGCCGGTGGAGGCGGCGGGTTGTCGGCGGACGCGAATTTCGTGTCGTCGCGACTGCGGGTGTTCGGCGCGGGGATCAACTACACGGCGGGGCCGGCGACGGTCGGGTTCGCGTATACGAATTCGTATCTCGGCAATCCGAGCGCCAACGTCGGCTACCTGTTCGGACAGGAAACGATCCAGCCGGTGTCCGGGCCGCTCGCCGGCGGAACCCTGACGTCGCTGAAATACCAGAACGTCGAGTTGAACGGCAAATACCAGTTCACGTCCGCCTTGTTCGTCGGCGCGCAGTACGTGTACACGCTCGAAACCTACGATGCGACGACGGGCAAGGTGAAGCCGAAGATTCATTCGATCGGACTGATGGTGGACTACAACCTGTCGAAACGCACGGACGTCTATTTGCTCGGCGCCTACCAGCGGGTCGCAGGCGCGACGACCGGCTCGTCGCTGGACCAGGCCTATGTGCCGGGGGCGGCCGATTTGTCGTCGACGTCGAAGCAACTGCTGGTTCATGCGGGGATTCGGCACAAGTTCTGACGCGCTGACGGCGGACGGCGACCCGGAGACGGCGGCGGGCAGGAATGAAGGCCGCGCGGTTTCGATCGTCGGCGACGCAGGCGATGCCGCGCGCGTCCGCCACCGCATGAATCGCGCGGCCCGCGCTTTCGGGAATCCCGCGCCTACCGAAACGCGTCGACCGCGAACTCCACGAAGCTTCTCAGCTTCAGCGTGGGCCGCCGATCAGCCAGATAGAGCAGGTGCATCGGCTGGGACGGCGGCTGATAGTCCGTCAGGATTCTGACGAGGCGCCCTTCCTTGACGTCCTCGTCCAACAGGACCGCCGGCTGCATGATGATGCCGAGGCCGGCGACGGCGGCCGTCCGCAGCGCCTGGCCGTGGTTGACGGTCAGCCGGCCTTGCACCGGCACGCTTTCGGTCCGGCCGTCGCGATGCAGCCGCCAGGTGTTCTTCCTGCGCCAGTAGCTGAAGCCGAGGCACTGGTGCGCGGCGAGATCGGCCGCCGCGCGCGGCATGCCGAATTCCACCAGATACGCCGGCGCGGCGCACAGCCACATCTCGTACGGCTGCAGCGCCCGGGCGACCAGCCCGGACTCGCTCAATGCGCCGATCTGGATCGCCGCGTCGTAGCCTTTCTCCACCCAGTCGATCGGACGATCGGCGAGCGTCAGATCGACGCTCACATCGGGGTAGCGCCGCAGATAGCGCGCGAGCGCCGGCACCAGGCGCTGGCTGCCGAACGACACGGGCGCGTGCACCTTCAGCACGCCGCGCGGCGCCGCGCGCATGTCGGCCGCGCAGGCGTCCGCCGCGTCGGCGTCGGCGAGCACCTGTTTGCATCGCGCGTAATAGATCTGGCCGATTTCCGTCAGCGACTGCTGGCGCGTGGTGCGGTTCAGGAGCTGGGCGCCCACGCGCGATTCGAGGAAGCGCACGTGCTTGCCGACCATCGTCGCGGAGATGCCGAAGGTCTCCGCCGTGGCCGCGAAGCTGCGTTTTTCCGCGGCGCAGACGAACACCGCCATGCTGAGCAACCGGTCGAGCATTCGAAACCCAGGGTTCTGAGTGAAGTCACCCGAGCCTACTTCAAAAGCCCCCGGGCATCAACGACAGTACATCCACGGCTCCGATACCCGGAACCGGCCCTTCCAACCGACTCTGGAGCATCAAGCGATGACAACCGACAATCCCCTTCGCCGCCGAGGTCTGGAACTGTTCGAACAGCTTCATGGCGGCCATGCCGGCGCGGCGATGGTGGCCGAGGTGGCCGAAATCTGTCCGGCATTCGCGGATATGACCATCGAATGGTCGATCGGATCGATCATGAACCGGCCGGGCCTCGATCTCGCCACGCGCGAACTGATCCTCGTCGCATCCTGCGTGACGCTGGGGCATGCGATGCCGCAACTGCGCGCGCACGCGCAAGCCGCGCTGCGGGTGGGCGCGACGCGCGAGCAGATCGTCGAGACCGTGCTGCAACTGACCTTTTATGCGGGCGGACCGGCCGTTCGCAATGCGCTGGTTCTGTTGAAGGAGGTGTTCGCGCAGTTGGACGAGGCCTCGCCGGTCGCGAGCTGATCCGGGATCCCGGCGCGCTCGAAGCGGGATGCGGCCGAGTTTGCTGGCGCGCACGGCCGTGTCGAGCGATGTGGATGCGATCGACGCGTTCGAGAAGGGGGCGAACGCCGCACCGGGGCTTTCCACGCCCGCCCGCCATGCGTGACATATACATCGGACAGCCCCGCTTACCGGACACGCGGGGCTGCGCGACAAGGGGTGTCCGCGCGGGAATGCGCGGCTGCGAACGTTTCGCCCATCACGCCGCGCATCGCGCCGGCCCGCGTGCCGGACTCAATCCTCCGTCTCGCCCAGGAAGCCGCCGCTCTGATGCATCCACAGCCCCGCATAGACCCCTCCCGATTGCAGCAACTGCTGATGCGTGCCTTCCTCGATGATCCGGCCTTCGTCGAGCACGATCAGGCGGTCCATCGCGGCGATGGTCGACAGTCGGTGCGCGATCGCGATCACCGTTTTGCCGCCCATCAGATTGCCCAGGCTTTGCTGGATGGCGGCTTCGACCTCGGAATCCAGCGCGCTGGTGGCCTCGTCGAGCACCAGGATGGGCGCGTCCTTGAGCATCACGCGCGCGATCGCGACGCGTTGCCGCTGGCCGCCCGACAGCTTCACGCCGCGCTCGCCGACCTCGACGTCGTAGCCGCGATGGCCGCGCTGGTCGCTCAGGTTCTCGATGAACGCCGAGGCTTCGGCGCGGGCGGCCGCGTCGTGCATCTGCGCGTCGCTCGCATCGGGCCGGCCGTACAGGATGTTCTCGCGCATCGTGCGGTGCAGCAGCGAGGTGTCCTGCGTCACCATGCCGATCGCGCCGCGCAGGCTGTCCTGGGTCACGTGCGCGATGTCCTGCCCGTCGATGCAGATGCGGCCCGAGCCCACGTCGTAGAAGCGCAGGAGCAGATTGACGAGCGTGGATTTTCCCGCGCCGGAGCGGCCGATCAGGCCGATCCGCTCGCCCGGCCGGATCACCAGGTTCAGGCGGTCGATCACCTGCCTGCCGCCGCTGTCGTGCGCGAAGCTCACGTTGTCGAACACGATCCCGCCTTGCTTGACGGACAGCGGCCGGGCGTCGCGCGCGTCGGTGACGGCACGCACCTTGGTCAAGGTGGCGATGCCGTCCTGGATCGTGCCGATGTTCTCGAACAGGCCGGTCATCTCCCACATGATCCAGTGCGAGTAGCCGGACAGGCGCAGCGCCATCGCGATCACGGCGGCCACCACGCCGGCGCCGACCTGCCCGATCATCCACAGGTGCAGCGAGAGCCCGGTCGCGCCGATCAGCAGGCCGGTGATCAGCAGGTGATTGGTGATCTCGAACGCGCTGACGAGACGCATCTGCGCATAGCCGGTGGTCTTGAATTCCTCCATCGCGCGCCGCGCGTAGTCGGCTTCGCGGTGCGTATGCGCGAACAGCTTCACGGTGGCGATGTTCGCGTAGGCATCCGTGATCCGTCCCGTCATCATCGCGCGGGCATCGGCCTGCGCGCCGCCGATCTTGCCCAGGCGAGGCACGAAGAACCAGCAGGCGATGCCGTATGCGAACAGCCAGACGGCGAACGGAATCATCAGTTTCCATTCGAAACTGGCCGCGAGCAGCAGGATGCCGATCAGGTATGCGGCGACGCCCACCAGCACGTCCACCGTCATGAACAGCGCCTCGCGCATCGACAGCGCGGTCTGCATGATCTTGGTGGTGACGCGGCCGGCGAACTCGTTCGCGTAGAACGACAGGCTCTGGCCCAGCATCAGCCGGTGAAACACCCAGCGCAGCCGCATCGGGAAATTGATGGCGAGCACCTGGTGCATCACCATCGTATGCAGCCCGAGCAGCAGCACGCTGCCGGCCAGGATGCCGGCGAAGCCGAGGATCGTGCCGCGCCGCGCGTCCCAGAGACCCGCCGGCGTGGTGGCGGACAGCCAGTCGACGACGTGTCCCATCATCGCGAACAATGCCGCCTCGTAGGCCGACAGCGCGGCCGACGTCAGCGATACCAGGAGAATCCAGCCGCGCGCGCCTTGCGTGCAGGTCCAGATGAACGCGAACAGCCCTTTCGGCGGGGTGGCCGGTTCCTCGGTGGGAAATGTCGGCACCCGCCGTTCAAATATCGAGAACATGAGTTCGTCTCCTTGCTGGCGTCGTCGGGCGACGCGTTGACTGGCCCCGTATCACGCGCCATCCAGCGGGCTGCGATACGGAAAAATCTATCACGCATGCGGCTTGCTTGCCGGAATCCTGCCGCCTTGAACGCGCGCGGAGCGCGGTGCGGGCATCCGCCCCGTTCGCGTCGCACGGGAGGGCCGCTCCGTTCGCGATTCGCGGGGTTCCGGGTGAACCGGTTCCGCTCGCTGCCGATCGATCCGGCGGACGATCAGGTCGAGTGCGCCCGGCTCGCCGGCGCGCCGGCTCAGCACGATGAACCGCGGTTTTTTTCCAAGTCGGCCGGTCGGATTCGAGCCGATGGCCGAACCCGCGAACGCGCAGCAGGCCGTGGGTCAAGTCCGGAACGACGACTTTGGCATCCTGGCGATCGGCGAAGGCCGGCGCGGTACGCATCCGCGTCTTCGAGCGCGTCCACGTTGCCGTCCCTGGCCCCCGGATCGCCCGCACCGGGCCTGGCATCGTCGTCAGCGCGCGACGCATTTTCCGCGTCGTTGCGTGCGATGAAGCCGAACCGGCGGGGCTCGATATTCGAACGCGCGTGCGATGCCGCCTATGTGCGTATTCGTATCGAGAGTGCGGCGCAAGCACGCGCCATTCCGAGTTCGCCGTGCGCTTTGCGGAGAACGCGTTGCACATCAGGCGCGAGATGACCGAATGGATCAAACGGGAGATCGCACGGAGGCGGATCGACCGGAGCCCGAAACACGATCCGGCCGCCACGCCGCTGCGCGTGCTCACGGAGGACGCGATCGGATGCGTCGCGCGGGCGTCGCGCCGGGGGTAACGCGCAATCGCATGCCGCCGTGCCGCGGCATATCGCCGGGCGGATGCCGCCGCCCTCGTGACGGGGCGCGAAGCGCAGGCGGATCGTCGACGATCCGCCTGCGCCCCCGGTCAATCAGGTACGCGCGAGCGCCTGGCCGAGATCCGCGAGCAGGTCGTCGATGTGTTCGATCCCGATCGACAGCCGGACGGTTTCTTCCTTCACGCCGGCTTTCGCCAGTTCGGCGGGCGACAGCTGCCGGTGCGTGGTCGACGCCGGGTGGGTCGCGAGCGACTTGGCGTCGCCGATGTTGACGAGCCGCGTGAACAGCCGCAGCGCATCCTGGAACGCCGCGCCCGCGTCGCGGCCGCCCTTCACGCCGAACGTGAGGATGCCGGGGGCGCGCCCGGACAGATAGCGCGCGACCAGCGCGTGATCGGGGTGATCCGGCAGCCCCGAGTAATTGACCCATTCCACCTTCTCGTGCCGCGCCAGATACTGCGCGACCTTCAGCGCGTTGTCGCTGATCCGGTCGATGCGCAGCGCGAGCGTTTCGATGCCCTGCAGGATCTGGAACGCGTTGAACGGCGAGATCGCCGCGCCGGTGTTGCGCAGCGGCACGACGCGCGCGCGGCCGATGTAGGCGGCCGGGCCGAACGCCTCGGTGTACACCACGCCGTGGTAGCTGACGTCGGGCTGGTTGAGCCGCTTGAAGCGGTCCGCGTGTTCGGCCCACGGGAACTTGCCGGAATCGACGATCGCGCCGCCCAGGCTCGTGCCGTGGCCGCCGAGATACTTGGTGAGCGAATGCACGACGATATCGGCGCCGTGTTCGAACGGCCGCAGCAGGTACGGCGACGGCACGGTGTTGTCGACGATCAGCGGCAGGCCGTGGCGATGCGCGATGTCGGCGAGCGCCGCGATGTCGGTGATGTTGCCGAGCGGATTGCCGACCGATTCGGCGAAGATCGCCTTGGTGCGCGCGTCGATCAGCGCTTCGAACGACGCGGGATCGCGCGGGTCGGCGAACTGCGTCGTGATGCCGTATTGCGGCAGCGTGTGGGCGAGCAGGTTGTAGGTGCCGCCGTACAGCGTGCTCGACGACACGATGTTGTCGCCGGCTTCCGCGATCGTCAGGATCGAGTAGGTGACGGCCGCCTGGCCGGACGCGAGCGCCAGCGCGCCGACCCCGCCCTCCAGGGCCGCGACGCGCTGCTCCAGCACGTCCTGGGTCGGATTCATGATCCGCGAATAGATGTTGCCCGGCACCTTCAGGTCGAACAGGTCGGCGCCGTGCTGGGTGTCGTCGAAGGCGAACGCCACCGTCTGGTAGATCGGCACGGCGACCGCGCGGGTGGTCGGGTCGGGACTGTAGCCGCCGTGTACGGCGATCGTTTCGAGGCGCCAGTCGGCGGAAGCTGAATCGGTCATCGCTGCGCTCCTGTCTCCATGGGAAGGTCGGCCGATTATAGAAGCCGGGCGCGGGATGTTTTAGCTTGTTTGGTGACTAGCTTATGGGGGTTCGGCGTCGTGGACGAGGCGCCGGCGGGGGCTCACAGAGGCTGTCGCGGCGCGTGCGCCGGCGGCACGGCCGGCGCCGCCTGGCCGCGCCGCACCTGTTCCCTGCCCAGCGCCGCCATCAGCGTGCCCGCGACAAGCGCCGGCACGCCGACCGCCGCGAACACGACCGGCAGGGGCAGAGTCATCGCGAGCATCGCGCCGCCCGCGAGCGACCCCAGCACGGAGCCGAAGCGGCCGATGCCGTTCGCCCAGCTCACGCCGGCGGCGCGGCAGTCGGTCGGATAGAACGCCGCCGACAGCGCATTCGCGCCGACTTGCGCCCCCGACACGCAGAAGCCGGCGCAGAACACCGCCGCGCCCGCGAGCCACGGGTCGGCGGCCACGGCGCCGATCGCCGCGATGAAGCCGCCGGCCGCCACATAGCTGACGGTGAGCACCGCGTGCGGACGGAACCGGTCCATCAACCAGCCGAGCGAAATCGCGCCCAGCGTGCCGCCGACCTGGAACATCGCGGTCACGAGCGCAGCCGTGCGCAGCGTCGCGCCGGTGGCGCGCAGGAAGGTCGGCAGCCAGCTCGACAGCAGGTAGATCACGAGCAGGCTCATGAAGAACGCGAGCCACAGCAGCACCGTGCCGCGCATCAGGTCCGCGCGAAACAGCCGCGCGACCGGCGAACCCGCGAGCCGGCGGGCGGCGGCGAAGGTCGCGTTCGTCAGGTCGGCGCGCGGCGCGATGCGGGCGAGGATCGGCCGGATGCGCGCCGGATCGGCGCCCGTCGCCACCAGATAGCGCACCGATTCCGGCAGGTAGCACGCGAGCAGCGGCAACAGCAACAGCGGCGCCGCGCCGCCGACGAACAGCACGGCGTGCCAGCCGAAGCGTTCGATCAGCCCCGCCGCGATCAGGCCGCCGAGCGCGGAGCCGATCGTGAAGCCGCAGAACATCGTCGTGACGAGCAGCGAGCGGCGCTTCGCCGGACAGAATTCCGACGTCAGCGTGATCGCGTTCGGCATCGCGCCGCCGAGACCGAGGCCCGTGACGAAGCGCCACGCGATCAGCACGCCGATCGAGTTCGACCACGCGGACGCGAGGCTCGCGATCCCGAAGCACGCGACGCAGGCCAGCAGCAACCACTTGCGGCCGAAGCGGTCGCCCAGCGGCCCGAATATCAGCGCGCCGGCCATCAGCCCGGCGAGCCCGGCGCCGAACACGGGGGCGAGCTGCGCGGGCGACAGTTGCCACTGCGCGCGAATCACGGGCGCGATGAAGCCGATCGACGCGGTATCGAAACCGTCGATCGCGACGATCAGAAAGCACAGCGCGACGATCGCGATCTGGAACGGCGACACCGGGTGCCGGTCGATGAACGCGGCGACGTCGGTCGGGGGCGAGGCGTGAGGCGTCATGGCGGATTGACTCCGTTGGGGCGTGCGGGTGATGTCGGAAACGGCCGGGCTCAGTCGGCGCCCTTCAGGCAATCTTCCGCGCGCCAGCCGTGCAGCCAGTGCAGTGCGTCGTGAAACTGCGTCTGCGTGCGATCGGTCCATAGCCGATTGCGCACCGAGCGCTCGACCCCCTCGGCGTGGTAGATCCGGCCCATCTCGCGCGCCGAGTACAGCACGCGTGCGCAGCGCGGAATGCGCGCGCGTTCGTACAGCGCGAAGGCCGCCTCGAAATCGCCGCCGGCGCGGGCGACGGCCGCGCCGAGCGTGACCGCGTCCTCGAGCGCCTGGCATGCGCCCTGCGCGAGATATTGAGTCATCGGATGCGCGGCGTCGCCGAGCACGGTCGCCCGGCCGGTGCTCCAGCGCTCGACCGGGTCGCGGTCGGCGGTCGCCCAGCGCTTCCACGACGTCGGCCGGTCGAGCAGCCGGCGCGGCAGCGGATGGATGCCGTCGAAGTACGACAGCACCTCGGCCCGACTGCCCTCGCGCACGCCCCAGGTTTCCGCGTCGCGGCTGTGGAACGTGACGACGAGGTTGTATTGCTGCCCGCCGCGCAGCGGATAGTGGACGAGATGACAGCGCGGCCCGGCCCACACCACCGGCGCGTTGAGCCGCAGGTCGTCGGGCATGTTCCGCGCGTCGACCACCGCGCGATACACGACGTGGCCGGTCACGCGGTGCGCGTCGCCGATCAGCGCCGCGCGGATCGCGGATTTCACGCCGTCGCAGCCGATCGCCGCGTCGGCGCGATAACGCTTGCCATGCTGATCGACCGCCGTCACGCCGCGCGGATCCTGCTCGAGCGCGCGCACCTGGGTGCCGGTGCGCATGGCGATCAGCGGATGCGCGCGCACGGCGTCGAGGATCGACAGATGCAGGTCGGCGCGATGGATCACCGCGTACGGGTTGCCGAAGCGCTGCCGGTAGGCGGGTCCGACGTCGATCCGGGCGACCTCGCGCGCGTCGAGCGCGTCTCTCATCTGCAGCGTATCGGTGAGCACCGCGCGGCCGCGCGCCGCGTCGCCGACCCCGAGCGCGTCCAGTGCGTTGAACGCATTCGCGGCGAGCTGGATACCCGCACCGATCTCGCCGATGGTGCCGGCCTGTTCGAGCAGCTGCACGCCGATCCCGCCGCGTGCGAGCGCGAGCGCCGCCGCCAGGCCGCCGATGCCGCCCCCCACGATCAGCACGCGGGCGCGTGCGGTCGATGTCTCGCTCATGTCTCGTCTCCTCCATCGGGGCGCGCCCCGTGGGATTTATCCGATGTAGTCGGGCTGGCGCGCGGGGGCGGCGCGCGCGAATGCGGGATGCTCCAGCGCGCGGCGGTAGATCGCCATGCAGCGCGTGAACCCGTCCAGCTCGCACCCCATGCGCAGCGCGTTCGCGATCTGCGGCACGAGGCAGCAGTCGGCGAGCGTCGGCGCGTCGCCGAAGCACCATGCGCGACGGCCGCCGTGCCGTTCGAGGCATTGCTCGACGGCCGCCATGCCTTCGGCGATCCAGTGCCGGTACCACGCATCCTTCTGTTCGGGCGACACGTGCAGGGTGTGCTCCAGGTAGCGGAGCACGCGCAGGTTGTTCACCGGATGAATGTCGCACGCAATCAGGTTCGCGAGTTCGAGCACGCGTGCCCGCGCGGCCGGATCGGCGGGGATCAGGCGCGGCTCGGGGTGACGCTGGTCGAGGTAGTCGATGATCGCGAGCGACTGCGCGAGGCTGAAGGCGCCGTCGACGAGCACCGGCACCGAGGCCGACGGATTGACGTCCTCGACGTAGTGCGGCGCGCGTTGCTCGCCGGCGCGGAGGTTGACGGGCCGATACTCGAACGGAAGGTCTTTCAGCGCCAGCGCGATCCGCACGCGGTACGACGTCGAGCTGTTGAAGAAGTGGTAGAGCTGCACGATGTGGGCGTCCTTCTTCAGATCACGCGAACCGTCAGTTCGCCGAGACGGTCGACGCCGACGCGCATCACGTCGCCGCTCGCCGCCGCGCCGACGCCCTCCGGCGTGCCCGTGAAAATCACGTCGCCGGGTTCGAGGCGGAAATACGTCGACAGATCCGCCACCGTTTCGGCCACCGACCAGATGAGATGCGACACGTCGCTCCGCTGCCGGGTCTCGCCGTTGACGGTCAGCCACAGGGCGCCCGTGTCGATATGTCCGACGGTACTTGCGGGATGGATCGGGCCGAGCGGCGCGGAGCGGTCGAACGCCTTGCCGATTTCCCACGGACGGCCCATCTCGCGCATTTTCATCTGCAGGTCGCGGCGGGTCATGTCGAGACCGACCGCGTACCCCCACACGTGTTCGAGCGCGCGTTCGCGCGGGATATCCGCGCCGCCCTTGCCGATCACGGCAACCAGTTCCGCTTCGTAGTGGTAGTTGCGGGTCCGGGCGGGATAGGCGAGGTCGAGCGTGTCGCCGTAGGCGACCGGGACGACCGCATCGGCGGGCTTGCAGAAGAAGAACGGCGGCTCGCGATCGGGATCGAAGCCCATCTCGCGCGCGTGCGCCGCGTAGTTGCGGCCGACGCAATAGACGCGGCGCACCGCGAACAGATCGCCGGAGCCGGCGACGGGCACCGCGACGGGCGGCTCGGGAGGGAAGACGAAAGTCATGACGAACTCGCTGGGAAAAGAGAGAGAGGAAGGAGGGGGCCGCGCGCGAAGCGAAGCGGGCTTATTCGCGGGCTTCGCGCAGCAGGTTCAGCGCGGCGAGCACCGGCCGGTCCGAATAGCTGAACAGCACGCTGCCGTCGTCGGCGGACAGGCTCACCGGCTGCCACGACGGCGCGACGAACACGTCGCGCGGCTCGAATTCGAACGTATCGGCGCCGATCCGCACCGTGCCGTGCCCTTCGACCACGCTGTAGATCGTCGCGTCGGTGCTGCGGTAAGCGCGGCCTCGGAAGCCGGCGGGCAGGTACTGCATGAAGGTCGCGATGGTCGGCATCGGCCAGCCGCCCGTGGCGGGGTTCACGTAGCGCAGCTTCACGCCGTCCCACGGGTCGAGTTCGCCGTGGCGGTAGAGACTGTCGAGCGCCTCGCGGCTGCGTTCGTACGGGTAGTTGAAGATCGGGGAGGTCGGATCGGGCGCGCGTTGGCGCACCGGCGCCATGTTGTGGCCGAAGCGCGCGAAGCTGTCGCCCTCCGGACGCGTGACGGGCTGGGTCGCTTCCGGATAGTTTTCCGCGAAGCCGGCATCCATCGTCGCGACGAGCGGGATGTCGAGCCCGTCGAGCCAGACGACCGGCTCGCCGCCGTCGTCGGCCGGGCGATTGCCGTGGTCGTGCCAGGTCCAGGACGGCGTGATGACGAAATCGCCCGGGCGCATGGTCGTGCGCTCGCCGTTGACGGCCGTCCACGCGGTGGTGCCCTCGACGATGAAGCGCAGCGCGGATTGCGTGTGCCGATGGCTCGGCGCGATCTCGCCGGGGAGGATCAACTGCAGGCCCGCGTAGAGGTTGGGCGTCATGCTCGCCTTGCCGGGCAGCCCGGGATTCTCGAGAATCAGCACGCGCCGCACAGCCTCTGCCGCGCTGATGAGACGCCCCGCCTGCATCACGAGATCGCGGATCCGCGCATATTTCCAGATCGCGGGCCGGGCCTTCGGCCGAGGTTCGCGCGGCACCAGGCTATGCAGCGACTCCCACAGCGGCGTCAGCCGCTGGGCGGCGATCTGCTCGTAATAGGCGGTCCGTTCCGGATCCGGGGCGGGGGTGGGCATGGGCGTCTCCAGCGGGTCGGGTATTCGGGGTGTGCCGCGCGGGCGCGAAAGGCTGCGCGGATAAGCCGTCAGCTGATTTATATGCCAGCCAGGCATACCCGGTAAAATGCCTAAATCATCTGATCCATATGATTGCGGATATACCTGGAGGGGCCATGGACTGGACGCACCGCCTGCGCCTGCGTCATCTGCAGGTGCTGTTGAGCCTTGCGCACACGGGCAACCTGAGCCAGTCGGCGACGGCGCTCAACACGACGCAGCCCGCGCTGTCGAAGTGGCTGAAGGAACTGGAGGAAGACATCGGCATGCCGCTGTTCGAGCGGCATGCGCGCGGGCTGCGGCCGACCGCGAACGGCACGGCGCTGATCGAGCACGCGCGCAAGATCGACGCGCACCTCGATCTTGCGCGCGACGACATGCGGGCGCTGCGCGATGGCGGGAGCGGGCTCGTGACGATCGGCACGTCGGGGGTGTCGGCGGCGGACACGGTGCCGCTGGCGGTCGCGCGGCTGCTGCGGCATATGCCGCGCGCGCACGTGCGGCTTGTCGAGGGCACGATGAACGTGCTGATGCCGCAGCTGCAACGCGGCGAGCTGGATATCGTGGTGGGCCGCACCGACCAGACGCTGCCCGATCCGCACCTGCGCACCGAGAAGCTTTACATGGAGCCGATCAACTTCGTCGCGCGGCCGGGGCATCCGCTGTTCGAGCGGGGCGCGCTGGACTGGGACGACGTGCTGGGCTGTGCGTGGATCGTCTGGCCGCCGGGCACGCCGGTGCGCAACGCATTCGAGACGGCGCTGGCGGCGGCCGGGCATGCGTTGCCCGGCCATTGCGTCGAATCGAATTCGTCGATCCTCAATCTGACCTTGCTGAACAACACCGACCTGATCGGCGTGGCGTCGCATCGCGCCGCGCTGCGCTTCGAGCAGTTGAATGCGGTGCGGATCCTGCCGATGCGGCTCGACGGCTTCGGCTCCGTGTCGATGTATTGGCATCCGGACAGCGCGTCCCGGCAGGCGGTCGCACTGGCGATCGAGAGCCTGCGGCTGTCGGCCGAGCCGGGGTTGAGCGGGTGGGCGGCGGCGGGGGCGTGAGCGGTTCGATCGTCGCGCCCGCTCCCGCGCGGGTCCGGATGGATCGTCCAGCTTCCTAAGCGGAAAACTCCGGCCGCAACGCGACATAAAGCCGGCGAAACCGAGCCAGGCGTTCGTCGAGCAGGGTCCGGCGAGCCGTATCGGGCGCGCAGGATTCGGCGACGGGCGGCGGCGCGCACACCTCGTCCACCGTGTCGCGCGTCGCGGCGAGCCGCGCAAGCCGCGCCGCGCCCAGCGCCGCGCCGACCGCGCTGTCCGCGTGGCGGTGCATGACGATGCCGGTCGCCGACGCGCAAAGCTGCGCCCAGAAGGCGCTCTTCGAGCCGCCGCCGATGAACGACGCTTCCGCGAGCGCCGTGCCCGCGCCCTGCATCGCGGCATAGCCGTCGGACATCGCGAACGCGACGCCTTCCATCACCGCATAGGCAAGGTCGGCGCTGCGATGCTCGCTCGTGAGCCCCCAGAACACGCCCCGCGCATTCGCGTCGTTGTGCGGGGTGCGCTCGCCGCTCAGATAGGGCAGGAAGATCGGAGCGGATGCGACATCGCTGTCGGCCGCGCGCGCGGCCAGCGTCGCGACGCTGGCGCCCTGCGCTTTCGCCAGCCAGTCGAGGCTCGCGGCCGCCGACAGGATCACGCTCATCTGGTGCCAGCGTCCCGGCAGGCAATGGCAGAACGCATGGACCCCTTGCCCGGGGTTCGGCGCGAACCGGTCGTTGCCCGCGAACAGCACGCCCGACGTCCCGAGCGACAGGAACGCGCGGCCCGCGTTCGCGATGCCCATGCCGATGGCGCTCGCGGCATTGTCGCCCGCGCCGCCCGCGATCACGACCGGATGGTCGAGCCCCCAGTCGCGTCGCAGCGCGTCGCGCAGCTGCGTGGCCGCATCGCTGCCTTCAACGAGACGCGGCATGTGCGCGCGCGACAGGTCGGTCGCGCCGAGCATCCGGTCGGACCAGTCGCGCCGCGCGACGTCGAGCCACAACGTGCCGGACGCATCCGAGCAGTCGGAAACGAATTCGCCGGACAGCCGCCAGGCGAGATAGTCCTTCGGCAGCAGGACCTTGTGCGTGGCGCGAAACACGGCGGCCTCGTACTTGGCGAGCCACCGCAGTTTCGGCGCGGTGAATCCGGGCATCGCGAGATTGCCGGTGATGGCGCGCGACTCGGGTACCAGCGCCTCCAGCTCGACGCATTCGGCGGCCGCGCGCGTGTCGTTCCACAGAATCGCGGGACGCAGCACCTGGCCCGAGCGGTCGAGCAGCGTCGCGCCGTGCATCTGCCCCGACAGGCCGATGCCCCGCAATGCGGCGAAGGCGCGCGGATGGGCCGCCCTGATCGCGGCGACGGCGTCGAGCGTCGCGTGCCACCACGCTTGCGGACTCTGCTCGGACCAGTGCGGATGCGGGCGTTGGACATCGAGCGGGGCGTGCGACGTCGCGAGCGTCGCCGAAGCGGAGTCGGTGAGGACCGCCTTGACCTCGGAGGTGCCGAGATCGATGCCGAGGAAGGTCACGGGTGCAAGGTCCGGTCGACAGGCGCGGCCGCGCCGACAGGCAGCCGAACGCGCTGGGTGCCCGCGTGGCGCGGGTCGGAAGCGGTGTCGTTGAGTTGATGCAGCGCGCGGAATCGCGACGGCGGCATGCCTTTCATCGACAGGAACTGCCGGTTGAAATTCGACAGATTGTTGAAGCCGACCCGGTAGCAGATGTCCGTCACGTTCAAGCCCGAGAACATCAGCAGTTCGCAAGCTTCGTTGATGCGCAGCCGGTTCAGGTACTGCACGAACGTCGACCCCGTGTGGCGCCGGAAAAAACGCGTGAACGTGCTGATGCTCATGCCGGCGAACGCGGCGACGTCGGCTTCGCGCAGCGCCCCCGGCAGGTTCTGCCGCAGATAGGCGAGCACCTGATTGATCGTCGACGACATGTAGTGCTGCGCGTCGATGCGGTACGCCGGGCCCGCCAGCAGGCGGCGTTCCTCGCACGACAGCAGCCGGTCGAAGAGCGACATCAAGCGTTCCACGCGCCGGCAGCCGTGCGTCGCCGACAGCTCGGCGATCAGCGGCGCGACCGCGAGTCCGATCGGGTCGGGAAACTGCACGCCGCGCGACGCGTCGTCGATGAGGCCGATCACCGCCTGCAGTTCGGTGAAGGCCTCCATCATCTTCTCGACCGCCTGGCGCGAGAACTGGAGCACGACGTCGCGCGACGGTACGCGCTCGTTCTCGTCGAGTTCGCTGATCCAGTTGTGCGGAAGGTTGGGGCCGACGATGACGAGGTTGCCCGGCGCGAAATCGCCGATGTAGTCGCCGACGAAGAACTTGCCGTGCGACGCCCGGATCACGTGGATTTCGTACTCCGGGTGAAAGTGCCATTTCGCCACGGAGTGCGGGTAGTCGTGCACCCACGCGCGAAACGATTCGTCGCGCCGCGTATGGACGATCTCCAGATCCGGATTCATGTCTCGCTCCTTCGCGGCGCGCCGGGGCCGCCTGACTTCACGGGTGCGACAGGGACGGCGTGCGATCCGCGTGCGCTCGTCGCGGGTCTCCAGCGCCGGGCGCAGCGGGTTCGGGCCCGCCGCCGGCGTCCGGCAGCATCACGTTGCGTCCTGTGTCCGCATCGAACAGATGCAGATCGCGCTCGTCGAACCGGAACGTTATCACGGCGCCGGGCTCGGGGGCGGCCGCCGCCGGCGCGAGCGCGGCAAACGGCGTACCGTCCCAGTCGAGCGTGACGAGCGCCTCGGCGCCCAGCAGCTCCACCAGCTCGATCCGGCCCGCCAGCGCGAGCGCGGCGGTGTCGGGCGGCGGCGCGCCGGTATCGATGCGCAGGTGGTTCGGCCGGATCGCGAATTTGACCGCCTGGCCGTCGCGCAGCGTCGAGAAGCGGCGCTCCGACAGCGGCCAGCGTGCGTTGCCGCATACGACCGCGCGCTCGGCGTCGCGCAGCGCGATCGCGCCATCGATGAAATTCATCGCGGGCGTGCCGATGAAGCCGGCGGCGAATATCGTATGCGGGCAGCGGTACAGGTCGGCCGGGGCGCCGATCTGCTCGATGCGGCCGTCGCGCATCAGCACCACGCGATCCGCGAGCGTCATCGCTTCGAGCTGGTCGTGGGTGACGTAGAGCGTCGTGGTCCTGAGGCGCCGATGCAGGCGCTTGATGTCGCCGCGCAGCTGCGCGCGCAATTTCGCATCGAGATTCGACAGCGGCTCGTCGAACAGGAACACGTCCGGCGTCTTGATCATCGCGCGGGCGATCGCGGCGCGCTGCTGCTGCCCGCCCGACATCGCGCGCGGCTTGCGATCGAGCAGCGCGTCGAGGTTCAGCACCTTCGCCACGTCGCGCACGCGCCGGTCGATCTCGTCCGGCGGAGTCGAAAGGCGCCGCAGGCCGAACGCAATGTTGTCGTACACGGTCATGTGCGGATACAGCGCGTAATTCTGGAACACCATCGCGACATTGCGTTCGCGCGGCGGCAGATCGTTGACGACTCTGGCGCCGATCGATAGCTCGCCGCCCGTGATGGCTTCGAGACCCGCGACCATGCGCAGCATCGTCGACTTGCCGCAGCCGGACGGTCCGAGCAGCACGATGAATTCGCCGTCGCCGATGGCGAGATCGAGCGGATGCAGCACCGGCGCGCCGTGGTCGTATCGCTTCGTCAATCCCTTGCAGATGATCTGTGCCATGGTTCAATCCATCTCGATCTGGATTTTCACGTCGGACGGCGCGCCGCTCGCCGCCTCCTCGAATGCGCGCAGGCCGTCGGAGAACGGGAAGGTGCGCGAGATGAACGGCTTCACGTCGATCATCCCCGAGCCGATGAGCGCGAGCGCCCGAGGAAAAACGTTCGCATAACGGAACACCGATTCGATTCTCGCCTCTTTGGCCTGCAGCGCGACGACGTCGAGCGCAACCGGTTCGAGCGGCATGCCGATCAGCACGATGCAGCCGCCCGGGCACGACAGGTCGATCAGGCCCGCGTAGGCCTTCGGATTGCCGCTCGCTTCGAAGACGACGTCCGCGCCCCATCCGTCGGTCGCGGCCAGCACCGCGTCATGCAGCGATCGGACGCGCACATCGACCGTGGTCACCGCCGGGTTCGACGCGAACAGCGCGAGCTTCTCCGGCACGACGTCGGCGAGGATCACGCGCGACGCGCCGCCCGCCAGCGCGGCGAGCGCCGTCATCGCGCCTATGGTGCCGGCGCCGACGACGACGGCCGTGTCGCCCGGCTTCATCGCGGCCTTCTTGGCCGCCTGCAAGCCGATCGACAGGGGCTCGACGATCGCGCCCTCCGCGAACGACACGTTGTCCGGCAGGCGGTAGGTGAACGCGGCGGGATGCACGACATGGGACGTGAGGCAGCCGTGAACCGGCGGCGTGGCCCAGAACCGCACGTCCGGGTCGAGGTTGTACAGGCCGCGCAGGGTCGCGGGCGAGTCGAGGCGGGGCACGCCCGGCTCCATGCACATGCGGTCGCCGGCCTTGAGCCGGGCGACGCCGCTGCCGACTTCCACGACGGTGCCGGAGGCTTCGTGGCCGAGGACCATCGGCTGCTCGACCTTGAACGGGCCGATGCGGCCGTGCGTGTAGTAATGCACGTCGCTGCCGCAGACGCCGACCGTATGAATCCGGATCTTGACGTCGCCGGGGCCGACGTCGAGCGGCAGATCGATGTCTCGCAGCGCGAGCGTGCGCGCCCGTTCGAGAATGAGGGCTTTCACGGGAATCTCCTTATCTGCTTTTGAGCATCGAATTCAACAGCCGGCTCAGCACGCCGACGAAGATGAGCGGAGGCAGCGCGAGCAGCACCGTCGATGCGTTGATGACGCCCCACGGCACCTCCTGGCCGAGCGAGGTGAACGCGGAGGCGACGACGGGCAGCGTCGCGCTGCGCGAGGACGTCAGGGCGAGCGCGATCATCAGTTCGTTCCAGACCAGCACGAAACTGAACACGATGCCGCCGAGGAGCGTGTTCGCGCAGATCGGCAGCGCCACGCGCCAGAACACCGCGTACGGGCCGTAGCCGTCGAGCGTCGCGGCTTCCTCGATCTCGCGCGGCAGGCGCTGGAAGATCGGAATGGACAGCCACGTGATGGTCGACAGCGTGACGAGCAGGTAGGTGACGATCATCGAGAACCGGGTGTCGTAAAGGCCGAGATCGACCCAGATGGCGATCAGCGGAATCGCGACGGCCACGGGCGGCAGGAAGCGCAGCGACAGCAGGAAGAACTGGATGTCGCGCTTGCCGCGCACCGGATAGCGCGCGAGCGCGTAGGCGGCGGGCACGCCGAGCGCGGCGCCGATCGCCACCGCCGTCCCGACGATCGCCAGGCTGTTGCCGAGCCCGATCAGTACTTCCGGGCTCGACAGCACCTGGCGGTAGTTGTCGAGCGTGGGCGTGAAGACGAAGCGCGGCGTCGGCGACACGATGTCGAGCAGGCGCTTGAGCGAATTCAGGAACGCCCAGAAGAGCGGGAATGCGGCGACGAGCGCGATGCAGCCGCCGATCGCGAAGGTGCCGCCGCGCGTGATCAGTCTTCCCATTGGTTCACCCGCTTCCAGACGAATGTGAAGATCAGCGTCGTCGCGACCATCATCAGCACGGCCATGCTCGATGCGTACGACACCTTGCCGGACAACCCGATTCCTTGCGAATACGCATACATGTCGAGCGTTTCGGTGCTGATGCCCGGCCCGCCCTTGGTCATCACGTAGATGAGGTCGAACGAACGCAGCGACTCCACCATCTTGATGAACACGAGACTCATGATCGGCGCCTTGAGCATCGGCAGCGCGATGTACGCGTGGATCTGCCATGTCGACGCGTAGTCGAGCCGCGCCGCTTCGAGCGGCTCGGGCGGCAGCGTTTCGAGCAGCTTCAGGATGACGACCGAGAAGAACAGGCCCCATTGCCAGATGTCGACGAGCGCCACCGCGTACAGCGCGAGATGCGGATCGGCGAGGAAGGCCGTGTTGTCGATGCCGAGCGTCCCGAACAGCCAGCTCAGGATGCCCGTGAGCGGCGCGTACATGAATTTCCAGATGAATCCGGCGGACACGCGCGGCAGCAGCACCGGCATGATGAGCAGCAGAACCGCGAGGTTGCGCAGCCGGCCGTGAACGCGTTCGAACAGGAAGATCGCCAGCACGACGCCCACCGCGACCGCGCCCGCGACCGTCACGATCTCCCAGAGCACCGACACTTCGATCGCGTTCAGCAAGCGCCGGTCCGATGCGAGCCGCGCGAAGTTGCGCAGGCCGACGTATTCGCTGTCGGCGTAGCGCAGCACGCGATTGCGGAGCGCGAGGTCGATCGCGGCGATCGTCGGCACGAGGCCCAGGACCGCCATCACGGCGAGCGGCGGCGCGAGGAAAAGCCAGGGCAGGCTCGTTTTGCCTCGGTTGAACATGAGGATTCTCCGGCGAGGTTGGCGAAATCGTCGTCGTGCGCGGCGCGCCGTCCTATTTGCGCGAACCGTGTTCCATCGCGTCCTTCGCGTATTGCACCGAATCGTTCAGCGCGCCTTGCGCATCGGCTTGCGTGCCGGTGAACACTTCCTCGAGCGCGATGCCGAGGTTGTCGCCGATGTCGGGCCATTGCGGCGTCGCCCAGATCGTGACCTTGGTCACCGGGTTGGTGTCGTTCAGGCCCGCGAGAATCTGCGGCTTCACGTGCTTCTGGAAATAGTCGCTCTTGATCGTGCTCGTCCGGTTGTAGTCGCTGAACACGTTGTCGCGCAGCCGCGCCTGCTCCTGATCCTTGCTCGTCGCCCACGCGATGAAGCGGCCGGCCGCCTGGCGGGTGCATTCGTCCTTCGCGCCGACCGACGAAATCGCGAGGCCGTGGCCATAGGCGGCGGACGGCAGCGGAGCGGGCGGCTTCACGTAGCCGACCTTGCCCGCGACGCTCGACTTGCCGGGATCTTCCATCCAGTCGGCGAAGGGCGTCGACTCGATCATGAAGGCGACCTTGCCCGAACGGAACGCTTCGAGCGCGTTGCTCCAGTCATACGTGGCGGCGCCGGGCGGCGCGTATTTGAACAGGTCGCGGTACAGCAGCGTGGCTTTCACGGCCGCGGGCGAATCGAAGGCCGGGTTCTGGTTCTTGTCCGTCCACGCGCCGCCTTCCGCGAGCATGAAGGGCGCCCAGCGCCATACGTTCATGCCGGAGCCGCGCTGGCCCCGCGCCACCCAGCCGTACAGGTTCGGCGGCGCGTTCAGTTTCTTGATGGCGGCGACGAGTTCGTCGAGCGTCTTCGGCACGGGGAGATGCGCGCGTTCGAGCAGGTCGCGCCGGTAGAACAGGAAATCGCCGCCGCCGATGAGCGGCGCGAAATAGGCGACGCCCCTGTAGGCCGCGACCGCGCGGCGGCCGGGCAGGAAGTCGTCGTAGTCGTATTCCTTCGGGTAGTACTTGAGGAGCGGCACGACCCAGCCGGCCGACGCGAATTCGGCGATGTTCGCTTCGTCGACGTAGTAGATCTGATACGAACCCGCGCCCGTCGACGCGTCCAGGCGCGATTTGGCGCGCCGGTCGTTTTCGCCGAAGTAGCTGATCTCGACTTTCGTGCCGCTGCGCTTCTCGTAGTCGGGCAGCGACTTCTCCATCACCGACAGACCGAGGCTTTTCTGCGCAAGCACTTTCAGCACGGGCACGCCGCAGTTTTGCGCGAGCGCGACGGCCGGCAGGCCGGCCGCGCCGATGGCGGCCCACGCCGCGAGGGATCGAATCGTGTTCACCTGCGTCTCCTGATGTATGTCGTTGTGTCCGGCGACCGTCGCGCGGATGGGGCGCCGCCGGTGAGGGGAACTGTAGTGGGCGCCCGCGCGGCGCCACTACTTGAAAAAACGGACGGGACCGATACTTTTTGATCAGCGACGGCACCGCGACGCACAATTTGTGTCAGTCGCTTCCGGCGCGAGCGCGCCATGCGGCGGGAACGCGGATATTGCGCCGGCCGTCGGCCGGTGTTCGGGGTCTTCCCTCATCGGGAAAACCTGGCGCATCGGAGGGGGAGGCGGGACGGCGCGGGAGCCGTGTTCATGCGCGATTTCCGCGTCGCCGACGAAGCGGGAAAGGGAGGCGGACGGAAAGTCCCGCCCGCAAACACCCTCAAAGCCTTTCCCCATAAGGAGTTTGGCGTGTGGCCTGCCTAATATTCAAGCCGACAATACGACGAAATCCATCAACTTCGCGAACGGCGCGAACAACGCCGCGAACATGTGGGTTTTCGACGGTGGCCAGGTATCGGTGCGCAGCAATTTGACCGTGGGTGGGACGACATACGCGGGAGGCAACAACGCGACTATCGCGACTGACGGTAACGTATGGGGACCGCAGTGGGGCGGATGGCTGCGCGCGTGGCTGGACGCTGGTCTTGCGCATAAGGTTGGGGACACGCTGACCGGCCGCTACATTTTCTCCGGTCAAGGACGGCAAGCCGATCTCGCGTTGCACAACTGGCGGCAAGGGCAAGATGCTTGGGTGTACCTGCGCGCACGGGACGGCGGTGGCCTGGACCTTGTCAACAGCGCGTACAACGCCGTTCCATGGCAGTGCTCGGATGTCGGCGAGACGTGGCAAGTCAATAACGCGCACGTGGGTACGGCGGTTTTCCAGACGGACGGCAACGCTTGGGGGGCGATCTGGGGAAATGACTACTTGTCGAATTGGGTAGCGCGACAGGTTGCGACTCGGCAGATCACGGGGAACTACATCAACTTTGGGGCAGGGCATACTTGCAACATGGGATGGGTTCCTGCGTCGCAACGTATTGACATCGGAGTTGATGGCGGCATCGTCGCCTACATCGCTTCGAACACATCGGATCGAAATTTCAAGGCAGACATCGTTCCGTCGGTGGTTGATTCGTTAGCTCGAATTGCAGGCATTGACTTTGTTAGTTATCGATACAAAGAACGGACGCTTTTCAGCAACGGCAAGATATACGATAACGGCGTGATCGCGCAGCAAGTTGAGGAAATAAATCCGGATTGGGTTGAAAACCCTTCAGCTGATTACCCCGATGCATCCAAGATGCTTAGTCTCCGGCCGATGCTGATCGATACGATGAAGGCGGCACATCAACTTCTCGAACGTGTAGGAAGCTTGGAAAAACTGCTCGCATCGAAGTAGCGCGGGCAGTCCGGGCATAACCGAATAGTTCGCCGTTGCGAGTTGCTATGATATGGACTCGTCTGATGAACTCGATGTGCAGCGCGGCTACCTCGACAGTTGGTTGGGGCGTGTCGGATCAGAACAACCTACGAAAATATGCGGGGCGTCACATGCTGGCTAATTTGGTTGGTTCGTTTGAGCGATGGGCATTCAATCCGGTAAAACGACTGCGCGCCAAACGTGCAGCGAGATGGCCGCTCGAGATCGAAGCTGGGCGTCAATATGCGACGCGGTTTATCGCCGGACAAGGCGTCGAGGTTGGAGCTGGTTCGCGGCCGTTTCCTCTTCCTGCCGACGCGGAATGCTACTACGGCGATGTCCGTGATCGTTCAAACTTGGCACGGTACTTCGATACCGAGCATGTGATCGTTGATGGGACGATCGACGCACAGGCGATGACGGGCATTGCGGGTGGCAGTCTTGATTTCGTAATCTCTGCACATGTAATTGAGCATTTGTTCGACCCAGTCGGATCGATACTGGCATCAATAAAGTGTTTACGCCTGGGGGGTGTTTTTGTGTTGGTCGTGCCGGAAATGACGCGAACATTTGATCAACTGCGGCCACCGACGACGGTTGAGCATGCAATGCGGGACGCGAGCGATGGCGGGAGCGGCACAATGTATCAAGCGTATGAGGAGCACGTTCGATATGTCCACACCTACTTAACGGGTGAACAGATCCCTCTTCAGGATGTCCCGCAACACGTCGATCGCATCATGACTGCGAAGATGGACATTCACGTTCATGCTTGGCGGGAGCGAGATTTTTTTGCACTGCTTCGGCGGCTCTCGACGAGTGGCGGATTCCGGGTAGTTCATCGACGTTCGGCAGGAAACGAAAATCTCTACGTCTTGGAGCGCATCGCTTGATGAGTTGGCCAGCTACAGTGAAAGTTCGGTCGATCTATATCAGTGCTCATCGTATGTGCGATGAGAGGCGTTTGATAGTTGAGAAAGAGCGTGGCGACGAATCTGGTGCTACTAACACCTGACTCGCCCCGCATCCGCAGTCGATGCCTGCGAATCCGGCAAGGCCACGCTACCCCTGCAGAGGCGGCTTGTTTTAGCGCCAATACGGCCGCTAAGGGTGTTCGGGTGCGAAGTGACAATTCAGGCGCTAAACAGTGTCAAAACGCGCGCGACGTTACACACGAAGCTTTCGATTTGTAACCGCATGATTTTAGACACTGTCTAATATACGGGGTAGATCAAAAACAAAAAGGGCTTAGCATTGCTGCTAAGCCCTTGAATTCTTTGGTAGGCCGTACGGGATTCGAACCTGTGACCAACGGATTAAAAGTCCGGTGCCGGGCGGCGGCCCGGCGCCGCCGATCGCTTGGGGGCGCCGCGAGCGCTAGCGGCCGACGAGTGCGGCTACCTTGTCGCGTAGCACCGGCAGCACGTCCGTGGAGAACCACGGATGGTGCTTGAACCACGCCTGGTTGCGCGGAGAAGGATGCGGCAGCGGAATGATCCCGGGGCCGTAGCCGGCCCACGCGCGGACCGTTTCGGTGACGGACGCCTTGCGCTCGCCCGCGAGAAAGCGGCGCTGCGCATACTGCCCGATCAGCAGCGTCAGCCGGATATCCGGCAACTCGCGCAGCAGCCTGTCCATCCATAGCGGCGCGCATTCGGGGCGCGGCGGGTTGTCGCCGCTCGTGCCGCGGCCGGGATAGCAGAACCCCATCGGGACGAGGGCGAACCGCGTTTCGTCGTAGAACGCCGCGCTATCCACGCCCAGCCAGTTCCGCAGGCGTTCGCCGCTCGCGTCGTCCCACGGGATGCCGGACGCATGCACGCGCGCGCCGGGTGCCTGGCCGACGATCAGGATGCGGGCTTGCGGGCGCGCGCGGACGATCGGTCGCGGGCCGAGCGGCAGGCTGGCCGCGCAGACCCTGCACGCGCGGATTTCGGTCAGCAGCGCGTCGAGGGGAGCGTGTCGTGCGGGCATGGGGAAGGGCGTCGGGATGGCTGCCATTATGCTATGGCGGCGCATGACGCATGACGCATGACGCATGGCAAACGGCAAACGGCAAACGGCAAACGGCAAACGGCAAACGGCAAACGGCAAACGGCAAACGGCAAACGGCTAACGGCATACGGCAAACGGCAAACGGCTAACGGCATACGGCAAACGGCAAACGGCAAACGGCAAACGGCAAACGGCAAACGGCAAACGGCAAACGGCAAACGGCAAACGGCGATGCGCGACTCCCATTACAGAGCGCGATGGGGTTTGCGTCGCCGGCCGGCCTGTCCGTCGCCGATGTCCGCGCGCCCGGCGGCTGCGCGTGGCCGTTCCACCGACGGCCGAGCGAGATCGAGGCCCCCGCCGAGACACTGCCTCACGCCACCACCGGAATCCCCGACAGCGCCGCCGCTTCGCGATAGAGCGCCGTCTGCGCGACCGCGTCGGCGATCGCACCGTCATCCTGCGGCCCGCTCAGAATGTTCCAGCGCCGATACTGCGACAGAAACCACCGGCCGTCGGCGGCGCGCGGCGGATTGACGGCGCCGCCGTCGAAGAACCGCACCGGGCGCGGCGGCCGCGCATAAGGTCCGGCGCCCCAGTCGCCGAGCAGGCGCGGCGCGATCTGCGCGAGCGGCACGCCGATCGCGTCCGGCGCCGCAAGCCAGCCGGCCGCCTCGATCCGATGTTCGGGGCTGTCGAGCCACCGGCACGCGTCGAGCAGCGTGCGGATCAGCGCGCGCGCGGTGTTCGGATACAGCGCGGCAAACTCCCTGCGGCAGGCGAGCGCCTTCTCCGGATGATCCGGCCAGACCTCGCTCGTCATCGCGACGGTCCGGCCCGCTCCCCTTGCCTCCGCCACCGCGTTCCACGGTTCGCCGACGCAGAAGCCGTCCAGTTCGCCGTCCGCGAGCGCGGCGGCCATCCCGGGCGGCGGGATCACGACGCTGCGGATGTCGTCCAGCGGCCCCACGCCGTGATCGGCGAGCCAGTGATACAGCCACATCGCATGCGTGCCGGTCGGAAAGGTCTGCGCGAACACCGGCTTGCGCTGCAGCGATGCAAGCGCGGCCCGCACGCTGCTGCTGTCGCGGTACGCGTCGGCGAGCCGGTTCGAGAACGTGATCGCCTGGCCGTTGCGGTTCAGCACCATCAGCGCGGCCATCTCGCCCTGCGGCCCGCCGATGCCGAGCTGCACGCCGTACACGAGGCCGTATAGCGCATGCGCGGCGTCGATCTCGCCGGACAGCAGCGTATCGCGGATGCTGGCCCACGACGGCTGCCTGCGCAGCTCGAGCGTCAGCCCGTAGCGGCGGCCGAGGCCGAGCCGCTGCGCGGCGATCAGCGGCGCGGCGTCGCTCAGCGCGACGAAGCCGAGGCGGAGGTGCGTGCGTTCGGGTGACGCGTCATTCGATGGAGTCATGGCGAGGCCGTCAGGGTAGTTCGTGCATGGCGAGCAAGCGGCGAGCGGCGTCGACGATCCGGATGCCCTGGTCCATCGCGCTCTTGCGCAAGGCCGCGTACGCCTCCTGCTCGGACAGCCGGCGGCGGTCCATCAGCGCGCGCTTCGCGCGGTCGATCAGCTTGCGCTCGGCCAGCTCGCGCTCGACGTCGGCGAGCCGGCGGCGCAGATGCGCGTCATGCGAAAAGCGCGCGAGCGCGACTTCGAGAATCGGCGCGAGCCGTTCGGCGGACAGGCCCTCGACGAGATACGCGCTTACCCCCGCGCCGACGGCCGCGCGAATCAACTGCTGATCCGCATCGTTGCTGAACATCAGCACCGGCCGGGGCGCGGTCGCGTTCATCACCGCGAGCTGTTCGAGCGTATCGCGCGACGGCGATTCGGTATCGATGATGACGACGTCCGGGCGTTGCTCCTCGACGGCGGCGGGCAGCCGCGCGGGCGTCGCCACCTCGGGCAGCATCGCATAGCCGAGCCGCGCGAGCGCCTGGCGGAGATCGCCGATCGGCTTGTCGGTGTCGGTGACGAGCAGCACGCGGAGCATGGCGTCGGAATCGGACGGGTTCATTCAGGGACCGTGAACGCGGGCGCGGCCGTTGTCGTCATGCCGGTTGGTACCTGCGCGCCGAACGCGGCGCGCAACACGGCGGCGCGCAACGCCGCAGCCGGGCCGCCGCCGCTCATGCCGCATGCGGCACGGCCCACGCGCCGCTGTCCGCCGCGATATCGCCCAGGCTCGACGCGGCGGCGAGCGCCGCGCCGACCAGGATCACCGCCGGGCTGCCGAGGCCGGCGTCGGCCGCGTCGGCGAGGCGCTCGAGCGTGCCGGTCCAGCGCCGCTCGCCCGGCGCGCCGGCCCATTGGACGACCGCCGCCGGCGTTGCGGCGGGCAACGCGGCAAGCAGGCCGGCGGCGATCCGCTCGATGCGGCTCATGCCCATGTAGATCGCGAGCGTGGTGCCGGCGGCGGCGACGCGCGCCCAGTCGGGTTCGCCGTGATCCTGCCGGTGCGCGGTGACGAACGTCACGCCGTGGCAGTGATCGCGATGGGTCAGCGACACGCCGAGGCTCGCCGCCGCCGCGAAGCCCGACGAGATGCCGTTGACGATCTCCACGGGAATGCCCGCCGCGCGCAGCGCCGCGAGTTCTTCACCGGCGCGGCCGAACAGCAGCGCGTCGCCGCCCTTCACGCGGACCACGTGCGCGCCCTGCCGCGCATAGCGGCGCATCAGCCGTTCGATGAACGCCTGCGGGGTCGAGCGGCATCCGCCGCGCTTGCCGACCCGGATGACCCGCGCGCGCGGCGCGAGTGCCGCGACGCCGGGATCGACGAGATCGTCGAGCAGCACCACATCGGCGCTCGCAAGCGCTTTCGCGGCCTTGATCGTCAGCAGCTCCGGATCGCCGGGACCGGCGCCGAGCAAGGTGACCTTGCCGGTCGTCGTCATGATGTCGCTCCTGTGCCGCTCAAGCGCGGCGAATGAGGCGGCGCACCGCTCGCGTCGGACGAAAAACGGCATCCGCCCGCGCCGGGGCGCGAAGGGACGCCGTTGTCCGGAAAGTCCGCGACGGCACGGGGCCGGGCGGACGGAATGCGTTGCCGCGCACCGGCGCCGTTGCCGGTGACAGACGCTCTTCAGCAATATTCAGGCCAACGAAACCGGGCGCGCGTCCCGGACGCCGCCCGGCGCCCGGGACGACCTCGCGCGCCGCGACCTACCGGGCGCGATTCGACCCCGCGTCATCTCCCGATCCGCCGCCGCGTGCGGCACCCTGCGCACCGGCGGCCCGCACGCGGACAGTGCTGCGCCGCACCACATCTGTGCTTCGGTGCGTCACGACGCGTCGCGCGGCGAGCGGCAAGCGCGTCGCGCAAACCGTCGAAATCGCCCGGAGCAGCGCTTCGCAGCGGGGTTTCGCGCCCGATGGCATGGCGTTTGCATAGTGATCGCCAGGCGAGTCAACGGCGACTCGCCTGCTATTCGGAATACCGATCGGTCCGGCAACGGGCTTTTTCTGGGCAACGGCGTCCTTCGAACCCGGTCATGCGACCGGGCCGCAGGTCGCCGTTTTTGTTTGGTGGAACCCCCATGCTCGACAAAGCAACCCGCATCGATCTGTTCAGCCTGCGCAGCGCGCCGATGCGCGCTTTCCACGTGACCTGGATGGCGTTCTTCGTGTGCTTCTTCGCGTGGTTCGCATGCGCGCCGTTGATGCCGGTGATCGCGCGCGAATTCGCGCTGACGACCGGTCAGATCGCGAACATCAACATCGCGGCGGTCGCGGCGACCATCCTGGTGCGCCTGATCGTCGGCCCGCTGTGCGACCGTTACGGCCCGCGCCGGGTGTATTCCGCACTCCTCACGCTCGGCGCGATGCCCGTCATCGCGGTCGCGTTCAGCCGCGACTACACGAGCTTCCTGCTGTGCCGGCTCGGCATCGGCGCGGTCGGCGCGAGCTTCGTGATCACCCAGTACCACACGTCGGTGATGTTCGCGCCGAACGTGGTCGGCACCGCGAACGCGACCACCGCGGGCTGGGGCAACGCCGGCGCGGGCGCGGCGCAGGCGCTCGTGCCGCTGCTGTTCGCCGCCGCGCTGCTGCTCGGGTTCGGCGAGTCCCCCGCGTGGCGCGCCGCGCTGGTGGTGCCGGGCGTCGCGATGCTCGCGATGGCGGTGCTCTACTGGCGCGGCACGCAGGACTGCCCGCGCGGCGACTTCGTGACGCTGCGCGCGCGGGGCATCGCGATCGACAGCGGCAAGAAGGGCGGCTGGGCGAGCTTCGCGACGGCGTGCCGCAACTATCGCGTGTGGATGCTGTTCGTGACCTACGGCGCGTGCTTCGGCGTCGAGGTCTTCATGCACAACATCGCCGCGCTCTACTACGTCGATCACTTCGGCCTGTCGCTGAAGGAAGCGGGCCTCGCGGCGGGCATGTTCGGCCTGCTCGCGCTGTTCGCCCGCGCGCTCGGCGGCTGGCTGTCGGACCGGGCGGCGGCGCGGCGCGGGCTCGAGGTGCGCGCGACGCTGCTGTTCGCGCTGATCGTCGGCGAAGGCCTCGGCCTGCTGTGGTTCGCGCATGCGGGCAGCGTCGCGCCGGCTCTGTTCGCGATGCTCACCTTCGGCCTCTTCACGCACATGGCCTGCGGCGCGACCTATGCGCTGGTGCCGTTCGTCGACCGCTGCGCGCTCGGCGGCGTGGCCGGGATCGTCGGCGCGGGCGGCAATGTCGGCGCGGTCGCGGCGGGTTTCCTGCTGAAGGGCGTGGGCGACGTGAGCCAGACGCTCACGCTGCTCGGGCTGGGCGTCACCGCGTCGGCGCTGTGCGCGCTCGCGGTGCGCTTCAGCGCCGAGCACAAGGCACGCGAGGCCGCGCTGCGCGCCCACGCGCTCGCGGCGCCCGGCGCGGCTCACTAATCGAAAAAGGACCTCATCATGAACCTCGTCGTCATCGGCCACGGCATGGTCGGCCACAAGCTGCTCGAATGCCTGGCGGCGGACCCGGTGGACGGGCTGAACGTCACCGTGGCGTGCGAGGAGCCGCGCCCGGCCTACGATCGCGTGCACCTGTCCGAATTCTTTGCCGGCAAGTCGGCGGACGACCTCTCGCTCGTCGCGCCCGGCTTCTTCGCGCGCGAGGATTTCCGCCTGCTGCTGGGCACGAAGGCCGTGGCGGTCGATCGCGTCGCGCGCACGGTGACGATGTCGAACGGCGAGGTGCTGCACTACGACAAGCTGGTGCTGGCGAGCGGTTCGGCACCGTTCGTGCCGCCGGTGACGGGCCGCGACCGGCGCGACTGCTTCGTCTACCGGACGATCGAGGATCTGGAGGCGATGCGCGCGTGCGGCGCGCGCGCGCGCACCGGCGTGGTGGTCGGCGGCGGCCTGCTCGGGCTCGAATGCGCGAAGGCGCTGCGCGATCTCGGGCTCGATACCCACGTCGTCGAATTCGCGCCGCGGCTGATGGCGGTGCAGGTCGACGAAGGCGGCGGCCGCACGCTGCGCGCGAAGATCGAGGAACTGGGCGTGCAGGTGCATACCGGCAAGAACACGCTGTCGATCGACGACGGCGAGACCGGCACGCACCGGATGGCGTTCGCGGACGGCACCCATCTCGACGCCGACATGATCGTGTTCTCGGCGGGCATCCGGCCGCGCGACGAGATCGCGCGCGCCTGCGGCCTCGATCTCGGCCCGCGCGGCGGCGTGGCGATCGACGCGCAGTGCCGCACGAGCGATGCCGACATCTACGCGATCGGCGAATGCGCGTCGTGGAGCGGCCAGGTGTTCGGACTGGTCGCGCCCGGCTACGACATGGCGCGCGTGGTCGCGAAGCAGCTGCGCGGCGAATCCGCCAGCTTCGCCGGCGCCGACATGAGCACCAAGCTCAAGCTGATGGGCGTCGACGTCGCGAGCATCGGCGACGCGCACGGCAACACGCCGGGCAGCCGCGCGTACCGGTTCGCGGACGAGCGCAAGCAGGTCTACAAGAAGCTCGTCGTGTCGGAATGCGGCAAGTACCTGCTGGGCGCGGTGATGGTGGGCGATGCGGCCGAGTACGGCACGCTGCAGCAGATGATGCTGAACCGCATCGAACTGCCCGACGCGCCCGAATTCCTGATCCTGCCGCCCTCGGACGGCACCGCGCGGCCCGCGCTCGGCGCCGACGCGCTGCCCGACGCCGCGCAGATCTGCTCGTGCAACAGCGTGACGAAGGCGCAGATCTGCGCGGCGGTGGGCGCGGGCGCGACCAGCATCGGCGCGATGAAGCGCTGCACCGGCGCGGGCACGTCGTGCGGCGGCTGCGTGCCGCTCGTCACGCAGGTGATGAAGGCGGAGATGAAGAAGCACGGTTTCGCGGTCGACAACCATCTGTGCGAGCACTTTCCGTTTTCGCGGCAGGAGCTGTATCACCTGGTGCGGGTCGAGCGGATCCGGACCTTCGGCGACCTGCTCGCGAAGCACGGCCACGGGCTCGGCTGCGACGTGTGCAAGCCCGCCGTCGCCGGCATCCTGGCGTCGTGCTGGAACGAGTTCGTGCTGAAGAAGGAGCACGCGGGCCTGCAGGATTCGAACGACTACTACCTCGCGAACATCCAGCGCGACGGCACCTACTCGGTCGTGCCGCGGATGCCGGGCGGCGAGGTCACGCCGGACGGACTGATCGCGGTCGGGCAGGTGGCGAAGAAGTACGGGCTGTATACGAAGATCACCGGCGGCCAGCGCGTCGATCTGTTCGGCGCGCGCGTCGAGCAGCTGCCGCCGATCTGGGAGGCGCTGATCGCGGCGGGCTTCGAATCCGGACACGCGTACGGCAAGGCGGTGCGTACCGTGAAGTCGTGCGTCGGTTCCACCTGGTGCCGTTACGGCGTGGGCGATTCCGTCGGACTCGCGATCGATGTCGAGAACCGCTACAAGGGGCTGCGCGCGCCGCACAAGATCAAGTTCGGCGTGTCGGGCTGCACCCGCGAGTGCGCCGAGGCGCAGGGCAAGGACGTCGGCATCATCGCGACCGAGAAGGGCTGGAACCTCTACGTCTGCGGCAACGGCGGGATGAAGCCGCGCCATGCCGAACTGCTCGCCGCCGATCTCGACCGCGAGACGCTCGTGCGCTACATCGACCGCTTCCTGATGTTCTACATCCGCACCGCCGACCGCCTGCAGCGCACGAGCGTCTGGCGCGACAACCTCGAAGGCGGCCTCGACTACCTGATCGACGTGGTGGTGCGCGACCGGCTCGGGCTGGCCGCCGAACTGGAGGCCGACATGCAGCACGTGGTCGACACCTACGAGTGCGAGTGGAAGAAGGCCGTCGCCGATCCCGACACCCGCAAGCGCTTCCGCCATTTCGTCAACAGCGACGCGGCCGATTCCACCATCGCGTTCGTCGAGGAACGCGGCCAGATCCGCCCGGCGACGCCCGCCGAGCGGGAACTGCAACGCGTCGACCCGCGCGTCGCCGTCGAAACCCCCTGAATCCCAACCGCTGTCAGCCAGGAGCGCGTGATGAACCACGATCGCATGCAACCGCCATCCCACTGGACGCCCGTCTGCCCGCTCGCGGATATCGTGCCGAACACGGGCGTCTGCGCGCTCGTCAACGGCGAGCAGGTCGCGGTGTTTCATGTCGACGACGGCCGCGACAGCGTGTTCGCGATCGACAACGTCGATCCGTCGTCGCGCGCGGCGGTGCTGTCGCGCGGGCTGATCGGCAGCTTCGGCGAGCGGATCGTCGTCGCGTCGCCGCTCTACAAGCACCATTTCGACCTCGCGACGGGCGAATGCCTCGAAGAGCCGGACAAGTCGGTCCATGCGTATCCGTCGCGGGTCGAGGACGGGCTGGTGTGGGTCGCGGTCTAGGCGCGCGCGGCACGGAACCCGGACGATCATGGCGAGCCACGGCGTGAAGACGGTGTGCCCCTACTGCGGCGTCGGCTGCGGGATGGTGCTGCACGTCGAGGACGGCGCGGTCGTCAAGGTGACCGGCGACAGCGGGCATCCGGCGAACTTCGGCCGGCTTTGCACGAAGGGCGCATCGGCGCACGTCGCGCTGCGCCAGTCGGGCCGGCTCGACACCGCGTTCGTGCGCACCGCGCGCGACCGCGATCCGGTGCCGCTGCCGATCGACCAGGCGCTCGCCGACACCGCGCGCCGCCTGCGCGCGGTACTCGATGCGCACGGCCCGGACGCGCTGTCGTTCTACGTGTCCGGTCAGATGTCGATCGAGGCGCAATACCTGATCAACAAGCTGGCGAAGGGCTTTGTCGGCACCAACAACATCGAGTCGAACTCGCGGCTGTGCATGGCGAGCGCGGGCAGCGGCTACAAGCTGTCGCTCGGCGCCGACGGTCCGCCCGGCTCGTATCGGGACTTCGAGCGCGCCGACCTGTTCTTCGTGATCGGCGCGAACATGGCCGACTGCCACCCGATCCTGTTCCTGCGCATGATGGAGCGCGTGAACGCGGGCGCGAAACTGATCGTGGTCGATCCGCGCCGCACCGCGACCGCCGACAAGGCGAACCTGTTCATGCAGATCCGGCCGGGCACGGATCTCGCGCTGCTGAACGGGCTGCTGCATCTGCTGCACCGGAACGGCGCGACCGACGCGGCATTCATCGATGCATTCACCGACGGCTGGGACGCGATGCCGGCCTTTCTCGCCGACTACCCGCCGCAGCGGGTCGCGGCGATCACCGGCATCCCCGAGGCGGACTTGCTGCGCGCGGCCGAATGGATCGGCGCCGCGCCGGAGTGGATGAGCTGCTGGACGATGGGCCTGAACCAGAGCACGCACGGCACCTGGAATACCAACGCGATCTGCAACCTGCATCTCGCGACCGGCCGGATCTGCCGGCCCGGCAGCGGGCCGTTCTCGCTGACGGGGCAGCCGAATGCGATGGGCGGGCGCGAGATGGGCTACATGGGGCCGGGCCTGCCGGGCCAGCGCTCGGTGATGAGCGCCGCGGACCGACGCTTCGTCGAGGACGCCTGGGGCATCGCGGCCGGCACGCTGCGGCCCGAGACCGGGCGGGGCACCGTCGACTTGTTCGGCCGGATGGCGGCGGGCGACATCAAGGCGTGCTGGATCGTCTGCACCAATCCGGTCGCGACGGTGCCGAACCGGCAGAACGTGATCGCGGGCCTGCAGGCCGCCGAACTGGTGATCGCGCAGGACGCGTTCCTCGACACCGAGACGAACCGCTACGCGGACATCCTGCTGCCGGGCGCGCTGTGGGCCGAGGCCGAAGGCGTGATGATCAATTCCGAGCGCAACCTGACCTTGATGCGGCAAGCGGTCGAGCCGCCGGGCGATGCGCTGCCCGACTGGCGGATCGTCGCGCGCGTCGCGTGCGCGATGGGGTTCGCGCACGCGTTCGATTACGCGTCGGCCGAGGAGGTGTTCGCGGAGATCGCGCGCCTGACGAATCCGGATACCGGCTACGACCTGCGCGGCGCGAGCCATGCCCGGCTACGCGACACGCCGCTGCAGTGGCCCTGCGCGCCGGACGGGCCCGACCGCAATCCGGTGCGCTATCTGAACGACGGCGTGAGCCAGCCGCTGCGCGAACGGGTCGACGGCAGCCGGCCGGCGCTCGTGTTTCCGACGCCGGACGGCCGGGCGCGCTTTTTCGCGCGTCCGCACGTCGAGCCGGCGGAGCTGCCCGGCGCCGAATTCCCGATCGTGCTGAACACCGGGCGGCTGCAGCATCAATGGCACACGATGACCAAGACCGGCAAGGTCGCGATGCTCAACAAGTTGAATCCCGCGCCGTTCGTCGAGATTCATCCGGAGGACGCGGCGTCGCTCGGCATTCGCGCGAAGGATCGTGTCGAGGTGCGTTCGCGGCGAGGCCGCGCGGTGCTGCCGGCGGTCGTGACCGAGCGCGTGCAGGCGGGCTGCTGCTTCACGCCGATGCACTGGAACGACGTGTTCGGCGACGCGCTGTGCATCAATGCGGTGACCAGCGATGCGATCGATCCGGTGTCGCTGCAACCCGAACTCAAATTCTGCGCGGTCGCGCTGAGCCGGGTCGAACCCGATGCCGAGGCGCAGACGGCCGGGCCCGCCGCGCAACGGGATCCGCTGGCCGGGCCGCAGCCGGCCGCGGTCGCCGATCGAACGGCTTTGGCCTCCGAGGAACTGGACATGAGCACCATCGATACGTTCGCCGCGCTGCTCGGCCTGGGCGACGGCCCGGCCGCGCCCCGGCTCGGCGAGCGCGAGCGCCTGTACGTAGCGGGTTTCATCGGCGGGCTGCGCACCGCCGAAGGCCGGCGGGCGGCCGGCGTCCCCACGCTGCCGGCGAACGCGCCGCTGGCCGACGACGCGCGTCTGTGGGTGGACGGACTGCTGGCCGGCTTGTTCAGCCGCGCGCCGGTGGCCTCCCCGGTGCCGGCGGCGGCCGCGCCGGCGCTCGACACCGACGCGGCCGCCGCTCCCGGCGTGCGGATCCTGCGGACGCGGCCGAAGGTCGTGCTGCTTTGGGCGTCGCAGACGGGCAATATCGAGTCGCTGACCGACCGCTACGCGACCCAGCTGATGGACTCCGGCTTCGAGATCCGCACCGCGTGCATGGCGGACTACCCGCTGGCCGGGCTGGCGAAGGCGCAATACGTGCTGCTGATGACCAGCACGTTCGGCGACGGCGATCCGCCCGACAACGGCCAGGAGTTCTGGGCCGCGTTGCGGGCCGATGACGCGGCGCGCATCGACGGCGTGCATTACGCGGTGCTCGCGTTCGGCGATCGCAACTACGATCCGTTCTGCGGGTACGGCCGCCGGCTCGATGCCCGGCTGGCGGAGCTGGGCGCGTCACCGCTGCTGGCGCGCGTCGATTGCGACGTCGAGTTCCAGCCGGCGGCCGATGCGTGGCTCGAACAGGCGATCGCGCGCATCAAGGCGGAGGACGCCGCGCTGCATGCGGTGCCGCCGGAAGGCGGGATCCCGGCGGGCGCGGTGCCGACGAAGGCGCGCCCGGCGCTGTCGCGGCTCGTCGCGAACCGCTGCCTGAACCGGCCGGGCGCCGCGAAGGACACGCGCTACTTCTCGCTGGCGACGGGCGGCGCGGGGCTCGAGTACGAGGCGGGCGACGCGCTCGGCGTGTGGCCGAGCAATTGCCCCGAACTGGTCGGCGAATTGCTGGAGCTGGCCGGGGTCGACGCCGACACGCCGGTCACGGTGCCGGGGATCGGCGACGTGCGGGCGGCCGACGCGCTCGGCCGGCATTACGACATTACGCGGCCGCACGCGGACGCGCTGGCGTTCGTCGCGGGGCGCGGCCGCAACGGCGCGCTCAAGAGCCTGCTGGCGGACGAGCGCAAGACGGACCTGAAGCGCTGGCTGTGGGGCCGCCAGCTTGCCGATGTGCTGCACGAATTCCCGGTCGACCTGTCCGCCGGCGAGCTGGTCGGCATGCTCAAGCGCCTGCAGCCCCGGCTGTATTCGATCGCATCGAGCCCCGCCGCGCATCCGGACGAAGTGCATCTGACCGTGTCGGCGGTGCGCTACGACAACGGCCGGCGGCGGCGCAAGGGCGTCGCGTCGACGTTTCTCGCGGATCGCGCGGACGATGCGGGGGTGCCGGTGTTCGTGCAGAAGTCCGCGCATTTCCGGCCGCCGGCGAGCGGCGACGCGCCGATCGTGATGGTCGGGCCGGGCACGGGCGTCGCGCCGTTCCGCGGTTTCCTGCACGAGCGCCGCGCGCGCGGCGCGACGGGGCGCAACTGGCTGTTCTTCGGCGAGCAGCACGAGGCGACGGATTTCTACTACCGCGACGAGCTGACCGCCATGCGCGACGACGGCTTCCTGAACCGGCTGGATCTGGCGTTCTCGCGCGACCAGCACGACAAGATCTACGTGCAGGACCGCATGCGCGAGCACGGCGCCGCGCTGTGGGCGTGGCTCGAGGACGGCGCGCATTTCTACGTGTGCGGCGACGCCGCGCGGATGGCGAAGGACGTCGACGCGGCGCTGCGGGCGGTCGTGGCCGAACACGGCGGGATGAGCGACGATCGCGCGCGCGAGTACGTGAACCGGCTCGCGAAGGACAAGCGCTACATGCGGGACGTGTACTGACGGCGGCGCGGGCGGCTCAGATCTTGAAATGCTCCAGCACGTGATCGATGAACAGGCGCGTCTTGCGCGGAAAATGGCGGCGGCTCGGGTAGGCGATATTCATTTCGAGATCCGGGATGCTGAAATCGCGCAAAATCGGGATCAGATGCCCGTCCCGGATATCGTCGTCCACCAGAAAATTCGGCAAAACCGCAATACCCATATCGTTGAGCACGAACTGGCGAATCAATCCGATATTGTTCGACGATGCGGATTTCTGCGGGCGGACGGTGATATCCATGTCGTGCTGATTGAACGATAAAACATCGCCGATATAATCCGACTGGAATAAAAGACATGAATGGTTTTCGAGTTCGGCCGGGTGTTTCGGCTGCCCGTGCATGTCGAGATATTTCCGGGTGGCGCAGGCCACCATCTCCAGTTTGGTGAACATTCTTCGGATCGTATTGGCGCCGCTGATTCTCTGCGTCAGCATCAGGCCGACGTCGAATCCCTCCGAGACCAGATCGACATGGCCGTCCGCGATAGTGATTTCCGGAATGACTTTCGGATGCATTTGCTTGAAGGAGCCGATGACGGGCGCGAGGATGTGCATGCCGAACATGACCGGCGCGACGATGCGCAGCGATCCGATCGGCTCGTGGTTGAGCGAGGCCAGGACGGACTCGGCGTGATCGATCTCGTCGATGACGTTGCGGATCTGCTTCAGATAGACCCGGCCCGGCTCGGTCAGCGACAGGCTGCGGGTGGTGCGGTTCAGAAGACGGGTGCCGAGCCGATTCTCAAGACTCATGATGAGACGCGTGGCGGTCGGATTGGAGACATTGAGTTCGGCGGCCGCTCTCGCGAAACTCCGCAGATCGGCTACCTTCACGAATAATCGTATCGATAATAATTCGTCCATTTTCTCTGGCCGCTAATTGATTTATGCGTTTCGTAAATTGTATCAGTGATGTTTGTTATTCATGGCATTCATCGGGGTGAAATAATATATTTTGTAGTTCGTAATAGTTGAACTTCGGCTATTAAATGGATTATTAAATTTGAAAATATTTCCATCGATTCGGTGGGGTGCCGAACGGAATGAATTCGAGATTGAATTCGGGCGCGGAGTGCGCGGGCGGGCGCCGGGTTGCCGGGTATCGGGGCGCCGGGCGGGGGAACTGCGCGAAGCGCGGCGCGGTGGATCACGCAACCTCGACTCGCCGCCGTCCGAGCAGACCCCGGCACGCTTAGCCGTTCGGTGTCGGCCGTTGAGGCGCCGCGGCGGCGTCAGCGCGCATAACGCGCGTGAAACCGATCCCGCAATCGATTGCGCATGCCGATTTGCTGCGCGAACCGTTCGAAGCCGGGATGCGGCGGTTCGAGATCGTCAGGACGGCGGGCCGGGATGGGCGACCCCAGGCGGCCACGGCGGCGCGTGGGCGGGGCTGCCGCCGCGCTACATTGCGCGCCGCCTGCCGAACGGCCGCGCGGCCGCGGGAGGCGGCCGCAAGGAGAGGCGCATCGGGGCATCGGCGACAGGCAAAGGCATGGTCGACGGCGGCGCCCGGCCGAAGGCCGCCCGCCGCGACGTCTACGGCCGGGCCGCCGGCGGCACGGCGATCTGCAGCGTGCCGTCCGGGGCGATCGCCGCCGTGCCGGACGCCAGCGTCGCGCGGTAGTCGCTCAAGACGAACCTGAACGGGCCGGACAACGGCGTCGGGCGGATCAGCGCCTTCGCGTTGAGGAGGATCAGCTTGTAGAACTTCAGATCGCCGGACTGGAGCCAGATGAAGGCGTTCGGCGCGTCGGCGGGCGGCGTGAAATGCATGGCCGCGGCATCCGCCGCGCCGAAGCGCAGATACAGGCCGCGCGGGCCGGCCCAGGCTTCGGTGGCGTTGCCGACGATCTTCGGGGGCGGGAAGACGGACTGGTAGTCGATGTCCAGCGTGTTGCCGGCGAACTTCACGCCCGGCGCGTCGATCGGCACCACCGACGCCAGCGAGATGCGCGTCACGCGCATGAGATCGGTCAGCGGGATGCCGAGGGATTCGGTGTGCTGGGGCGACAGCCGCAGAATCGGCCGGTTCGCGACGGTCTCGATATCGGCCACCAGCGTGACCGGCACGCTCGGCGTCGACAGCACGCCCCAAGGATTCGCGCGGCCGCTGATCGTCAACTGGTTCGGCGCGTGGTAGCTCACCTTGACGTCGGTGAAGCGCGCGCCCTGATAGGCCAGGATATAGCGGTTGAACAGGGTATCGAGCACGGGGAACGGCACGACGATCTCGCCGCTGTTCACGTGCAGGTCGAAATCCTCCGGCCGGTCGAAATCGACCGGCGCCCGCGGACGCTTCGATTCGAGCCAGCCGTCCAGGCGCCGTACGTGAAAGCCGATGTCCCGGCTCAGATAGACGTCGGTTTCCTTGATGCGGATGCCGACCTGCGCATAGCCGGAGTGACGGTCGGTCGGCGTGACGACCGGGCAGGGCAGGTTCGCGGCGGCCGGCAGCGGCGCGATGTCGGCCTGCCAGAGCCGCAGGGCGTCCGCATAGTCGGTCTGCTGCTTCCGGTAGGGATCCGGTTCGGCGGCCCTGGCGAGCGTCGCGTAGCCGGACGCGCTGTCGATCGCCACCGGCGCGGCGGGTTGCGGAGCCGGATCGGTCCGCGCGAGGCCGTCCGGCCTTGCGCATCCGGTCCGCTCGTCCTGCTTCGGCTCGCCGCTCGTCGCCCGGTTCGACAGCAACAGGCAGCATCCCCCGATCAGGACGGCGCGAGGAATCCAGTGCAGGCGGATCATGGATGGGCTCCCGATCGAACCTGGGCATTCGGGCGCCGGGTGATCGAAACGTCGCCGTCCGCGCTCAGACGCACGGCGCAGCTCGCGAGCAGGCTGCGGTAGTCGTAGAGCGGAAAAGTCAGGACTTCGGCGGGATCCTCGCTCGAAAAAGTCACGACGGAGTCCGTCGCCAGCACGCGTTCGATGCGGACATCGCCGCCCGCCAGGATCAGGTAGCTGCGCTTCGGATCGTCCCGCAGCGCCGCGCTCGTGCCGGCCTGGCGAAACGCGTCGCGCTTGCGGGTCGGCGCGCTGTCGCCGGTGCCGTCCGGACCTCGCGCGAGCACCATGACGATGCGATCGTCCGTCTGGCCGAGCGACCGGATGGCGAAGCGGAACTGCGGCGGCGGCAGCATCGTGTCGACCCGGATGACAATGCGGTTGCCTTGCAGCGAAATCGAGCGGGTGCGCAGCGGCACCAGATCCTGCACGGTCAGCCGGGCCACGTGCAGGCTGGGCTGCACCTCCACGCCGTCGATCACGATGCTGTCCGCGGCGAAGCTCAGCGTGACCGGGCTGTCCTGCGTCAGCCGTCCCGTCAGCGTCAGCGGCAGCCAGCTGCCGCCGCGCAGCAGTTCGCCGCCGATCTCCAGGCCGTTTTTCCCGACCGTCACCCGGGCGTTCCTGATCGGCGCTTTCGCGGCGGTCAGCTCGCGATTGAGGAGCGCGGCGAGATTCGCGCCGGTCATCGAAATCTCGCCGCGCGTCACGTCGACCCGGAAGGAGGCCGGATCGTCCATGACGATCGGCCGCGCGGGATCGTTGGCCCGCAGGTCCGCTTCGACGTTGCGAATGTGGAAGCCCGCGTCGCCGACGAAGCGGAATTCGAGGTTGTTGGCGAGAAAGATCGTCGCGTTCTGTCCGGAGCGGCGCGGATCGGTGTCCTGCGGCGGCGCTTCGACGGCGGGCGCGGCGGCGGGCTGAGCCGAGGCCGTCCCGGCATCGGCGGGCGTGACGTGCAAACCGGCGCACAGCGCCGCCAGCGGCAATCCGATCCACCTCCGCGCCGCCGATTCGCGACGCCGGGCCGTCCTCGATTTCATCGCGTGCTCCTTGTCGGCATCTGGCCGGATGGCCCGTTCGCGCAGGCCGTGCGCCGGGCGGTGCCGCGCTCGGCCGCGCTATTTCAGTTCGGCCAGCCGGGAATCCTCGCGATCGAGGAGCAGGGTCGACAGTCGCGCAAGCTGCGAAGTGTCGGTCGACGGCACCATCAGCACGTTGCCGATCAGCACCGTGATGCGCGAGAGGACGTCCCGATCCGGAAGGCCCGCGCGGATCGAGAACTTCTCGAACAGGTTCAGGCTGCGCGAATTGGTCAGGATTCCAGATAGCGTGTGCGCGGCGCAGTGCAGCCGCCACGTCAGCTCGGATATCGGCAGATTCGGCGTGATCCGGGAGAGCGCGCCGCAGAAGCGATCGATGGCGTCGGCATAGCGGGCGTGGATGAAATCCTGGACGACGGCCGACGGATCGATGGTCACCCGGACAATGAGCCGCAGCAGCGTATTGCGCTCCAGGTTCATCCGGCTCGACGACTGCCGCACCGCGACGAACAGCACGCCGAGCACGTGGCTGCACTCCGAGTAGGATCCGAAGCGGTCGACCAGACGATCGAGAAAAATCATGCAGTCGAGCGCGAACGGGTCGAGGCGGCGCGCGAGCATGGCCTTGATCATCGCTTCCTTGCCGCCGAAGTGGTAGCTGATGGCGGCGAGATTCGCCGACGAGCGCGATGCGACCTGCCGCATCACGGTGCCGTCGAACCCGTGTTCGATGAAGAGCTGTTCGGCCGCGTCGAGGAGGCGCGCTTTGGTGCCGTGCGAATCGTCGGTATGGGGATGGTCGGTCACGTCTTGTCTCCGGTGCGGCCGCGTGGATGTCCGCTTTGCTTCGGGGCGAACGGTGCTGCCCGCTTCACCCGGCCTCGTGATTCGTGGGGAACGGCCGCTCGGTCCGGCGATGCCGGGCGGCGGCCGGGCGCGTTCATGTCTGTCCGGGGCTGTCCCTCAGCTCGCGCCGCAGGATCTTGCCGACGTTCGTCTTGGGCAGTTCCGTGCGGAATTCGATGGCCTTGGGGCGCTTGTAGCCCGTGAGATGCGCCTTGCAGAAGACGAGCACGTCGCGATCGGTCAGCGCGGGGTCCTGCTTGACGATGAACAGCTTCACGGCCTCGCCGGAGTGTGCGTCGGGCACGCCCACGGCGGCGACTTCGAAGACGCCCGGGTGCGACGACACCACGTCCTCGATCTCGTTCGGATAGACGTTGAAGCCGGAGACGAGAATCATGTCCTTCTTCCGGTCGACGATCTTCAGATAGCCGCGCTCGTCCATCACGCCGATATCGCCGGAGCGGAAGAAGCCGTCCGCCGTCATGACCTTCGCGGTTTCCTCCGGGCGATTCCAGTAGCCGGCCATCACCTGCGGGCCGCGGATGCAGATTTCGCCCGGCTGGCCGAGCGCGATCTCGTTGCCGTCGTCGTCGCGGATCGAGATCTCGGTCGACGGCAGCGGCACGCCGACCGTGCCGGTGTACGCCGTGATCGTCAGCGGGTTGCAGGTCGCGCTCGGCGAGGTTTCCGACAGACCGTAGCCCTCGGCGATGGGCACCCGGGTGTGCTCGTACCAGCGCTTTGCGATGCTTTCCTGGATCGCCATGCCGCCGCCGTTGGCCACCAGGAGCTTCGAGAAATCGAGCTGTCCGAAATCCGGATGGTGCAGCATCGCGTTGTAGAGCGTATTGACGGCGGGAAACGCGGCGATCGGGTAGCCCTTGAGCGCCTTGATCATGCCGCCGATATCGCGCGGATTCGGAATCAGGATGCCCGTCCCGCCGGTGCGGATCGTCATGAAGCCGCACACCGTCAGCGCGAACACGTGATAGAACGGCAGCGCGATCGCCGTCACGAACGGGGTGTCCGCCGGGCGGTTCGCGAGCACCGGCTCGCGCCATGCTTCCGATTGCAGCACGTTGGCCACGATGTTGCGGTGAGTCAGCGTCGCGCCTTTCGACACGCCCGTCGTGCCGCCCGTGTACTGCAGGAACGCGACGTCGCCCGGCTCCGGCGCGACGGGCCGCAGCGCATGCCGCGCGCCTTCGGCGAGCGCGGCGTTAAAGCGCGTATGCGAGGGCAGGTGCCAGGCCGGCACCAGCTTCTTCACGCGCCGTACGACCGTGTTGACGAGCAGGCCCTTGGCGCCCATCAGGTCGCCCATCGACGCGACCACCACGTGCCTGATCGCCGTCCTGGCGATGACCGCCTGCAGCGTCGCCGCGAAATTCTCCAGGATGACGATGGCTTCCGCGCCGCTGTCCTTCAGCTGGTGTTCGAGCTCGCGCGGGGTGTAGAGCGGATTGACGTTGACCACGGCGTACCCGGCGCGCAGGATGGCCGCGATCGTCACCGGGTACTGCAGCGCGTTCGGCATCATGATCGCGACCCGTGCGCCGCGCGCGAGCCCGCGCGATTGCAGCCAAGCGCCGAGCTTGCGGGACAGCGCGTCCATCTCGCCGTAGGTGATCGCCCGGCCCATGCAGACGAAGGCGTCGCGCTGCCGGTAAGCGGCAAAACTTTCGTCGAGCAAGGCGACGATCGACGCGTATCGCGACGGATCGATCTCGGCGGGAATGCCGGGTGGATATGACTTCAACCAGATCTTGTCCATGCCATGTGTCTCCTCGCCGGCCTCGGTGGCGCGCATCGCGGCGGCTCAGTGCGCGGCCTGCGCTTGCGCGCGGGCTTCGTTCGCGGTTCGCTGCAGGATCTGCCGATGCATTTCCGCGGGGCTGATCGTGTTGTAGCGATTGCGCGCCTGTTCGGGCGTCAGCGTTTCGGAACGCAGCGGCGCGATGCCGCGAATCACCGGTTCGATGACGGGCCGGCTGGACGGCGCGATCGCATCCACCAGCGCCAGCGACGCCCGCCGGGTCGCCAGGTATTTCATCGCCAGCCGCACGAAGGGCGTAACGGCCGCGTCGATCCAGCGCGGCTGGCGAATGCCCGCGAGTTCGCGCATGTAGTCGGGCATCGTGGAGACCGTCGCGGCACGCATCACCCGGCCCGCCATTCGGAGGAACGGCCGCAGCACGCGCGGCGTCTCGTCGTCGATCGTGATCCGCGTGCCGTCCAGCAGGTACCGCATCGTGGCTTGCGTGAGTTCGGAAGCGGCGAGCCTCGGGCGCATCGCCGCGAAGTATTCCCGGATGCCGGCCCTGCTGCGCGGCACGTCCGCCGGCGCGCACGTCTGCAGTTCGGCCGCCACCGCGCATTCTTCCCAGTAGCGCGCCTCGTCCTCGGCGGACAGCTTGCCCGGGCCGAACCGTTCATAGGCGATCAATACGGAGTGCCAACCAGTAAGGAGAATCCAAAGTTGCGAGTCGGGGTCGTTGGCGTCGAACCGTTTGCCGCTGACCGGCTCGATGCCGACCGCCTTCGCGTGTACCTTGACGAGCAGCTCCGAGGCGGCGATGGCGCTGCGGGTGTCGCCGACCGCGACGGTCGCGAAATACCGGATGGTGCGGTCGTAGCGCAGCTTCGGGTTGGTATAGATGCCGCGCCGGGCATTGACGGCCGCGAGCAGGAACGGGTCCAGCTCCTCGACCACGACGGAGCGCTGGAAGCCGATCGTCAACGCGGTCGGATAGGTCCAGATGCGCCAGGTCGGGGAATCCGGACCGAAAAAACCGTAATCTTCGTGCCGGGCTTCGGCGGCGGATCGGACAGCCTGGGTTGCGACCATGACAGCGTTCTCCTCAATGCTTCGATAACAAAGCGCGGATGACGTTCTACGCCTTCAACATCGCGCCGAACACGAGCCGGCCCACATAGGCGCCCAGTTCGTCCGGCGTCCACTGTTGCGTGTCTTCGAGCATCGCCCGCACGGCGCCGTCGCCCATCGACATGAATATCTCCACCAGCACCGGCAGCTTCTTGTCGACGTTCCTGACGCCGGCGGTCGTCAGCATCGGCGCCATCAGCACGCCGATCTGCTGCGCGATGCTGCGCCGCGCGTGGCCGTATCGCTCCACGGCATCCCGGTCGGCATCGGCGGCGAACACCAGCCGCCACGAGTCGCCGTGCTCGACCACGACCTTCAGCAATGCGCGAAAGCCGGTCGTCATCAACTGCTCGGGACTCTCGACGTGCGGCAGGGGCGGCAGCGCGGACATCACGCTCTCGAACAGGCGCCGCTCCTCGCGCACCAGCAACGCATCCAGCATGTCCTCCCGCGACGCGAAGCAGGCGTAGACCACCGGCCGCGTGACGCCGAGCGCCTGCGCGACGGCTTCCATCGAGACGCCCCTCAAGCCCCGGGTGACGGCGAGTTGCAGGGCGGTGTCCAGCACCTGCGGCCGTCGACGTTCCGGCCCCAGATGGGCCGCGCGTGTGCGTTCTTGCATCGTGTTTCCTACAGTGTCGAATGAAATATATTCGGGGGTGTAGGAATCGCGCAAGACGCTTTTTTAGAGGATCGATTCGGAGACCGGAAGACGGTGCCCGGAGGCGGGGAAATTGCTGCGATGCACTTCGGCGTGCTGGGCATTGACGTGGAAACGTGAGCGCTATCGCGGCATGCTGTTGCGTGCTGCGACGCGATATACCGAACGAATGCGTTGCCGGATGGCAAACCCGCTGTGTCGCCAGCGCGGCGGCGGCTCCGCGCGTTGGCGAGTGAGTGCGCGACGAGGGCGGGCCTCGCATCGAGGTGATGCCGATGCACGAGGCCGGCCGTGCGCAGGAGCGCGGCCCAGGATGGGCGGCCCGTCAGTCGATGCTTGCCGGCGGATCGTGCCTTTGCCAATGCGGATGTCGATTGCGCACCGCTGCCGGGATGTCGGCCATTCCGATATCGAGCGAGTGGGGTTTCGCATCGGCTTTCCCGCTCAACGAGCGAAGCGAGGCGTACGCATGAACATGTCGCCCGTCGTCGCACAGGCCTTCGCCATGCATGAGCCAATGCCGGGCCGTCGGCCCGGATGGGGATGTCGCGTCGAATGCGGCGTTTTTCGCGCTGTGCGGTTTGATGGGTTGAAGAAGCAATCGCGTCATTTCCGGAAATCGATCTTCACGAATACGCATCGTCGATGCGGGACTGCTCATGCAGCGACTCATTCGCCGGGAGGCCGAATCGCGACGCGCGACATGGATCCGAAGCGCGGACGAGTATCCGGGGCGCTTGGAACTCACGCTTGTGAGCGGCGGGTCGGTTGCTGCAGGAGCGTTAGCCGACGCATCGGGACATACGGGGTGAGGGGCGTGCAACCCGATCCGCGCTCGGATGGGCGAACGTTTTCCGGCAACCGCTTCCCTCGCGGCAACCTCTGCGTTTCGAAGCCATGCCCGGCTCCTCCGGCCGCCGCTGTTGGATCGCATGCGATTCACTCGCGTGCGCGGGGATTGCCCATGGGGTGAGGTCATTGCCCGTAATCCCGATAACGCGCGCGCAGCGCTTCGGGCTAAGGTTGACCTGCGCCGAACACAAGGAGGAGGCCGCACATTTTGCGGCGCCTTCAGAGGCGGCAGCGAGCGGCCCCGTGCGCGGCCTCTGTCGCGCTGGATCGGACGAACTTGCCGCGCTCCTGCTCCCGCGAGAGGCGGGCGGCAGCGGCGAGTGAGCTTGTCTTGGGCGTTGAGCAGTGGATCCGGCGTTGAGTCGTTCAGGCAGACGGCAGCGAATCGACGGGTGGACGCTGTCCCGCGCCGCTCCGCTGGCGGTCATGCGCGCAAACGCTGCGCGACAGAGTCGTCGAGACGGACGGTGACGCTTCTTTTCAACGGATCTTGAGGGGGACATGCTGGCATGAGGATGACGATCATTGCGGTGGTCCTAGGGACGGCCGTGGCTGTCATGCAACCGTCGTGGGGGCAGCGTGCGATGGCGAACGCCGCGCAGGGCGCGGTCAGCGACACGGAACCGATCCCTCTCGAGGCCCGGATCGTCAAGATCGAAGCGGGTACGCGCACGCTGACGCTCAAGGGCCGCAACGGAGGCGTCGTTACCGTGAAGGTTGGCCCGGATGTCTTGGGTTTCGATACGCTGAAGGTGGGGATCGTGTCGATGTGCCGTACAAGAACGCGCCGCTCGTGAAGGTCGACAAGGCGAGTGCCGAGGACAAGGGAATGCGCGCGCGCGTCGATACCGAGGTTGCCGTCCCGACATCGGAAGGCTATGAAGCCGCGCGACAGACCGAGGTGCTTGCAACGGTGCGGAAGATCGATCTCAAGAAGCGCCTCGTCACGTTGCGCGGAGCCTATCGTACGCAAACGCTTGAAATCGGCGCTGACGTCGATCTCAAAAGATTGAAGGTGGGCGATACGGTGCATGCCGTGTTTGTCGCGGCGGCGGCGATTCGGGTCGCCCCGTTGATTTCGGCCCGATAGCGGCCACGCGCGGTGTGTTCACTGTCGGCTAGCGCGACGAGCGGCCGCCCGGCTTTGCCGGGTCCGCCGCCGCCAGCTTGCGCCACAGCGTGGTCTTGCTGATGCCGAGCATCGCGCAGGCGCGGTCGCGGTCGCCGCCGCACGCGTCGAGCACCGCGCGGATTTCGTCGGCTTCCGCGCGACGGCGGCGCTGCTGCAGCGTCGGCGCTTGCGCGTCGCCGCCCGCCTGTCGCGTCGGCGCGGCGAATACCTCGGGCGCGATCGCCCGCAGCGCGTCGACGCTCAGGACGGTCGCGCCGCCGCCGGCCGTCGCGGCGTCGACGGTTGCTCCGTCGGCCGCCTCCGCCAGTTCCACGGCGATCCGCTCGATCACGTTTTGCAGCTCGCGGACATTGCCGGGCCACGTGTGGCGCATCAGCGGCGCATAGGCCGCGGCGAGCAGACGTTCGGCCTCCCCCGCATCGCGCACGCGCCCGGCGAGCCGCGCTTCGCGCTGCGCCGCCTGCGCGAGCAGCGCGGCCGCGAGCGCGGGAATATCGGCGGGACGCTCGCGCAGCGGCGGCAGCCCGATGTTCAGGATGTTGAGCCGGTAGTAGAGATCGGCGCGGAACGTGCCCGCCTCGACGGCGGCCATCAGCGGGCAATGCGTGGCCGCGACCACCCGCACGTCGATCCGGATCGGCTCGGTCGAACCGAGCCGCACCACTTCGCGTTCCTGCAGCACCCGCAGCAGCCGGCTTTGCAGCGACGGCGGCATTTCGCCGATCTCGTCGAGAAACAGCGTGCCGCGATGCGCGGCTTCGAACAGGCCGGCCTTGCCGCCGCGCCGCGCGCCGGTGAACGCGCCCTCGTCATAGCCGAACAGCTCGCTTTCGAGCAGCGCTTCCGGGAACGCACCGCAATTGACCGCGACGAACGGGAACGGGCGGCGCGCGCTGAGCGCATGCAGGCTCTGCGCGATCATCTCCTTGCCGGTGCCGCTTTCGCCGAGGATCAGCACGGTCGCGTCCGACTTCGCGTAGCGCCGCACCAGGTCGCGAACCCGCGCCATCGGCGCCGACGCGCCGACCACGTCGTCGAGCCGGTAGCGGGCGGTGAACTGCTGCGCGCGCTGTTGCGAGCGCAGCGTGCGGTCGAGGCGCTCGACCGCACGCGATTCCTGGAACGTCAGCACGCTGCCCGTCGCGATGCCGCTCGCGACCAGCGGGCCGCGATGCACGACGTAGCGCACGCCGCGCACGGTGGCGAGCGCGTCGTCCTCGGTCTCGCGCAGCGTGCGCAGCTCGGGCGTCAGGTCCAGCAGCGCGCGGCCGACCGCCGCCGCCGGATCGACGCCGAACGCGGCCGCGAGCCGCGCATTGATCGCCTCGACGCGCCCCTGCGCATCGAGCGCGACGACCCCGTCGCGCAGATGCTGGAGCAGGTTGTCGAGCCGCTGGCGGCGCAGCGCCTCGCTGTGGGTCGCGTACGCGACCTCGAGCGCGGTATCGACCGCCGCGCGCACCGACGCATGCGAGTACAGGAACACCGAACCCATGCCCGCGCCGGCGGCCAGTTCGGTCACGAGGCCCGGCCCCACGACGGTCTCGATGCCGCGGTCTTGCAACTCCTGGACGCGCGCTTGCGCTTCCTGCGCCGACTGGTACGACGCGAACGCCACGTCGAGCCCGTAAGCGGTCACGAAGCGGCGCACCTCGGGCGGCGTCTCGCCGTAGCTGACGAGCGCGATCCGCGCGGCGTCGCGCCGCGCGCGGGCAAGCGCATGCATCACGTCGAATCCGGTCGGGCTCACCAGCACGACCGGCACCCGCACCCGCGCTTTCAGGTAGGTGCCGTTCGAACCGGCCGCGACGATCGCGTCGGGCCGCTCGGCGCCGGCCGTCGCGAGCGCGGTGATCGCTTCCTCGTAGCCGCGCGCGACGATCCGCAGGTCGGCGCGCGCGTCGTATTCGTCGGCGATGTCGCGGAACAGCGCGCGCAGCCGGCTGATGCCGACCGCCCAGATACGGGGCCGGATGCTCGGTTCGGTGGGAAGGCTCATCGGGGTCGGGGCGGGGTGGACACAGCGGCCATTATGACGCCGGCATTTCAAATCTGGAATGGAAGGTTTCTAAGTTGAAATCGGTTGACGTCGGCATGAATTCGAGATTGGATTAAGAATCAGCGGTTTAGCGGCCGTGCGGCGGGCTGGCCCGGTCCTTGCTGGATAGCGTGCATTCTTCAGGAGACAGTCGATGGGCAACTCTCAACCCCTCAGCGCCGGCGCCCGATTCCGCGCGGCAGTCGCGGCCGAAGCGCCGCTGCAAGTGGTCGGCGCGATCACCGCGTACGCGGCCAAGATGGCCGAGGCCGTTGGTTTCAAGGCGGTGTACCTGTCCGGCGGCGGCGTGGCCGCCAACTCGCTCGGCATTCCCGATCTCGGCATCAGCACGATGGACGACGTGCTGACCGACGCGAACCGCATCACCGACGCAACCGGCCTGCCGCTGCTGGTCGACATCGATACCGGCTGGGGCGGCGCGTTCAACATCGCGCGCACGATCCGCTCGTTCATCAAGGTGGGCGTCGGGGCGGTGCACCTGGAGGATCAGGTCGGCCAGAAGCGCTGCGGGCACCGGCCCGGCAAGGAGTGCGTGCCGAAGGGCGAGATGGTCGACCGCATCAAGGCGGCGGTCGACGCGCGCACCGACGAGCAGTTCGTGATCATGGCGCGGACCGACGCCGCCGCCGCCGAGGGACTCGACGCGGCGATCGAGCGCGCGCTCGCCTATGTCGAGGCGGGCGCGGACATGATCTTCCCGGAAGCGATGAAGACGCTCGACGATTACCGGCGCGTGAAGGCCGCGGTCAAGGTGCCGATCCTCGCGAACCTGACCGAGTTCGGCTCGACGCCGTTCTTCACCACCGACGAGCTGCGCGAGGCGAACGTCGACATCGCGCTGTACTGCTGCGGCGCGTATCGTGCGATGAACAAGGCGGCGCTGAACTTCTACGAGACGGTGCGCCGCGACGGCACGCAGAAAGCCGCGGTCCCGACGCTGCAGACGCGCGCCGAACTGTACGAATATCTCGGCTACTACGCCTACGAAGACAAGCTCGACCAGCTCTTCAGCGAAGGCCGCAACTAAGCATCGATATCGATACCCAGGAGAAAGCAAGGATGAGCGAGACAAAGGAAGCAGGGGCAACGGGCACGGCGGGCGCGTTCAAGCCGAAGAAATCGGTTGCGCTGTCGGGCGTGACGGCGGGCAACACGGCGCTGTGCACGGTCGGCAAGACCGGCAACGATCTGCACTATCGCGGCTACGACATCCTCGATATCGCGGGCAGCTGCGAATTCGAGGAAATCGCCTACCTGCTGGTGCACGAAAGGCTGCCGAGCGCCACCGAGCTGGCCGCGTACAAGACCAAGCTGCGCGCGCTGCGCGGCCTGCCCGCCAACGTGAAGGCCGCGCTCGAATGGGTGCCGGCGTCCGCGCACCCGATGGACGTGATGCGCACCGGCGTGTCGGTGCTCGGCACCGTGTTGCCGGAGAAGGACGATCACAACCTGCCGGGCGCCCGCGACATCGCCGATCGCCTGATGGCGTCGCTCGGCTCGATGCTGCTGTACTGGTATCACTACTCGCACAACGGCAAGCGGATCGAGACCGAGACCGACGACGATTCGATCGGCGGCCATTTCCTGCACCTGCTGCACGGCAAGGAGCCGCCGAAGTCGTGGGTCGCGGCGATGCATGCGTCGCTGAACCTGTACGCGGAGCATGAGTTCAACGCGTCGACGTTCACGGCGCGCGTGATCGCGGGCACGGGCTCGGACATCTACTCGGCGATCACGGGCGCGATCGGCGCGCTGCGCGGGCCGAAGCACGGCGGCGCGAACGAGGTGGCCTACGAAATCCAGAGCCGCTACCGCACGCCGGACGAGGCGGAAGCCGACATCCGCCGCCGCGTCGAGAACAAGGAAGTGGTGATCGGCTTCGGCCACCCGGTGTACACGATCTCCGATCCGCGCAACAAGGTGATCAAGGACATCGCGAAAAAGCTGTCGAAGGAAGCGGGCGACCTGAAGCTGTTCAACATCGCCGAGCGGCTCGAATCGGTGATGTGGGACGCGAAGAAGATGTTCCCGAACCTCGACTGGTTCAGCGCGGTGTCGTATCACATGATGGGCGTGCCGACCGCGATGTTCACGCCGCTGTTCGTGATCGCGCGCACCGCCGGCTGGAGCGCGCATATCATCGAGCAGCGCATCGACAACAAGATCATCCGGCCGAGCGCGAACTACACGGGTCCGGAGGACCAGAAGTTCGTGCCGCTCGCGAAGCGCTGATCGCCATTCGGGGGCGCCGCGAGGCGCCCCTTGCTCGTCCATACCAGGCTGTCCCCACACCGATGAACACCGCATACCGCAAACCCCTGCCCGGCACGTCGCTGGACTACTTCGACACACGCGCCGCGATCGACGCGATCGCGCCCGGCGCGTACGACACGCTGCCGTATACGTCGCGCGTGCTCGCCGAAAATCTCGTGCGCCGCTGCGATCCGGCGCTGCTCGCCGACTCGCTGAAACAGATCGTCGAGCGCAAGCGCGAGCGGGATTTCCCGTGGTTTCCGGCGCGCGTCGTGTGCCACGACATTCTCGGCCAGACGGCGCTCGTCGACCTCGCCGGGCTGCGCGACGCGATCGCGGAGCAGGGCGGCGATCCGGCGCAGGTCAACCCGGTGGTGCCGGTGCAGCTGATCGTCGATCACTCGCTCGCCGTGGAATGCGGCGGCTTCGACCCCGATGCGTTCGCGAAGAACCGCGCGATCGAGGATCGCCGCAACGAAGACCGCTTCCATTTCATCGACTGGACCAAGAAGGCGTTCAAGAACGTCGACGTGATCCCGCCCGGCAACGGCATCATGCACCAGATCAATCTGGAGAAGATGTCGCCCGTGATCCAGGTCAGCGACGACGGCGTCGCGTACCCGGACACTTGCGTCGGCACCGACAGCCACACGCCGCACGTCGACGCGCTCGGCGTGATCGCGGTCGGCGTCGGCGGCCTCGAGGCCGAGAACGTGATGCTCGGCCGCGCGTCGTGGATGCGGCTGCCGGACATCGTCGGCGTCGAGCTGACGGGCCGCCGCCAGCCCGGCATCACCGCGACCGACATCGTGCTCGCGCTGACCGAATTCCTGCGCAAGGAAAAGGTGGTCGGCGCGTATCTGGAGTTTCGCGGCGAAGGCGCGGCGAGCCTCACGCTCGGCGACCGCGCGACGATTTCGAACATGGCGCCCGAGTACGGCGCGACCGCCGCGATGTTCTTCATCGATGCGCAGACCCTCGACTATCTCCGCCTCACCGGCCGCAGCGACGAACAGGTCGGGCTGGTCGAGACCTACGCGAAGGCGGCGGGCCTGTGGGCGGACAGCCTCGCGCGCGCCGAATACGAACGCGTGCTGCGCTTCGACCTGTCGTCGGTGGCGCGCAACATGGCCGGCCCGTCGAATCCGCACAAGCGGCTGCCGACGGCCGAGCTGGCCGCGCGCGGCATTGCCGGCCAATGGGACGACGTGCCGGGGCGGATGCCCGACGGCGCGGTGATCATCGCCGCGATCACGAGCTGCACGAACACCAGCAATCCGCGCAACGTGATTGCCGCGGCGCTGCTCGCGCGCAATGCGAACGCGCGCGGCCTGACCCGCAAGCCGTGGGTGAAGACCTCGCTCGCGCCCGGCTCGAAGGCGGTCGAGCTTTACCTGGAAGAAGCGAAGCTGCTGCCGGATCTGGAGAAGCTGGGCTTCGGCATCGTCGCGTTCGCGTGCACGACCTGCAACGGCATGTCGGGCGCGCTCGATCCGGCGATCCAGCGGGAGATCGTCGAGCGCGACCTGTACGCGACCGCCGTGCTGTCCGGCAACCGCAACTTCGACGGCCGCATCCATCCGTATGCGAAGCAGGCGTTCCTCGCGTCGCCGCCGCTCGTCGTCGCGTATGCGATCGCGGGCACGATCCGCTTCGACATCGAGCGCGATGCGCTGGGCGTCGATCAGCACGGCCAGCCGGTCTATCTGAAGGATCTCTGGCCCGCCGACGAGGAGATCGACGCGATCGTCGCGGCGAGCGTGAAGCCCGAGCAGTTCCGGCGCGTCTACGAGCCGATGTTCGCGCTGAACGCCGCGACCGGCGAAACGGCCGCGCCGCTGTACGACTGGCGGCCGCAAAGCACCTACATCCGCCGGCCGCCGTACTGGGAAGGCGCGCTCGCGGGCGAGCGCACGCTGAGCGGCATGCGTCCGCTCGCGGTGCTCGGCGACAACATCACGACCGATCACCTGTCGCCGTCGAACGCGATCCTGCTCGACAGCGCGGCGGGCGAGTACCTTGCGAAGATGGGCCTGCCGGAGGAGGATTTCAATTCGTACGCGACGCACCGCGGCGATCACCTGACCGCGCAGCGCGCGACGTTCGCGAATCCGACGCTGGTCAACGAGATGGCCGTGGTCGACGGTAGCGCGCGCAAGGGGTCGCTCGCGCGCGTCGAGCCGGAGGGCAAGGTGATGCGGATGTGGGAGGCGATCGAAACCTACCTGAACCGCAAACAGCCGCTGATCATCGTCGCGGGCGCCGACTACGGCCAGGGTTCGTCGCGCGACTGGGCGGCGAAGGGCGTGCGGCTCGCCGGGGTCGAGGCGATCGTCGCCGAGGGCTTCGAGCGGATTCACCGCACCAACCTGATCGGGATGGGCGTGCTGCCGCTCGAGTTCAAGCCCGGCTCGAACCGCGCGACCTTCGGCATCGACGGCACCGAGACCTTCGACGTGATCGGCGAGCGCACGCCGCGCGCCGATCTGACGCTGATGATCCAGCGCCGCAACGGCGAACGCGTCGCGGTGCCGGTCACGTGCCGGCTCGATACGGCCGAGGAAGTGTCGATCTACGAAGCGGGCGGCGTGCTGCAGCGCTTCGCGCAGGATTTCCTCGAATCGTCGAAGGCGGCCTGACGGCGGCGCGCGGCGAGGACCCGGGCGGCGCGGCGACGCGCCGCCCTTTGCGACTACAGGACAGCATCGAGATGGCACACGTACCCCAGATCAAGATTCCCGCCGCCTACCTGCGCGGCGGCACCAGCAAGGGCGTGTTCTTCCGCCTGCAGGATCTGCCCGAGGCCGCCCGCGCGCCGGGCGCGGCGCGCGATGCGCTGCTGCTGCGCGTGATCGGCAGCCCCGATCCGTACGGCAAGCAGATCGACGGGATGGGCGGCGCGACGTCGAGCACCAGCAAAACGGTGATCGTCGCGAAGAGCAGCCGGCCCGACCATGACGTCGACTACCTGTTCGGCCAGGTGTCGATCGATCGCGCGTTCGTCGACTGGAGCGGCAACTGCGGCAACCTGTCGGCGGCCGTCGGTCCGTTCGCGATCGGCGGCGGGCTGGTCGACGCGAGCCGCGTGCCGGAGAACGGCGTCGCGGTCGTGCGGATCTGGCAGGCGAACATCGGCAAGACGATCGTCGCGCACGTGCCGATCACGAACGGCGCGGTGCAGGAAACCGGCGATTTCGAGCTGGACGGCGTGACCTTCCCGGCCGCCGAGGTGCAGCTCGAATTCCTGGACCCGGCGGCGGACGAGGACGGCGCCGGCGGCGCGATGTTCCCGACCGGCCAACTGGTCGACGATCTCGACGTGCCGGGCGTCGGCACGCTGAAGGCGACGATGATCAACGCGGGCATCCCGACCATCTTCGTCGACGCGGCCGCGATCGGCTACAGCGGCACCGAGCTGCAGGACGCGATCAACGGCGATCCGGCCGCGCTCGCGAAATTCGAGACCATCCGCGCGCACGGCGCGTTGCGCATGGGGCTGATCGGGCATCTCGACGAGATCGCGACCCGGCAGCACACGCCGAAGGTCGCGTTCGTCGCGAAGCCGGCCGGCTATGTGGCGTCGAGCGGCAAGCGGGTCGACGCGGGCGACGTCGATCTGCTGGTGCGCGCGATGTCGATGGGCAAGCTGCATCACGCGATGATGGGCACGGCGGCCGTCGCGATCGGCACGGCCGCGGCGATCCCGGGCACGCTGGTGAATCTCGCGGCGGGCGGCGGCGAGCGCGAGGCGGTGCGCTTCGGGCATCCGTCCGGCACCTTGCGGGTCGGCGCGCAGGCGCGCCGGGTGGACGGCGAATGGACCGTCACCAAGGCGATCATGAGCCGCAGCGCGCGGGTGCTGATGGAAGGTTGGGTGCGGGTGCCGGGCGACACGTTCTGACGGTTGACTGTTCGCCGCGCGGCCGGCGCGCGGCGCCGTTTCGGGAGAATCTCATGCCGCTTCAGGCGCCGTTGGCCGGGGTGCACATCGTCGAATTCGAGGGCTTGGGGCCGGGGCCGCTGGCGGGCTGGATACTGGCCGGCATGGGCGCGCGCGTGACGCTGGTCACGCGTCCCGCCGGCCGGTCGAGCGCGCCCGACGCGCTGCGCAGCGCCGACGGCGATCTGCTGCGGCAGGGCAAGGAGCCGGTCGAACTCGATCTGAAAACCCCCGCGGGCCGCGATGCCGCGCTCGCGCTGGTCGCCCGCGCCGACGTGCTGATCGAAGGCAACCGCCCCGGCGTGATGGAGCGGCTGGGTCTCGGGCCGGCCGACTGCGGCGCGCGCCATCCGCGCCTCGTCTATGCGCGGATGACGGGCTGGGGGCAGCACGGGCCGCTCGCGCAATCCGCGGGCCACGACCTGAACTATGTCGCGCTGACGGGCTTGCTGTCGCTGTCCGCGCTGCGCGGCGAGCGGCCGATGATTCCGCCGACCGTCGTCGGCGATGCGGGCGGCGCGCTCGGGCTCGCGTTCGGCATCGTCTGCGCGCTGTTCGACGCGCGCTCGAGCGGCGTCGGACGGGTGGTCGACGGCGCGATCGTCGACGTCGTCGCGATGCTCGGCATGCTCGCGCTGTGGGCGCGCGCCGGCGGGCAGCTCGACACGCCCGCGCCGAGCCTGTTCCACGACGCGCCGTTCTATGCCGTTTACCGCTGCGCCGACGGCGAGCACGTGACGGTCGGCGCGCTCGAGCCGCCGTTCTACGCGCTGCTGCTCGAACGCCTCGGCCTCGCCGACGTCGATCCGGCCGCGCAGTACGACCGCGCCGCGTGGCCGGCATTGAGGGCGCGCTTCACCGCGCTGTTCGAGACCGAGCCCGCCGCGCATTGGCGCGCACGGCTCGAAGGCACCGACGCGTGCTTCGCGCCCGTGCTCGGCGTCGCCGACGCGGCGCGGCATCCGCACAACGTCGCGCGCGGGATCTACCGGGAGGACGCGGACGGCACCGTGCGCGCCCGCGTCGCGCCGCGCTTCCTGCCGTTGCGAGAGGGCGACCGGCACGACGACGCCTGAGCGGACGCGCCGCTGCGCGTGGCGATCCGGCCGGATTGTCCGGTCGGCGGCGGGGCGGGGATGCGCCGCGCGGGCCGCGCGGGACGGTGCGGCGGCCGGTCAGTCAGGCCTTTTCCTCGACGCCGTCGGCGGCCTTGCCGTCGCCGATCTTGTTGATGGTGCCTTGCGCCACGGCGACCAGCCGTTCGTGCGAGCCGTCGATCACGAACACGTGGCACTGGCAGGTTGCCTGGTAGCGCCCGCCGTACAGCAGTTTGGCCCGCGCGAGCAGGACGCCGTTGACGGCCGGGCGCAGGTAATTGATCTTGTATTCGCCCGTCACCACGCGCGGCCCGAGCGCCAGCGCGCCCGCGAACGTGAGGGCGTTGTCCACCAGATAGCCGATGACGCCGCCGTGCACGAAACCGTGCTGCTGCTTCAGCTCGTCGCGGATCGGCAGGCACAGCGACGCTTCTTCCCCGCCGATGTACACGAGTTCGGTGCCGAGCAGCATGCTGAAGGGCTGCGCCCGGAGCGCGCCGCGCGCGTGGTCCACGATGTCGGTCATCGACGTTCCTTGGCTGAAGGAGAGGCGCGGGAACAGCCGGGCCGTTCGGTACGCCGCGCAGGCCGAAACGGCCTGCTTGCGCTTCACTCTAGGAAGGGGCGGTCCGATACGCAAGCAAATTCGTGGTGACTATGACGCCGATCGGGTGCCGCGCCCGCCGGAATATTGCGGCGAATCCGCGCAAGCCGCGCCGATCGCGCCGATCGCGCCGATTCGGGCGTGATATCTCAAGTCCGCCGACGGGATGCCGCTAACGCCTGAGCGTCACACTCTCTTTCGATCTCCAGGAAACGCCATGTTCAGCAAAATCAAGCTCGCGTCCGGTCTGCTCGGCGTTCTCGTCGTCTTCTGCCTGTTTCAGCTCGCGCTCGAGGGGCTCGGCTTCTGGTCGCTGTCGGCGACGCGGCGCGGCGTCGACGATCTGTCCAGTGTGGCGATCGCGCAGGTCGGCGCCGCCAACCAGGCGACCCAGCGCCTGCTCGACGCCCGCATCAACCTGTCGCGCGCGGGCACGCGGATGGTGCGCGGCGGTCCGAAGCCGGCGGACATCATCCGGCACGCCGACGAGCAACTGGCGCTCGCCGACAAGGCGTTCGCGGTGCTCGCGAACGTCCCCGCGGTCAGCGACGAGAACCGCGCGCGCACGGCGGCGCTTGCTGAACGCTACGGCAAGCTGCACGCGGCGCTCGCGGAACTGGTGCAGTTCCTCGATGCCGACAACATCCAGGCGTTTCTCGACCAGCCCACCCAATCGATCCAGGATGCGTATCTTGCCGAACTGCGCAATTTCGTCGATTTCAGCGGCAATTCGAGCCGGGATGCGCTGGACCTGATCGATACCGCGATCGCGTGGTTCAAATGGGTGGCCATCGTCCTGTTCGTCGCGATGCTGGCGAGCATCGCGGCGGTCTATGTCGCGGCGAAACGCGGCGTGGTCGAGCCGCTGGCCGAGGCCGGCCGCCATTTCGACCGGATCGCGCGCGGGCGGCTCGACCAGCCGGTCGAACCGCAGGGAGTGTTCGAGATCGATCATCTGCTGCGCGGGCTGGCCGCGATGCAGGCGAGCGTCGCGGGCACCGTGCGCTCGGTGCGCACCGGATCGGATGCGATCCACCTCGGCGCGGGCGAGATCGCGAGCGGCAACGCGGACCTGTCCGCGCGCACCGGCAGCCAGGCGGCGTCGCTGGAGGAAACGGCGGCGAGCATGGAGGAACTGACCGCTACCGTGCGCCAGAACACCGACAGCGCGCGCGCGGCCAGCACACTGGCCGACCAGGCGCTGGACGCGACGAGTCACGGCAGCGCGGTGGTCGACAGCGTGGTCGACAAGATGCGCGGCATCGCGCGCAGTTCGGGTCGGATCGCGGAAATCATCTCGGTGATCGACGGCATTGCGTTCCAGACCAATATCCTGGCGCTGAACGCGGCGGTCGAGGCGGCCCGGGCGGGCGAGCAGGGCCGCGGCTTCGCGGTGGTCGCGGGCGAGGTGCGCTCGCTCGCGCAACGCAGCGCGCAGTCGGCGAAGGAGATCAAGGCGCTGATCGAGGAGTCGGTCGCGCAGATCGACGGCGGATCGGAGCTGGTCGAGCGGGCGGGCGAGGCGATGCGCACGGTGTCGTCGTCGATCTCGCGCGTCGCGCAGACGATGACGGAAATCACCGCCGCGTCGGTTGAGCAGAGCGCGGGGATCGAGCAGGTCAACCAAGCGGTCACGCAGATGGATCAGTTGACCCAGCAGAACGCGGCGCTCGTCGAGCAGGTGGCGGCCGCCGCCGCGTCGCTGAACGAGCAGACCCAGCATCTGCAGCAGGCGGTGGCGGTGTTCGAGCTGGGCGACGGACGCATCGCGACGGGCGGGCGGATGCATGCGCCGGAGGCGCCGGCGCTGGGGGCGTTCGAAGCGGCTTGAGCGGGAGGGGCGGATCGGCCCGATCGGTTGGGTCGGCCCGATCGGTTGAATCGGTTGAATCGGTTGAATCGGTTGAATCGGTTGAATCGGTTGAATCGGTTGAATCGGTTGAATCGGGTGAATCGGTTGAATCGGTTGAATCGGTTGAATCGGGTGAATCGGTTGAATCGGTTGAATCGGTTGAATCGGTTGAATCGGTTGAATCGGTTGAATCGGTTGAATCGGTTGAATCGGTTGGATCGGTTGGATCGGTTGGATCGGTTGGATCGGTTGGATCGGTTGGATCGGTTGGGTCAGGCGGATCAGGGATCAGGGATCAGGGATCAGGGATCAGGGATCAGGGATCAGGCCGGCGCCGGTATGCCGGGTTCGCGGGCCGCGTGCCTCGTCGGGGCGATGGTGTCGACCGGCGGCATTGCGCCGATGGCCGGACTTCCTGCCTCGGGATCAGCCTTCAGCGACTTCACCCGTGGCGCTCGATCTGCCGCGCGGCGCTTGGAACGAAGCGCATGCTGCGGTTGCGCCGGCGAGCGTTCCGCGCGCGGCGGATCATGCGCGGCCGGGCAGCGCCGCGTAGGCGGTGGCGAGGTGGTAGGGCGTGGTCGACGGCATGTCGGTGCGCGATACGTCGCCTTGCGCGGTCTTGCATTCGTACCAGCCGCGCGGGTGCAGGAAGCGCGCGCCGAACCGCTCGATCTGTTGCGCGAGCGCGTCGGCGCCGGTGCCGACGTGCGTCGCGAGCGCGCGCAGGTATTCGGTCTGGGCCCAGATGCGCTGCGTGCCGTCGATGCATGCGCCGTGCGCGTCGGTGGCCGCGCAGACGCCGCCCGTCTGCGCATCGACGCCGTGCCGCTGCGCGAACGTGTAGGCGCGCGCGAGCGCCTGCGGCAGGCCGGTGCCGGCCAGCCTCGCTCCGGCGGCGCTGACCAGATAGAACCATTCGAACTGATGGCCGGGCTCGAAGCGGTTGCCGGTGCTGCCTAGCGGCAGTTCGGCGATGCAGCCGGTGCCCGGGTCGACGAAGGTGCGCTCCACCGCCTGAGCGGTGCGCAGCAGCGCGGCGTCGTACGCCGCATCGTTGAACGCGCGGCCGGCCGCGAGCCAGCCTTCCGTCAGATGCATCAGCGGATTCTGCAGCGGGCCCTCGGCCGTCTGCGAGAAATTCTCGCTACGCGCGGCGTCGAGCAGCGCGTTGCCGGGCTGGCGCGCGAAGCGCGTCTCGATCAGCGATGCGGTGTGGCTCGCGACGGTCTTCGCGTCGCGATTGCCGAACGCCGCGAAGTATTCCGCGCATGCGAACACGACGAATGCGTGCGTGTAGAGATCCTTGGTGCGGTCGAGCGGCGCGCCCTGCGCGTCGATGCTGTAGAACCAGCCGCCGTGGCGGAGATCGCGGAACTGGCGGCACAATGCGGCGAACAGCGTGTGGGCGTGATCGGCGTCGCCGGCCTGCGAGAACACGAACAATTGCCGCGCGCAGGCCATCGCGCGATAGCGGGTGGCGGGCAGCGGCGCATGCGTGCCCGGCGCGACGGCTTCGAACGGCAACTGCAGCGCGCGGTCGAAACCGGGACCGCGCCACATCGGCAGGACGATGCGGGCGAAGTGATCGCGCAACTGGGCGGCTTGGACGGAGGCTGGGTCGGACGCGGACATGGCGGATAACGACGCGGTAAACGATGGGAAATCAGACGGACGCACGCTGCGCCGAGGGCAAGGATAATGCAACTCGACCGGGTGCCGTGTATTCCACCGTACAAAAACAGGAGTGAAAGCATGCTGAACAATGTTGAACTGGTGATGCGGCTCGTTCTGGCGGCGGCGCTGGGCAGTGTGATCGGCTTCGAGCGGGAGCGCCTGTCGTGGGCGGCCGGCCTGCGCACGCACATGCTGGTGTGCGTCGGCTCTGCGCTGATCATGATCGTCTCGGCGTTCGGGTTCGCCGATGTGCTCGGGCAACCGCACGTCGACCTCGATCCGTCGCGGATGGCCGCGCAGGTCGTATCGGGGATCGGCTTTCTCGGCGCGGGATCGATCCTGCTGCGCGGCGAAATCGTCCGCGGCCTGACGACGGCGGCGAGCCTGTGGTCGGTGGCGGCCGTGGGGCTCGCGGTCGGCGGCGGCCTGTACACGGCGTCGATCGCCGCGACGATCATCATCCTGATCATCCTGGCGGGCATCAAGCCGCTCGAGCGCCGCTACATCACGGTGCGGCAGCGCCGCCAGATGTCGCTGATGGTCGAGCGCGGCGCGCTGACGTTTCATTCGGTGCATACGGCGCTCGGCGTCGACAGCGCGCGGATCAAGCAGTTCATCGTCCAGCAGAGCGAGGATGCGTCCGACTGCGACGAGGTGACGATCGCTTTCGGGCGCGTGTCGGAGCCGGAGTACGAGCGCATTTGCGCGACAGTGCGGCAATTGCCCGGCGTGAAGGGATTCAGCGACCGGCAGAGCGCGCTGCCCGACGAATAAGCTGCGGGGCCCGGCACGCGGCATGAGACAATGCGGCCTTCCCGCTATTCGCAGTATTTGCCCGGCGCCCGTACGGTGCGCTGCTGTACGCCCCATGACCGATTCCGCAGCATCTCCCCGTTCCCCTCGTTCGACCGGCAAGCCGCGCCGGCCGCGCGCCGTTGCCGCTGTCGGCCGCGCGCCGGCCCGCGCCGCTGCGCGGCCCGATAGCGACGCGCAATCCGGCGACGCGGTGCGCGACGAACACACGCTCGACCTGTTCGGCGGTCACGGCGCCGACCCGCGCGACAGCGTTGCGCGCGACACGGTCGTCGAGGCTTTCGACGATACGCCGGCCGACGTGCGGCAACGCAGTCTCGACGGTTTCGAGGTGCCGGAGGATGCGGGGCGGCTTGCGCCGGTAGCGGACGGTCAAGGCGGCGAACCGGCGGTTGCCGCGTCGGAGCCGGTGGCGCGATCGGCTGGATCGGTCGGATCGGCGCCGCCGTCGGTTGCGGTCGACGCCGGTGCGAAGTCCGATGCCGAAGTGCAAGCCGAGGTCGGTACGAAGGTCGCGGCCGACAGGACGGCGGCAGCCGATGCGAAGGTTGTAGTTGGTGCGAAGGCGGAAGCCAGCACGAAGGCCGAAACCGATACGAAGGCGGAGGCTGCCGCAAAGGCTGAGGCCAGTACGAAGCCTGAGGCCGGCACGAAGGTGGGGGTCAGCACGAAGGCTGAAGCCGACACGAAGGCGGAAGTGGGCATGAAGGCTGAAGCTGGCGCAAAGGTTGAAGCAGGCACAAAGGCTGAGGCCAACACGAAGCCTGAGGCCAGCGCCAAGGCCGAAACCGGTGCAAGGGATGGCGCCGACACGGGAATCCGTGCGGGTGCGCCGGTCGATGTCGATTTGAAGGTTCCTCCTGGCACGAAGGGCGAACCGTCACAAGTTCCCGGCACCGTGCCGGATGATGCCCCGGACCTTTCCGTATCGCCGGTTCCCGGTCCGGCCGCGCTGCCCGCGAGCGCAACCCGGCCGGCGGCCACGCCGCGCCGCCCGGCTGCGCGACGCACCGACTCCGGCCCGGCGAATCGTGGCGCGGCAACGACGCGCGACAGCCAGCAGGCGGCGAAGCGCCGCCCGGCGTCGCCCGAACCGGATGCGCACGCCGGCGATGTCGCCGCCGCACCGGACGCGCCGCGTTCCGATGTCGCGCCCGCGATCGATCTCAATGCGCATCTGCAGCCGCTCTCCGACCGGATCCGGGCGCTGCAAGCCGAAACCGTCGAACTGCGCCGGGCCGCGAGCGTGGAAATGCGCCGGGTGAACCGGCTGATGCTCGCGCTGGCGGTGGTGGCGCTGATCGGCATCGTGGCGCTGGTCACCCAGACGATGGAAGTGTCCCGCCTGAAGCGTGATTCCGCTGCGCTGCAGCAACGGATCGACCGCCTTGCCGCCACGCAGGAGACCCAGCAAGCGAACCTGATCACGCTGACTCAGCGGCAGGACGAACAGGGCGCGCAGGTGGAGCGGCTGACCAACCGGTCCGCCGTTGCCGCCAAGCCTGTCGAGAAGCGGTCGCGGCGGCTCCGGTCGCGATAAATCGAGCCGGATCGCAAGCCGCGCCGGCTTGTTGTGCCGCCGCAACGCCGCGCTGCCGAACCGGGCGATCGATGGATTCCTCCAAAGAAAATGCTGCGACGCACTAGTCATGGCTAGGGAAAACCCTTAATATTCGTATTAAGGGAAAACCCTAGCCATTTTTGACAGGAGTCGCACATGAGCCTCATCTTCGCTCTGCTTCAAAAGATCGACGAACTCTTTGCGTCGCCGCACTTGCCGCTCGACGCCGACTATTCGTATGCAGCCCGTCATGCCGAAGCGGAACGGGTGCGCAAGTCGCACGTTGCATTGTTCGGTCTGATTCGTCACTGATTCTCCGCCCCGGCGCGTTCGCGCCGGGCGTTGCCGTTTCCTCGCTGTTTCTGCCGGAGCGCTTGCGCGCAACCCGGTCCTGCCCGCTACACTCGGTGTTATCTCCCGCTTCGCATAGGTGCGGCATGCTGCAGATGCGACCGATGACCCAGGGCGAATTCCGTCTTTACCGCCAGCGCGCCGTGTCGAGCTACGCGCGCGATCTGATCGAGTCCGGCCAGAACGCGCCGGTCGATGCCGACGAGCGCGCGTCCGCGTGCCTCGATGTGCTGTTGCCCGACGGGCTGCTGACCGACAACCAGGTGCTGCTGACGGTGCGTGAATCCGCGCAGGGCGAGGTGCTGGCTTTCGTCTGGTACGCGGTGGTGGAGGAAGGGCCGCACCGCACGCTCTTCATTTACGATCTCGACGTCGAACCGGCGTTTCGGCGCCAGGGTGTCGCGACGCGGGTACTGCTGGCGATCGAGGACGAGGCGCGGGAGTTGCGCGTGACGGAGCTGGGCCTGTCGGTGTTCAATCACAATGCGGCCGCGCGCGCGCTGTATCGCGGGCAGGGCTACGCCGAAGTGACGACGACGATGATCAAGCCGGTCGCGTCGCGCTAGCGGGCAAGCGTCGGGCCGACAAGAAAACGCGCGAACCGGATTCTGAACTGCACCCCAAAAGTTGGACATCAATTCAACCTTTGGGGTGCAGTTCACTTCCCGGTTCGCGCGTTTTTTATGGGCTCTTCGAGACAGGTGCGAACGAGGATCAAGCGCCGGTCCGGCGTGCCGCGTCGCCTTTCCACGTACGCAGTAGCAGCGCGTTGGCCACGACGCTCACGCTCGAAAACGCCATCGCCGCGCCCGCGATCACCGGATTCAGCAGGCCGAACGCCGCGAGCGGGATGCCGATCAGGTTGTAGACGAACGCCCAGAACAGGTTCTGCTGGATCTTCCGGTAGGTGCGGCGCGAGATGTCGATCGCATCGGCGACGAGCGTGGGATCGCCCCGCATTAGCGTGATGCCCGCCGTGTGCATGGCGACGTCGGTGCCGGTCGCCATCGCGATGCCGACGTCGGCGGCGGCGAGCGCGGGTGCGTCGTTGATGCCGTCGCCGACCATCGCGACGACGGCGCCGTCGTGTTTCAGTTCCGCGACGACGCGTGCCTTGTCGTCGGGCAGCACCTGGGCATGCACGTCGGCGATGCCGAGCGCCGTCGCGACGGCCGCCGCGCTGCCGCGGTTGTCGCCGGTCACGAGCGCGCTGCGAACGCCGCGCGCGGCGAGTCGTTCGATCGCCTGGCGCGCGCGCGGCTTGACCGTGTCGCCGAACGCGATCAGCGCGAGCGCGGTGCCCGGGGCCGAGGGCGCGTCGACGCGCATCAACCACGACACGGTGTTGCCCGCCGCCTCCAGTTCGGCCGCGCGCCGCGCGAATCCGGGCGGCGCGGCGATGCCCAGCTCGCTCATCCAATGTGCGCTGCCGAGCGCGATCGGCGTGCCGTCGACGCGCGCCTCGACGCCGCGCCCGGCCACCGCGCGGGCGTCGTCGACGGACGCGTCGGCGAGCGGCGAGCGGCGCGCATCGGCGTCGTCCGCAAAGGACGCCACGACGGCGCGGGCGAGCGGATGATCGCTGTGGCGCTGCACGGCGGCCGCGAGCGCGAGCGCGTCGCCGCGCGGCAGGCCGATCGCGTCGAATGCCGTGACGGCCGGCCGGCCCTCCGTCAGCGTGCCGGTCTTGTCGAATGCGACGACGGAGACGCGCTGCGCCAGTTCGAGCGCCTGCGCATCCTTGATCAGCACGCCGCGGCGCGCCGCGACGCCGGTGCCGGCCATGATCGCCGCGGGCGTGGCGAGACCGAGCGCGCACGGACATGCGATCACGAGCACCGCGACCGCGTTGAGGATCGCCGTCTCGGCCGGCGCGCCGGCGATCAGCCAGCCGGCCAGCGTGACGAGCGCGATGACGAGGATCGCGGGCACGAACACCGCGCTGACGCGATCGACGAGCCGCTGGATGGGCGCCTTCTCCGCCTGCGCCGATTCGACGAGCCGGATGATGCGGGCCAGGGTGGTTTCCGCGCCGATCGCGGTGGTGACGACGGTCAGCGCGCCTTCGCCGTTGATCGAGCCGGCCGTCACGCGATCGCCGGGGGCTTTCGGCACCGGCAGGCTCTCGCCGGTGATCAGCGATTCGTCGATATGGGTCGCGCCGGCGGTGATTTCGCCGTCGACGGGAATCCGTTCGCCCGGCTTGACGGCCACGCTCGTGCCGACCCGCACCTGCGCGAGCGGCACCTCGCGCTCGACGCCGTGTTCGACGATGCGCGCGCGATCGGGGCGCAACGCGTTGAGCGCCCGGATCGCATCGGTAGTCTGGCGCTTCGCGCGGGCCTCGAGCCATTTGCCGAAGCGCACCAGCGTGATGATGACGGCCGACGCTTCGAAGTACAGATGCGCGTCGGCGCCGGGATGGCGCGCCATTTGCCACACGCTGAGGCCGTACGCGGCCGACGTGCCGATCGCGACGAGCAGATCCATGTTGCCCGCGCGGGCTTTGACGGCATGCCACGCGGCGCGGTAGAAGCGGGCGCCGAAGCCGGCCTGGACGAGGGTGGCGAGCGCGAGTTGCAGCCATCCGGGCAGTGTCAGCGCGATGCCGAGCGGCGCGGCGAGCATCGGCAGCACGAGCGGCACGGTGAGCACCGCGGACGCGATCACCAGGTTGCGTTCGCGGCGGGCTTCGGCGCGTTTGCGGTTGTCGTGACTCAGCGGGCTCCGTGCGCCGGAGGCGGCGGGGGTGGCCGGAGCGGCGGCCGTCGCGCGGTAGCCTGCTCCGGTCACGGCGGCGATCAACTGAGCAGCCGTGACGGCGGGCGTGGCCGTGATCGTCGCCTGTTCGGTCGCGAGGTTGACGGACGCGTGCGTGACGCCGGGTACCTGGGCGAGCGCTTTCTCGACACGTCCGGCGCACGATGCGCAGGTCATCCCGCCGATGTCGAGTTCGATGCGGGCGGGTGGGCTGGCCGTCGGTGAGGGAATCGTCGACGCGACGGGCGCCGATGAATCGCCGACGGCCGTGTCGCCCACGGGCGTGGCGCGATAGCCCGCCTGCTTGACCGCATCGACGAGTTGTCTTGTCGGGACCTTGGTTGCCGTTTCGACCGTCGCTTTTTCGGTCGCCAGATTGACCGATGCGCGCGTGACGCCGGGTACCTGCGCGAGCGCTTTTTCGACGCGGCCGGCGCAGGATGCGCAGGTCATGCCGTCGATGTCGAGTTCGATGCTGGCGAGTGCGTCGGGTGCGTGGGCTACCGGTGCGGGGCTCGTCGGGACGAAGGTCACGGGGTGGCCGAGCGGCGATGAATCGCCGGCGGCAGCGTTCCCCACCGGTGTCGCGAGATAGCCGGCTTGCTTCACCGCGGCGACAAGCTGCTCGGCGCTGGCCTCCGCGTTGGCGTCGACCGTCGCGCGGTGCTCGGCGAGATTGACTGTCGCGCGCGTGACGCCGGGCGTCCCGGCCAATGCGTTCTCGACGCGCCGCGCGCAGCCGCCGCAGGTCATGCCGGCGATATCGAGCGTGATGGGATGGGCGGCAGCGGGCGGGGTCGGTTGGACATCGTGCATGTGGGCGGCGACGGCAGTCTCGGCCGCCGCCACGTGCCGAGCCCGATAACCGGCCGCGGCCAGCACGTCGATCAACTGTGCGGCGGCGACTTCCGGCGCTGCCTCGACCGTCGCGGTTTTCGCGGCGAGGTCGACCTTGGCCGCGACCACGCCCGGCACCTGCGCGAGCGCTTTCTCGACGCGTCCGGTACAACTGCCGCAGCGCATGCCTTCCACTTCGAGTTCGGTTGTTGCGGAGGCCGTTGGATGGGAGAGATCTGTCATGTCGATAACCGGTGCGGGAGGCGGAACGACCGCCGACCTGTGCAGTATCAACGTTCCAATGATGGGAAGGTCAAGGGATCTTTGCGTTGTTTCAGCAGAATCCTTGCTCTGTCGTGATCGGATCCGCCTCCTCGGGATTCAGGGGCGCTCGGAAAGCGGGTGAGGGGGAACGGATTGGGTGGGATCGGCGGGGCTATGAGCGACCTGGGCAGTCATTGTCATCGAACCAGCCTGCGTCGGACCGTCATGTCCGCTTCCGGCAAGGTATTCGGCTTAGCGAAGAGGGCGGCAGGCAAGGCTTGGCCGGTCACGCCGCTTGCTGATGCGCTGCTGAGGGAATCCGGCGATATCGGTGAGCTGACAAACGGCGGGAAATACGCGCCGGGCGGAATGATCCGTCCCCGGTTCGGCGGCGCGAAAAAGCGAGGCCAGGCGCGGGCCGGAAGGGGTTGATTGCATTCCAACCATGCCGATGCGCCTGGACGTCGCGCTTGTTATTGCGTGCGTTTCAAGAACACCACATTAGGCTGTGCGCCTGCCGGATAGCCGCTCGGGTAATAGCCGCATTTGGTCGGATCGGAAGAGTATCCGATGGGTTGCCATCCTGTCGGCCAGGAAAAGCTCCAGCATGCCGAAATGGTCGTGCCGACAGGCAAATTGAGGAAATAGGTCATTTCCTGCCAATTGGGACTGGGGAGTCCGCCGGGCGCGGTGCAATACGAATTGCTGCGCTGATTGGTGACGATCCATCCTGACGCGATCTGGGTGGGGAAACCGGCAATCACCTTGGTACGGTAATTATAAAAACAGGCCGACACGGTCGGCGCGCCGTCCTGCCCCACGCCCGGAGTCAGGCCGACGGCCGCGGGATCGGGGATGCCGGGCGTGGATTGCGCATACAAGGGCGCCGCCTGGATGCACAACGCGGCGAGCGCGACCGAGACCCCTCGGAATACATGACGACGAAACACCATGATTAACCCCTTGCCTGATTAGCCAGATTGAAGTGTTCGACATGTCCTTGCTGTGATGTTCAACAGGCTGTTGGCATGCAAGGCTGAAGCGGGCACTTCGTTTTCGACGGCCATTGCCGAATACTGCCCGGGTAAAAGCGGGTTTCTTGCCCGCGCCGCGCTGGAGGCGATGGCGAGTCGCTGACCTGCCCGTGCATGCACGGTTTCATGGCGCAAGAATGGTTGGGGGCCGCTGAATCGGCTGCCCAACGACAGGACGCGGATATGGCGCCTCCGGGCGCCCCCTCACCAACCCGGCCCCCTCAAGCGTCTCGCGCTCCAGCCTTCGCCATCGCGTCCGCGACCGCCGTCCGCTCGTCGCCGCCCCGCTCGCGCATCCGTTCGGCGGCGCCGATCCGGTCGCGCGCGTCGCGGTTCTGGCCGAGCTTCCACTTGCCGGTGAGCCGCGTCACGTCGATCTCGAGACCGACGATCGCGGCGAGCATCTGGTCGATGAAGTCGGCCGGGGCATCGCTCATCTTCCACGGCACCGGCTCGCCGGCCTCCATCTTGCGGGTCAGCCGCGCCACCAGTCCGCGCACGAAACGCTCGTCGTCGCGTACCGTGATCCGGCCGTGCGCGTGCACCACCATGTACTGATAAGTCGGCACGAAGCGATGGGTGTCCAGCTTGCCCGGATACCAGCTCGGCGACAGATAGGCGGACGGACCCTGGAAGATCACCAGCGTGTCCGGTCGCTCGGCCGCTTCCCGCCACACGGGATTGGCGCGGGCGACATGGGCGCGCAGCGTGCCGCGTCCGCCGGCGCCCGGTTCGAACTCGAACGGCAGGTGATTGGCGTCGAGACCGTCCGGTCCGACCGTCACGAGCGCGCCGAGCGGATGGTCCGCGATCAGCTGTTGCAGGACCTCGGTCCGACTTTCGTCGAAATGAGCGGGCAGATACATGGATGCTCCTCGAACGCATTGGGGGAACCCGACGACCAGTCAGGGGGGCGGTTTCGGTATTCGTGCCAAATGATGCGGTAATCGGCCAGAATCCGGTTTTTCCCCTACGCGAGCATTGTTTTCGTCCGGGTGCGGAGGGTACGATACAGCCCATCCGGAAATATAGCTTCACACGGCCAGCGCACACGCTACGAGGGAATCAACACGCATGCGCGGGCCGCCGACCAACACGCGCAGCCTGGCTGCGCGTCTGCCGCGCCATCAAATGATAAAAATCGAACGAGAAACCGCCTCCGTGCGACGCGTGTGTGCGTCGCTCGCCGTTCTGGCCCTGCTGGCGGGCTGTGCGTCCCCGCCCGACGTGATTCAGCGCAAGACCGGCTGGATGCGCAGCGAGGTCGCCGATTCCTACCTCTACGCCTACCCGCTCGTGCTGATGGATGTCGCGAAGGAAGCCGCCACCGGCGGCGACGGCGCTCAGCCCGGCCAGGCTCCCGTCAACACGCTGCGCCATGCGCAGGCGCTGCCGCCCGTCGGCGCATCGTATCCGCCGCTGCCGGGCGTCGATACGCTCGATTCGGCCGGTTGGCTCGACGTCGGCGCCGAGCCCGTGATCGTCGCGCTGCCCGACACGCGCGGCCGCTACCTCGACGCCCGCGCGCTCGACATGTGGACCAACGTGCTCTGGTCGAGCGGCGCGACGGCGAACCTTCGCTCCGGCGTCAGCAAACCGCAAACGATTGCGTTCGTCGGCGCCGGCTGGACCGGCACGCTGCCGTCCGGCGTCACCCGGGTGGACGTGCCCGCCCGCAACGCGTGGCTGGAAGTCCGGATCCAGACGAGCGGCGGCCGCGACCTGACCGCCGTGAAGAAACTGCAGCGCGCGATCCGCGTGGTGCCGCTCTCCGTCTATACCGGCGCGACGCGCGGCGCGTCGATGGCCGTCCATGCCGGCAGCGCGCCCGCCGAGGCGGCGAGCGGCGGCACGTCCGCCGAGCAGGTCGCGGCGCTCGATCCGACGGCCTTCTTCAGCCGTTTCGCGCAGGCGCTGCAGGACAATCCGGCGCCGTCGGGCGATGCGCACGCGCAGGCGATGCTGGCCGATATCGGCGTGACGGCGGGAACGCCGACGCTGTGGTCGGGCGACCGCCTGACGGCGGCGACCGCCGGCGTGGCCGAGGCGCGGGCGCGGCTCGCCGCGCCGCCGTCCAACCTGCTCGCGGCGAACGGCTGGAGCTGGATCGGCGACGGAGCAGGCAATTACGGGCAGGACTACGCGCTGCGCGCCTATGCCGCGTCGACCCAGCTCGGCGCCGCGACGCGCGATGACGAAACCCTCGCCGTCGTCAGGACCGACAGCGACGGGCAGCCGCTCAACGGGGCGAACCGCTACGTGCTGCGCTTCCCCGCGAACGCGTTGCCGCCCGCGCGCGCGTTCTGGAGCCTGACGCCGTACACGGCGGACGGTGCGCTGCCGGATCTGCGCCAGGCGCGCCGCTCGCTGGGCGCCCGCGACCGGCTGCACCGCAATCGCGACGGGTCGATCGAGATCGTGGTCTCGGCCGCGTCGCCCGGAGGCGCGCGCGCCTCGAACTGGCTGCCCGCGCCCCGCGCGGACTTCGCACTGGCGCTGCGCCTGTACGCGCCGAAAAAACAGGCTGCCGACGGCAGCTGGCAGCCGCCCGCCGTCGAGCGGCAGTGAACGCCTTCGCGTTCCGATCGTCATACGAACGCCGATGCGGCTCGATGAGGGCCGCGTCGGCGCGTGGTGCAAGGCCTAGCGCCTATACTTCCGAAAGCCGGACGCCTCGGTCCTGATTCTCATGACGGCGCTCAAGCGCCGTCCCAACGGCAATCCAGTATGGCAAGCCTCAATAAAGAAACCGTCAACTCGACCCTGCAAAAACTCGGCGGCATCGCGCGTGCGCGCCGCACCCGGCGCATCGGCTTCGGTGTGCTGATCTTCCTCGTGCTGTTCGGACTGCTCGGCTTTTTCGCCGCGCCGCCGCTGATCCGCCATATCGCGGAGCAGCAGCTGAGCCGGCAGCTCGACCGCCCGGCGACGATCCGGCGCATCGCGCTCAATCCCTACACGCTGAACCTCGAAGCCGACGGCATTCACCTCGGCGAGCGCGGCGGGCAAGGCGATTTCGTCGACATCGGCAAACTCACCGTGCGGCCGTCGTGGCTGTCGCTGTTTCGCGGGGCGCCGATCGTCAACGAGGTGAAGCTCGATGCGCCGCGTCTGCACATCGTCCGCTACGATGCGCAGCGCTTCAATTTCACCGACCTGATCGACAAGTTTTCGGCGCCGTCGAAGCCCGACAGCAAGCCCGCCCGTTTCTCCGTCTCCAACATCCAGGTCGCCGACGGCCGGATCGAGTTCGACGACCGGCTGCTGAACGCGAAGCACGTGATCGACCAGTGGTCGCTCGGCATCCCGTTCATCGCGACGTTGCCGTCGAAGACCGGCGTCTTCGTGCAGCCGAAGCTGCACGCGCGGCTTGACGGCAGCCCGATCTCGATCGACGGGCGCACCAAGCCGTTCGCCGAGTCGCGCGAATCGGAAGTCAACCTGAAATTCGACGGCCTCGATGTGCCGCGCCTCTTGTCCTACGTGCCGACCAAGCTGCCGGTCGCGGTGCAGTCGGGCAAGCTGTCGAGCGACCTGACGGTGAATTTCGTGATGTCCGGCGAGACGCCCGCGCTGCGCGTGTCGGGCACGGTCGACCTGAACGATGCGAAGGTGACGGATCCGGCCAACGCGCCGCTGTTCGCCGCCCGCGCCGTCCACGTGGCGGCCGCGCAGCTGGAGCCGCTGCGCAACAGCCTGCACTTCGATGACATCCGCATCGACCAGCCGGTGGTGGACCTTGCCCGCGACAAGCGGGGCGTGCTGAATGTCGAGAAGCTGGCCGGCGCGCCCGCCGCGAAGGCCGAGGCGGCATCGGGCGCTTCGGCCGCCGCATCGGCGGGCAAGACCGAGGCCGGCAAGCCGGAGCCGCTCGACCTGACGATCAAGCGCTTCGCGATCAACGACGGCACGATCAACGTCAACGACAGCGTGCCGGCGCCCGCCACCACGGTGTCGCTGACGCAGGTCGCGGCGACGCTCGCCGATTTCTCGCTGCAAGGCAAGGCGCCCGCGCATTACACGCTGTCGACCGAGCTGGCGCGCGGCGGCGCGGTGAAGGCCGAGGGCGGATTCAGTCTGGCCGCGCAGCAGGCCGACGCGAAGCTGACGGTCGACGCGCTGCCGCTGCCGATCGCGCAGCCGTATCTCGGCGAGGTGACGGCGGCGAAGGTGCTCGACGGCGCGCTCAGCACGATGGTGAACGCGAAGGTGGACTGGTCGAAGACCCCGCTCGACGCGCAGGTCAGCGACAGCACGCTCGATCTGAAATCGCTGAAGATCGCCACGCCGAATGCGAATGCGAAGGCGCCGGCGATCGTGCTGCCCCAGGCGAACGTGAAGGTGACGAAGATCGACGTGGCGGCGCGTACCGCGGAAATCGCGAGCGTCGACGCGAGCGGGCTCGCGCTCGACGTGCAGCGCCTGAAGAACGGCGACGTCGATCTCGCCGCGCTCGCCGGCCCGCACCAGAGCGTGCCCGCGCGCACGGTCGCGCACAAGGCGCAGCAGGCCGCGCCGTCCTGGCATTACAAGATCGGCGAGCTGAACCTGACGGACGCGAAGGCCAGTTTCACCGACAACTCGACGCCGCGCCCCGTCAAACTGGCGTTCGCGCCGCTGCAGCTGAAGGTGCAGCAGATCAGCGACGATCTGTCGAAGCCGCTGCCGATCGCGCTGAAGACGACGCTGAACCGCAAGGGTTCGCTGAACGTATCCGGCGACGTGACCGCCTCGCCGCTCAAGCTCGGTCTCAAGCTGAACGGCGACCGGCTCGATGCGGCGGCGTTCGAGCCGTACTTCGGCAGCATGCTGAACGCGACGGTCGCGAGCGCGCTGCTCAATGCGAAAGGCGACCTGGCGTTCGCGCAGGCGAAGGGCGTGACGAAGGCCTCGTACCGCGGCGACGCCGCGCTCGTCGACGTGCGGATGCTCGACAAGGCGACCTCCGATCCGTTTGCCGGTTGGCGCTCGCTGGCGCTGTCGAACCTGAAGGCGAATTTCGACGATACGCGCGGCACCGACGTCGATGCGGCGCGCGTCACCTTCTCGAATTTCTACGGCCGCGTGCTGCTCGACGCGCAAGGGCGCTTGAACCTGAGAGACGTGGTCGCGAAGGAAACCGGGCCCGCGCAGTCGCTCACGCGCGACGCGAGCGGCAAGGAGCCAGTGCCGCTGACGCCGCAGGCGGCGTCGCAGCCGGAGGCCGCGCTGCCGGCTTCCGCTGCCGCGCCGGCGTCGGGTGCGTCGGTGCCGGTGGTCGTGAAGGCCGCCGCCGCGCCGTCGCATCCGGTCCGCCTGCACTTCGGGCAACTGGTGTTGCAAAACGGCCGGGTCAGCTATACCGACAACTTCATCAAGCCGAACTACACGGCGGATCTGGTCGCGATCAAGGGCACGGTGGGCGCGTTCGGCACCGATTCGGCCACGGCCGCGCCGGTCGACGTCGCCGCGAAGCTGGCGGCGAACGGCCCGATCACGATCAAGGGGTCGGTCAATCCGCTGATCGACAAGCCGGCGCTCGACCTGACGGCGAGCGCGCACGATATCGAGCTGACCAACCTCACGCCGTATTCGGCGAAATACGCGGGCTATCCGATCACGAAGGGCAAGCTCAATGTCGACCTGCATTACAAACTCGACAACGACCAGCTCACCGCGAACAACCACATCTTCATCGATCAGCTGACCTTCGGCGATCACGTTCAGAACGACACCGCGACCAAGCTGCCGGTGCGGCTCGCGATCGCGCTGCTGAAGAACTCGCGCGGCCAGATCGACGTGAACATTCCGGTGTCGGGTTCGCTGTCGAATCCGGAGTTCAGCATCGGCGGGTTGATCTGGCATGCGGTGCTGAACCTGCTGCAGAAGGCGGTGACGTCGCCGTTCACGCTGCTCGCGAACGCATTCGGCGGCGGCGGCGAGGAACTCGGCTACGTCGAGTTCGCGCCCGGCGCGTCGCAGCTCACCGACGCGTCGCAGAAGAAGCTCGACACGATCGTGAAGATGCTGGCCGACAAGCCGTCGATCCGCCTCGACCTGATCGGCCGCGTCGATCCGGACAAGGATCTGCCGGGCCTGCGCGATGCGTACGTGGACCGGATGGTCCGGCAGCAGAAGATGAAGGACGTGGTGGGCCAGGGCGAGAGCGTCGATCCGAGAAGCGTGAAGGTGGATGCCGCCGAGTATCAGAAGTACCTGACCAAGGCGTATAAGGCCGCCGATTTCAAGAAGCCGCGCAATCTGGTCGGCCTGCAGAAGACGCTGCCCGACGACGACATGAAGAAGGCGCTCGCCGAGCATGCGCCGCTCGACGATTCGTCGCTGCGTACGCTGGCGCAGCAACGCGCGCAATCGGTCCAGCAGTACCTCGAGGGCAAGGTCGATGCGAGCCGCGTGTTCGTGGTGGCGCCGAAGCTCGACGCGAAGGGTATCGAGGACAAGGGCGCGACGACCCGGGTCGATTTCGGTTTGAAGTAAGCCGCCCCGGCGCGACGGCATCCGCCGTCTCGGCCGCGTGCTCTTGCAACGCCCCCGCACCGTCGGTGCGGGGGCGCTTTCTTTTGGTCGACGCGGAATCGTTCGACGTTCATCGTTCGCCGGCGCTTCGTGAGGGCCTATTGCCCCGGTCACAAGGTATCGGGCCGTGGCGAGAGCAGGCCAGGGGCATCGAGTCGGCCGGGAGCGCGAATGAGGCGGGACGGCGCGCGCTCGGCGGACTTCGGGCGCCGGCAAGGCGAGGGGCGCGCGGCGATCGAGGCCGCTCCAGCCGGGTTCCCGCTTACCCCTCTTCTTGCCGGGCATTGCCTCTTCGCGGTTTATTCAATCTCTCGCCGGCGGATTTTTATCTCTGCTTTATGAATTATCAATAGAGGTGGTTCAATCGGATGAAAGATTTGTAACATTTTAAAATTTCGTGAAGTTTTATATTACCTTACGAAAAATTACGAAGTATATTCAGCCATGCTTGAGTCGGCGAACGGGATGCAGGATCGTCCCGGTCGGCGTTCCTGCGAGCTTGAGCGGCGGATGGATCGAGTCTCCCGGGAAGACGGCCTGTCAGTGCGGGCCGTCAGGTTCCCGACGTCGCCTGCGATCGGCGATCCGTCGTGATTGACACGTGTCGAAGAGCACGATTCGTTTATTAAGAAAGACTAAACACCAGAGGGCTGTCGATTATGAATATCTTTACATAGTTCGCCTCAGATTCTTTCCAGTGTCGACGATGCTTATATTCGCTGCGAATTAGCGGCGAGGGATAGCTATTGTCGGTCGATCGCATTTATGCGGAACTGAATCTTCTTATTATTATTCGAGATCTCATCATGTGGATAAATCTACGCAATATCCGCTATCTCTCCCTGCTCGGCGCGCTGGCGCTTGCCGCTTGCGGCGGTGACGACGGCGGCGTGGGCGGCTCGGCCACCTCGCTCGGCTCGGCGCACAGCCCGACGACCAGCCCCGCGGTCACCGCGCCGACCGCGGCGACGCCGGTCGACAAGAGCGCCAAGCCCGTCGAGCTGCCCGATACGGTGATGCCGGTCAACTACAAGCTCTGGTTCCGTCCGAACGCCGATCTGAACCAGTTCGACGGCCGCGCGGACGTCGAAATCAAGGTGCTCAAGCCCGTCAACGCGATCGTGGTCGCCGCGAACCGGATTCAGTTCGCCAACGGCAAGATCACGCTGCAGCCGGGCAACGTGCAGCTGATCGCCACGCCGCAAAGCAAGGGCGACTACTACCAGCTGCGTCCGGCAAGCGGATCGATCTCGCCGGGCACCTACTCGCTGCATATGGAATGGCGAGGCATCATCAATTTCATGTCGAAGGGCGACCCGGCCACGGGTACCGTCGGCAGTTGCGACGTCGATCCGTATCCCGGCTGCTCGGCGGCGCAGGGGGTCTTCCGCGTCGACCTGAAGGGGACCGACGGCAAGACGAGCGGCGCGATTCTGACGCAGGGCGAAACCGATCTGTCGCGGCAGTGGTTCCCCGGCTGGGACGAGCCGGCATTCCGGCCGACCTACGAGGTGACGGCCGAGGTGCCGCAGGCATGGCGCGTCGTGTCGAACGCGGCGGAGAAACCCGCCGCGAACGTCGGCGGCGGCTACAAGCTGGTGTCGTTCGAGAAGACCCCGCCGATGCCGTCCTACCTGCTGTTCTTCGGCGGCGGCCTGTTCGACGTGCTCGAGGACAGCTTCACGAGCCCGCTGCCCGACGGCAAGGGCAGCATGCATCTGCGCATTTTCACGCCGCCGGGCATGCGCGACTGGGCGAAGCCCGCGATGGATCGCACCAAGCAGGCGCTCAACTTCTATTACCAGTACACCGGCATTCCGCTGCCGCTCACCAAGTTTGACACCGTCGCGGCCAACGACGCGTTCAAGGCGCAGAAGAACCTGAACTTCGGCGGCATGGAGAACTGGGGGGCGATTCTCGAGTTCGCGGACGACATCCTGCCCGAGCCGGGCAAGCCGATGTCGGACTACGGCGACCGGGTGCTCACTCACGAAGTCGCGCACCAGTGGTTCGGCGATCTCGTCACGGCCGACTGGTGGGACAACGTCTGGCTCAACGAATCGTTCGCGCGTTTCTTCGAGACGAAGACGACGATCCGATTCTTCCCGGACAAGTTCACGTGGATCAACGCGGTGAAGGATCGCTACCGCGTCATCAACAAGGACATCGGGCCGGACGCATTCCCGGTCGCGCCGAACTTCAATGCGTGGGGGTCCAACAATTTCGTCGTCCTGGCGAGTGCGTTCGTCTACAACAAGGGCAGCCACGTGCTGAAGATGCTCGAGGGCTTCATCGGCGAGGAGGCGATGCGCAAGGGCCTGCAGCAGTATCTGACCGACTACGCGTTCGGCAACGGCACGCCGAAGCGTCTGTGGGATGCGCTGTCGAAGGCGAGCGGTCAACCGATCGGTGCGATCGGCGACAGCTACGTGCGTCAGACCGGCGTGCCGCTGCTGTCGCTCGACACGCAATGCGATCTCACGAAGAACCAGAACATCGTGACGATCAAGCAGGCGCCGTTCCCGAACAAGAACGCGTATCCGGGTACGCAATGGACGGTGCCGGTGACGCTCGCCTACGGTGACGGCCTCGTCAACCGCAAGACGCTGGTGTTGAAGGACACGCAGACGCAGATCCGTCTCGACGGCTGCTCGGC